>CAYPSI010000036.1:0-26914 GCA_964413375.1 uncultured Spirochaetales bacterium | reverse complement strand
ATCCAGGTCAGGTTCGCGATCCCGCCGAGGTTGAGCGCGACGCGGCCCTCGCTGGCATCGGCGAACGCGGCGAAGTGGAAGAAGGGTGCGAGTGGAGCGCCCTCGCCGCCTGCGGCGACGTCGCGTGGACGGAAGTCCGCGATCGTCGTGCAGCCGGTGCGCTCGGCGATCACGGACGGATCGCCGATCTGAAGCGTCGCGCGCAGCTCCGGGTGGTGCGCCACCGTCTGCCCGTGGCTTGCGATCGCGTCGACCGCCGTGGCGTCGAGCCCCGCCGCGCGACAGACCGCGAGCGCAGCCCCGGCAAAGCGCTCGCCGAGCACCACGTCGAGCGCAGCGAGCTCGCGCAACGCCTCACCCGCAGCCACGCGTCCGGCCGCAAGCCGGTGGATGCGCTCCTGGAGCTGCGGCGGAAAGGGATCCGCGTGGAAGCAAACGAGTCGGAAGGGGCGCGCCTCGGGCCCGTCCGGCCATTCGACCAACGCCGCGTCGACCCCATCGGCCGACGTTCCAGACATGAGCCCCACCACCCGCACTCGCGGGAGGGTAGCGGCCTGCCGCGCTGCGTTGACATGCCCCGCGCAGGCCCGATAATCCGCAGTCCCCGGCGCGCCGTGCCGGGTAATCTCACCGGGGGCCTCGAACCATGAACGACTCCTCCCGCTCCCAGGGCGGCCTGATCTGCGTCGGCACCGTCATCGTGGGCGCGTGGTTCCTGCTCGGGCTCCTCCAGAAGAGCTACTGGGCGATCGCGCTTCCGGTCGCCGCCCTCGTCTTCTTCGCGCTCGGCCTCACCTTCTGGGTCGGCTATACGATCGCCACGATCCAGGTGGAACCCTTCCAGGAGCCCGAGCCGCCGACCCCGACGCCGGGCAAGGGACCGGGCTCCGACGCCAGGCGCGCCTGAGGCCCCGGTGCGGATCGCGCTGCTCAGCTACCGCGGAAACATGTATTGCGGCGGCCAGGGCATCTACGCCGCCTGTCTCGCGCGCGAGTGGCAGCGCCTGGGGCACGAGGTGCACGTGATCGCGGGCCCCCCGCTGCCCTCGCTCGAGCCGGGGATTCCGCTGCACGTGATCCCGAATCAGAACGTCTTCGGCGTGAAACATCCCGAGTGGGCACGGCGCGAGAAGCCCCTGGAGCTGCTCTGGCCGCTGAATCTCTGGGAGCTCGGCGTCTCGCGTTTCGGCGTCTTCCCGGAGATGCAGACCTTCGGCCTGCGTCTGCTACTGGCCTGGAAGCGCCTGCACGCGCGCCACCGCTTCGACATCGTGTTCGACAACCAGTGTCTGTCGTGGGGACTGCTCGGAATCCGCGCCACCGGCGTCCCCGTGGTGTCCGTGATCCACCACCCGCTCCACATCGACCGCGAGGCCGACTTCGCGATCGACCCGAGCCTGCGCAAGAAGCTCAAGCGCACGCTCTACTTCCCGCTCTTCATGCAGGAGCGCGTCGCGCGGCGCCTCGACCGGATCGTCACGGTGAGCGAGGCCTCGCGGCGCGAGATCGAGCGCTACTTCGGGATTCCCGAGAAGGACGTCGATGTCGTCTACAACGGCACCGACACGGAGATCTTCCGACCGATCCCGGGAACGCCCAAGCAGACGGATCTCCTCTTCGTCGGCCGCAGCGAGGACCGCAAGAAGGGGATCGGAACACTGCTCGAAGCGATGACCCTGCTTCCGGAATCGGTGACCCTGAAGATCGTCGATGGGCGCATTCCGGAGGACGGGCTCGTACCGCGCTTCGTGCGCCATCACCGGCTCGAGCACCGTGTACGCGTGCTGGACAGGATGCTCGAGCTCCCGGAGCTCGTAGAGCAGTACTCGACCGCTCGCGTCGCCATCGTGCCCTCCTTCTTCGAGGGTTTCGGCTTCCCGGCGAGCGAGGCGATGGCGTGTGGGCTTCCGGTCGTGGCCAACGCCGCTGGCGCGCTTCCGGAAGTCGTGGGAAGCGACGGCGAGGCCGGCATCCTCGTCCCGCCGCGCGACCCGCGCGCGCTGGCTGGAGCGATCCGGAAGATTCTCGCGGAACCCGAAGCGGCGGAGCGCATGGGCGCCGCCGCACGCCGGCGCGTCGAACGCGTCTTTCGCTGGTCCGACGCCGCCGCGGGCCTGGCCGCGGTGCTCGAGGCGACGCTGCGTGCTGCTCACAGTCGATCTCGAGCGGCTTGAGCTTCGCTCGGGGCAGCGGCTTCTCGACGCGGGCTGCGGCGAGGGGCGCCACTGCTTCGGAGCGCTCGAGCGCGGGGCGCGGGTGGTGGGCCTCGATCTCGATCGGGACGCGCTGCGGCGCGGCGCGGGCCCGCTGCGCGCCCGCGCGCGCGAGCTCGGCGGCTCGGGGGCCATGCTCCACGGCGACGCCTTCCGCCTGCCCTTTCCCGACGCGTGCTTCGACCGCGTGATCTGCTCCGAGGTGATGGAGCACGTCCACGACTTCCGCGCTGCCGCGCGCGAGCTCGCGCGTGTGACGCGGCCCTCGGGTCGGATCGCCGTCACCGTTCCGACGGCGACCAGCGAGCACCTCTATCTACGCGTCGGAGACGACTACTTCGAGTCTCCCGGCGGCCATATCCGGATCTTCCAACCGCGCGAGCTCGCCGCGGCGCTCGCCGACGCGGGCTTCGCGACGCTCGGCGTCGGCTTCGCACACGCCTTCCACACGCCCTACTGGGTGCTGCGCTCGATCGCCGGCCTCCCGCGGGCCGAAGAGAGCCGCCTGGTGCGGGCCTACCGCCTCTTCCTGATCCGGGCCACCACATCGAGCTTCCTCGACCGGATCGAGCGGGTCTTGAACTATTGCTTCCCGAAGAGCCTGGTGCTCTACGCCGAGCGACGGGCGCAAGGGCCGACTCACGAGTCGGCCTCCTAGCGCCATGCAACGCCCGCTGCGCATCTGCTTCGTCGCCTATCGCGGCAACATGCGCTGCGGAGGACAAGGCGTGTACCTCTGGTTCCTCGCGCGCGAGCTCGCGCGCATGGGCCACAGCGTCGACGTGCTGGTGGGCCCTCCCTACCCCGACCCGATGCCCTTCGCCCGCGACGTGCAGCGCCTCCCGAACGAGCACTTCTGGGAGAAATGGTTCCTGGGCGGCGGTGCGAAGCTGATGCCGCGTCCGAAGCCGCTGCGCATCTTCGAGCCGCTGAACTTCTACGAGCTCGCCGCGAGCTGGATGGGCTTCCTGCCCGAGCCCTTCGCCTTCAGCCTGAGGGCCTTCCGGAGCGTAGCCGCGAAGCTCGCCGGCGGTGCCCGCTACGACATCGTGCACGACGTGCAGTGCCTCGGCTGGGGAATCCTCGGGATCCGTGCGCTGGGGCTCCCGGTCGTGACGACGATCCACCACCCGCTCTCCGTCGATCGACGCGCGTCCTTCGCGCGCGACCGCACCCTCAGCGAGGCGATCGGGTCGATGCAGTTCTATCCGGCCGGAATGCAGGGCGCCGTGGCGCGCCGCATCGACCGGGTCTTCACCTCGTCGGCCGCAAGCGCCCGCGATCTCGAGCGCGACTTCCGGGTCGAACCCTCGCGCTTGCGCATGGTCGCGAACGGCGTCGACACGGAGCTCTTCCGCCCGGATCCCGCCGCGCTGCGCGATCCCTTCGAGCTGCTCTGCATCGGGCGTGCCTCGGACCCGAACAAGGGCATCCGGACCCTGATCGAAGCGCTGGCACTGCTGCCCGCGCCGGTTCGACTCACGCTCGTGGACGATGACTCGGAGGGAAACCCGGCGCGGCGGCGCGCGCAGGAGCTCGGCTGCGCCGATCGTCTGCACCTCGTGGGACGCGTCGAGACTGCGCAGCTGCTCGCGCTCTATCGGCGCGCAGCGCTGGTCGTCGTGCCCTCGCGCCACGAGGGTTTCGGACTCCCGGCCGCCGAGGCGATGGCCTGCGGCACGCCCGTGGTGGCCGCGCATGCGGGCGCGCTGCCCGAGGTCGTGAACACCGGCGGGGGGGGCATCCTCGTCGAGTCGCAGAACCCCGAGGCCCTCGCGAAGGGAATCTCACGGCTGCTCGAGCAGCCGGAGGCTCGCGCCGAGCTCGGAGCGCGCGGACGGCGCGGGGTCGAGGCGGCCTACGCCTGGCCCCGCGTTGCGCGGGCCACCGCAGCCGTCTACTCGGAGCTCGTCGCCGAGCGACGCGGGCGACCGGCGAGGATCACGACGTCCGCGAGCCCGGGGAGCCTGCGCGCGAGCCCGTCGAGCATCTGAAGCGCGGCCCCCGCCACCGGCGCGGGCAGACGCCCGACGGCCCGCGCCCAGCCCGGGAAGCCCCACGCCAGGGAGACGCCCTCGACCAGATCGAGCTCGAGCGCGGCGCCCGCCTGCTCTCGCATCAGCGAGAGCTCGTAGCGCGTAAAGTGGTCGTGCGGGACGTCATAGTGGCGCCGGCCCCGCGCGGGCGTGCGACCGAGCCAGCGCTCCCGCAGGCCGTCGAGGCGCTGCGCCGACAGGCAGGCCACCGAAGAAAAGTTCGCCACGGCCAGCACGACCCGGCCGTCGGCCTTCGCAACGCGGGCCATCTCGGCAATCGCCGCGCGCGGGCGATCGAAGTGATCGAGCGATCCCTTGCAGTAGACCGCGTCGAAGCTGTGCGCGGCGAAGGGGAGCGCGTCGGACCATGCGCGCACCCAGATCGGGGGCGGCCCCGGGAGCTTGTCCTGCACGAGCTTCGCCAGCCCGGTCATCCGGGCCGAGGGCTCGGCGGCAACTGCCCACGCGCCGCGTGCGCCGAGGGCCGAGGCGTCCTGCCCGAGACCCGCGGCGACGTCGAGTACGCGACGCCCCGGGCCCGCGCGAGTCGCCCGCAGCGTGCGCTCGGCCATGCGCGCGAACAGGAACTCGCTCTCGCGCGTCGAACCACTCGGGATGACGTCCCGCATGTCACGATCGAGATCGACGACCCTCACGCCGCGCGACGCTAGCAGCCATGCTGACGGGCTTCCCGCGTCCCATTTGCGCGGCTCGCGGGGCAGGCGCCTGCGTGGGACGGTATGCTCCCTCCCAACGATGGCGGATGCCCGCCCCGGCGCATGGAGCACCCTGGACCGCATCGGATCCTTCCGAGTGGTCTATGCCGGCATCCTCATCTACGTGCTGATGATGATCGCCACGCTCGAGGGCGCGAATGCCCTCTTGACCCGCCACTTCCGGAGCGCCGTCGTCGCCGCGACGCAGGTGAGCCCCGCCCGGGGCTGGGTAGTGCCCCGGATCCAGGCCGGCGTCGAAAAAGCGACCCGCGAGTCGCCCTGGGTGCGCATCGGCGGCGTGCGCGTCGCCCCGCTCGTGATCGGGGCCGACAGACGCACGCCGATCTATCTCGACGGACAGCCGCTGCCCCCGTCCCCGCGTCTCGGCTTCGACTCGCCCTTCGCACAGGCGGACACGCTGCTGCCGGCGATCGTCGAGGTGAGTGTGTCGATCCCGCTCGACTCCCTGCTCGCCGGCTCGATCTTCGTCGCCTACGGCGCGATCCTGATCCCCTGGCTCTTCGCATACCACCGCCGCGTCGCGCGCAGCGGGGCCGCGCTCGTCGAGGCCGCCGTCGGCGCACGCGACAGCGCTGCGGAGCGCGCCCGTTCGATCCAGGGCGAGCTCGAGAAGGTGCAACACCGCCTCGCACACCTCGAGCCCGCAGAGCGAGCCCATGCCGACGAGATCCACGCGCTGCAGGGCGAACGGGGATCGCTCCAGGCGAGACTCCGCGACCTCACGGAGCGCGAGGTGCAGCTGCGCGAACAGCTGGGGCACACCAGCGATCTGGAGCGCGAGCGGCAGGCGCTCGAGGACCTCCTCGACGAGGCCGTCGAGGATCTCGGCCAGAAGGAGCGGGAGATCGGAACCCTCGAGGAGCGGCTGCGCCTCGCGACGCGCGCTCCCGCGACGAGCCGCCGCTCGAGCGAGCAGCTCGGCCGCCGGATGCGGACGCTCTACCACAACCTCGAGATCGACGACCGCGCGCTCGACGACATGGCCGCCCTCGGCGACGAGTCGCTGCGGCTGCGCGCCGAGGAGGCGATCAAGCGCCTCGACTCGGAGGTCGCCAACGCCGCGGTTCGCCGCAAGGTGGGCGGGCTCCCGCCGGGGCTTTCGATCTTCGAGCTCGGCTTCGCGGGCAAGGGGCGGATCTACTTCTGCCGCGGGCGCCAGCGCTCCCACCGCGTCCTCGCGATCGGCGGCAAGGCCAGCCAGAAGAGCGATCTCGAGTACCTGAGCCGCGTCTCCCCGGACTAACCCGATGGGCTTCGCTCGCCTGCGGCTCGCTGCGCGGAGGCCGGCTCTCGCGCCGGCCTCCTTGCGGGCGCCGAGGATCCGACCCTCAGTCGAGCCCGAGCGCGCGGCGCAGCGTGGCTTTGAGCCTCGCGTCGTCCCAGGGCTTCGTGATCAGCGCGCACACACCCGCGCTCTCGAGCGCCTCGCGCGGGATCTCGTCGCTGACGCCGGTGATCAGCATGCGCGCCGCTTCGGGGCGCCGGCGCCCCGCCTCCGCGAGCAACGCGAGGCCAGACCCGCCCGGCATCTTCTGGTCGGACACGATCGCATCCACCGGACGCGCGTCCAGGATTCGCAGCGCCTCGGCGGCGCTCTCTGCCGTCACGATCTCGAAGCCCTCTCGGCGCAGGGTCCGGCGCAGCGCCGAGAGGATGCGCGCCTCGTCGTCCACGAGCAGCACGCAGGGCTCAGCCGACATCTGCCTCAACCTCTGCCTCCCCGCCGTCGAGCGGCAGTAGCACCCGGAAGAGCGCGCCGCGCCCGGGTCGCCCTTCGACGCGAAGCGTCCCGCCGTGCCGGCGCACGATGCTGTAGGAGGTCGAGAGCCCGAGGCCCGTCCCCATACCGACCTTCTTCGTGGTGAAGAAGGGGTCGAAGAGCCGCCCGAGGTTCTCCGGAGCGATGCCGACGCCATCGTCCTCGACCTGGATCTCGACGCCGTCGGCCGTCCGGCGCGTTCGCAGGCGGACGCGACCGCTCCCGCTGCCGGAGCCGATGCGCTCCTCGATCGACTGGAAGGCGTTCACGAGCAGGTTCATGAAGACCTGCTTGAGCTGCATCGGGAAGCAGTTCACGGCGGGAAGTTCCTGGTACTCCTTCTCGAGCACGACGAGGTGCTTCATCATCGGCCAGACGATGTTCGCCGTGGACTCGAGGCACTGGTTCACGTCGGCGGGTACCCGCTCGCCGGTGTCCTGGTGCGAGAAGTCGCGCAGGTCGCTCACGATGTGACGAATGCGCTCGGACCCCTCCTGCGATTCCCGGATCGCCTTGGCCAGGTCCGAGAGCAGGTAGGCGACGTCCACCTCGTCCGCGGTCGTCGCCAGGCGCTCGCTGGCCGCCAGGATCTCCTCGCGCGGCCCGGCCGCGAGGCTCTTCTGGAGCTCCTCGACGCGGCTCCACGCGCGTCGCAGATCGCGGGCGTACTCCGCCATCTGGGCCAGGTTCGCATGGATGAAGCCCATGGGATTGTTGATCTCGTGCGCCACGCCTGCCGCGAGCTGACCGAGGGATGCGAGCTTCTCGCTCTGCAGCACCTGCCGCTGCAGCTGGCGCATCGCAGTCAAGTCCTGGAAGGTTGCGACCGCGCCGATGCGCACCCCGTCCGAGTCGAGAATCGGCGCGCACGAGATGCCGATCGGGACGACGCTCCCGTCCTCGCGTGCGATCTCGCTTTCGGCGCCGCGGAAGCGCGCTCCGCTGGCGAGGGAGCGCAGCAGCAGCCGCGCCGGGCCGTCGAGGCCCGGCCCGAGCGGACGGCCATGCAGCTGCTCCGCGGCTCGGCCCAGGATGCGCTCGGCCGGCGGGTTGCAGGCCGTGATCCGCGCTTCGGCGTCCACGACGAGAAGCGCGCTGTTCATGTTCTGGATGATGTGGTCGTTGTAGCGCTCGAGATCGCGAATCCGGCGATCGGCGGCGCCCCGCTCCACGATCGCGCGTCGTCGCCGGATCTGCTCGAGCAGCGCGAGCCCGAGGGCCTCGGGCAGCTGCCCCGTCGCCGCGACGCAGTCCGCCGCGCCGCGCCGGAACCATTCGAGCGCCGCAGCCGAGTCCGCAGCCGGGGTCACCACCACTACCGGCGGTCCGTCGATCCCCGCGGAGGCGAGCACCCCGGAAACCTCCTCGCCGAGCTCGGGGTGGGCGACGATGACGTCCACTTCGCCGGTCGCGCAGTGCTCCGCACAGGCGCGCGAGTCAGCGGCCAGCGAGATCCGGGTCGCACCCGACAGCAGAGCGAGCGCAGCGGAGAGCTCCGGACCCGCGCCGGGAGGCTGCACCAACAGGATCTGCACGCGCGAAGGAGATGCCTCCACAACAAGCCCCCTGGCGCGGCGCACACGGCGCTGCGACCCGCTCGAAATCGGGACTCTTGGGGGGAAGGCGGGAAGCTACCCGATCGGCGCCGCCCCACCACCCCCGCTGCGGGTCGGGATGCCGTGGACCGCGAGTCGGCGATAGAAGGTGCTGCGGCCGATCCCGAGTCGCCGCGCGGCCTCGGTGGCGTTGCCTCGGGCCTCGCGCAATGCCCGCTCGAGCGCGCAGCGCTCATAGGCCTCGAGCGAGAGCGGGAGGTCGGACGGCGGGGCCGCGCTGGTGGCCGCCGCGGGGCGTCGGCGGGCGCCGGCGAGGTCCGCCAGGCGCAGCACCGGCCCTGGCGCGAAAGCCAGCGCCGATTCGATCGCATTCTCGAGTTCGCGAACGTTTCCGGGCCATTCGGCCTCGACCAGCGCGCCGAGGGCGGCATCGTCGATCGCGTGGACCCGTTCCGGCGACCCCGCGTGCTTGCGCAGGAAGTGGTGGACGAGCAGCGGGATGTCCTCGCGCCGCTCCCGCAGCGGAGGGATCTCGAGCCGCACGACGTCGAGGCGGTAGAAGAGGTCCGCGCGGAAGCGCCCCTCCGCGACCATCTCGCCGAGGTTGCGGTGGGTGGCCGAGATCACGCGGATGTCGACCGGCACCGCCGACGCAGAGCCCACCGGGCGGATCTCCTTGTGCTGGAGCGCCCGCAGCAGCTTGGCCTGCACGCCGAGCGGGAGCTCGCCGATCTCGTCGAGGAAGAGCGTCCCGCGGTTGGCCATCCGGAAGAGCCCGGTCGCGCCGGTCGCCCCGGTGAAGGCGCCGCGTTCGTGTCCGAAGAGCTCGGACTCGATGATCGTCTCGGGGAGTGCGCCGCAGTCCACCGGGACGAAGGCGCCCGTCGCACGCGGGCTCGATGCGCGCAACGCGCGGGCCACGAGTTCCTTGCCGGTGCCGCTCTCGCCCTGGATCAGGACGTGACTCTCGTTGTGGCGCAGCGCGTGCAGCGTGCGCAGCAGCGAGCGCATCGGAGCGGAAGCGCCCACCAGATCCGGGGCGGCCGAGCGGCTGCGCAGCTCGAGCTCCAGCTCCCGGTTCCGGCACAGGAGTCGGCGTCGCTCGAGCGCCTTGCCCACCGTCGTCCGGACGCGAAACACGTCGTCGAAGGGCTTCGCGAGGTAGTCGAAGGCGCCGTGCCGGATGCAGCGCACCGCGCTCTCGATGCTCGCGTGGCCCGTCATCACGACCACCTCGACCTCGGGCCGTTCGCGCTTCACGCGTTCGAGCAGCCCCATGCCGCTCGCGTCCCCGAGGAAGAGATCGAGCACGATGACGTCGAGCTCGGGATCGGCCAGCGTGGCTTCGGCCGCCTGGGCCGACTCGGCGAGTGCGAGCCTGTGGCCGTCTGCTTCGAGGATGCGGCGCAGCGAGCGCAGCAGCAGGGGCTCGTCGTCCACCAACAGGACGAGGCCGGGCGCCTGCTTGGGGGTGGCCTCGGGGTCGCCCACCCCGGAGGCCGCGGCCTGCGTGTTCATGCAGCGCGTATCGGTCCCGGATCGGAGACGCTTGAACCCCCGCGAACCCGCGCCTACACTCCGGGCACCCCCCTCACCCGAGGGAGGGATCCGTCTCTGTCCCACGTTCTCGTCGTGGACGACGAGGAGCTCTATCGTAGAGCCCTCGAGCGGATCCTGCGTCGCGTCGGCCACCAGGTCTCGACAGCGCGCGACTCGACCGAGGCGCTCGCGCTCCTCGCGGCGCAGCCCATGGACCTCGTGCTCGCCGACGTGAAGATGCCGGGCATCAACGGCCTCGAGCTCGTGCGCCAGATCCACGAGTTTGCGCCGGATCTGCCCTGCATCGTGATCACGGGCTACGGCGGCGCGCAGCAGTCCGTCGAAGCGCTGCGAGCCGGTGCCTTCTGGTACCTCGAGAAGCCTTTCGAACAGCAGCACCTCGATGCGGTGCGCCGGCTCGTGGAACAGGCGATCGAGCTCGGCCGGCTCAAGACCGAGAACCGCATGTTGCAGCACCAGCTGCGCACGAAATACCGCTTCGAGAGCATCGTCGGCAACAGCTCCGCCTTGCGGGCGGTCCTCGACGTCGTCGCCAAGGTCGCCGACACCGACAGCACGGTGCTCGTGACGGGCGAGAGCGGCACCGGCAAGGAGCTGATCGCCCGCGCGATCCACTACAACAGCCGCCGGGCGGAGCGGATGTTCGTCACCGTCAACTGCGGCGCGATCCCGGGGGAGCTGCTCGAATCCGAGCTCTTCGGACACGTCCGCGGAGCCTTCACCAACGCCGTGAACCACCGCGAGGGACGCTTCGCGCTCGCCCATCACGGAACGATCTTCCTGGACGAGATCGGGGACATGAGCCCCAATCTCCAGGTCAAGCTCCTGCGCGTGCTCCAGGACCGCAGCTTCGAGCCCGTAGGCTCCTCGAAGACCCTCTCGGTAGACGTCCGCGTGATCGCCGCCACCAACCAGGACCTCGAGACGGCGATCCGTGAGCGCCGCTTCCGCGAGGACCTCTTCTACCGACTCAACGTGATCCCGATCGAGGTACCCCCGCTGCGCGAGCGGCGGGAGGACATCCCACTGCTGTTGAAGCATTTCCTCGAGAGCACGAACCGCGATCGCGGCCGACCGATTCCGACGCTCTCCCGCGAGGTCGAAGAGCGACTGCTTGCCCACTCCTGGCCCGGAAACGTCCGCGAGCTCGAAAACGTGATCGAGCGGCTCGTGGTGCTCAGCGGCGAGGGCGAGATCGGTGCCGCCGAGCTTCCCCCCTCCCTGGGACGGACCAGCCCGCCCGTCTCCGCGGTACCCCAGCTGCCGAGGGGCGGTCTCAATTTCCGCGACGTGGTCGAGGATTTCGAGACGCACCTGATCGTGCAGGCGCTCGAGCAGACGCACTGGAACAAGAACCGGGCCGCGCAGCTACTCGGCATGAACCGCACCACCCTGACCGAGAAGATCAAGAAGAAGGGCCTCGAGCCCGCAAGCGAAGCGCTCAGCGAGGCGTAGTCCGGCCGAGGCCCATCCCTCGCTGACGGATTCGTAACTCCCCACCCCCGCCGGCGTCGGAACTCCGACGCTTCCGCCGGTTGGCGGTCCCTGCCGCCGCCTCGGGCGGCGGGCCTACAGCGCACGCGGCTTCGCATCATCCGCCGGCACGCCAGGCCTGAAACCCTTTTGATTTCGAGCGTATACGGACGAGGTTGCGCCCCGCTTGCGACTTTTTCGAAGCCGCGGCCGGGCCAGCGGCCGGGGTTGGCATAGCCCGTGCTTTGTCGCCCCCCGTCGCTGGCCGGGCGCGCGAGGCACCCGGAGACGCCACTCGAGCGAGGAGGAACGGAAATGGATTCACTGCTCCGCGAAGCCAAGGAAAACGACACGCAGATCTCGTCCCATCTGCGGGAGCAGATCGTTCTCGAGCACACCCCGCTGATCCGCTACATCGTGAATCGGATCGCGGTCCGCCTGCCCTCGCACATCGACCTCGACGACCTGCACAACACCGGGGTCATCGGTCTGATGGACGCGATCGAGAAATACGACCCCGACAAGAACTGCAAGTTCAAGACCTACGCCGAGTTCCGCATCAAGGGCGCAATCCTCGATCAGCTGCGCTCGCTCGACTGGGTCCCGCGCAGCGTTCGTCAGAAGAGCCGCCGCCTCGAGCGCGCCTACGGAGAGGTCGAGCAGCGACTCGGACGCTCCGCGAGCGACGACGAGGTGGCGGACTCCCTCGGACTCCAGCTCGACAAGTTCCACGAGCTGCTGAACCAGGTGCGAGGCATCTCGCTCGTGAATCTCGAGGAGATCCGCGGCACGAACTCCGACGGCGACCGCACGGGCACCTACGCGGACATCATCGAGGACGTGAACTCGGAGAACCCCTTCGCGTCGCTCAAGCTCAGCGAGATGAAGCAGGTGATCGCGCACACGATCCAGGCGCTCCCCGAGAAGGAGCGCCTCGTGATCTCGCTGTACTACTACGAAGATCTCAACATGAAGGAGATCGGCGGGATCCTCGGCATCACCGAGTCCCGCGTCTGCCAGATCCACACCAAGGCCGTCCTGCGCCTGCGTGCAAAGCTCAAGAGCCTCCTCGACCGCTAGCGCGCATTTCTCACCTCAGGAAGAGATCCGGGCTAGCGAGCGCGCCGCCCGCGAGGCCCGGCAAGCGCAAGCGCGGAGCGCGCGCAGCGAGCCGCAGGCGAGCGGAGCTGGCTGCCACCGGCCGGATCGTCGCAACGTCCACGGGCCTGCCCTGCCCTGCCCTGCTTCGCTGCGAGGCCTAGGAGGCCTCGCAGCGAAGCAGGACGACCGTGATGTTGTCGTCTCCGCCCCGCCGGTTTGCGAGGTCGATCAGGCGTTCGCAGGCGGCGTCGAGGTCGGAGTCGTCGGACACGAGCTCGGCGATCTCCGCATCCGCCAGGTGGCCCGTCAGACCGTCGGAGCAGAGCAGATAGCGGTCCCCGGGCTCCGGGACGAGCTCGAGCATGTCGGGATCGACGTTCCGGCGCACGCCGAGAGCCCGCAGCAGCACGTGGCGCTGCGGGTGCGAAGCGGCGGCCCGCTCGCTGATCTCGCCGCGCCGAAGCAGCTCGCCCACGAGGGTGTGATCCTCGGTGAGCCGGCGGATCGCAGCCCCGCGGACCAGGTAGGCCCGGCTGTCGCCCACGTGGGCGAGTGCCACGCGGGCACCGTCCGCCAGCATTGCGACGACGGTCGTACCCATCCCCGCCAGCTCCGGCTTCGCCCGCGAGCTGGACAGGATCTCGGCGTTTGCGGCCGTCACACAGGCGCGCAGGCGCTCGACCGCACCGCTCCGCCCGTCGTGGAGCGAGCGGAGCGTCGCCAGCGCGGTCCGCGCTGCAAGGCCGCTCGCCACCTGCCCGGCCCGGTGCCCCCCCATGCCATCGGCCACGAGGTAGAGCCCCAGCTCCGGGGCCACTGCGTAGGTGTCCTCGTTGGCCGGCCGGCGACGGCCTAGGTCCGAGCGGGCCGCGGCGGAGAGCTGCATCTGGCGGTGGTCCTGCCCCTGCATCGGTGTGGCCGCCCGACCCCTTGAAGCTCCCGCTTCCCGTTACAGACTGGACGGAAGCGCCGGAAAAGCATTCAATCCCATGGCGTCCCGCGACGATACAGCATGCCGAGTCCGAGGCGGCGTCGGCGGGACGCCCGCGCCGCATGTCTACCGGGGGTGCCATGTCCAAGACCCTGCTGCTCGCCGACGACAGCGTGACGATCCAGAAGGTCGTGGGGATCAGCCTCGCGAGCGAGGACATCACGCTGGTCACGGTCGATAACGGCGACGATGCGCTCGTCCGGGCTCGCGAGGTCCGACCCGACGCAATCCTCGCGGACTGCGTGATGCCGGGCCGCAGCGGCTACGACGTATGCGAGGCCGTCCAGGCCGACCCCGCGCTGCGACACATCCCGGTGCTGCTGCTGACCGGAACCTTCGAAGCCTTCGACGAGGAGCGGGCCGCGCGCTGTGGCGCCGCCGGCCACATCGCAAAGCCCTTCGAGGCCCAGACACTCGTGGACGAGGTACAGCGGCTCTTCGCACTCGCCGCGAGCCGCAAGCCCGCTCCGGCGGCGGCGCCCCGCACGGTGCAGCCCCAGGCAGTGCCGCGCCCGGTCGGCGTGCCGCTAGCGTCGCGACCCGAGCCGCGTCTCGCAGCGGTGGCAGCCCCCGTGGCGACCGACAGCGCCGAGAGCTTCGACTTCTTCGACGAGGAGATCGATGATCTCCTGCCCGCGGAGCTCGCCGAGGAGCCCAGCTTCGCAGGCGACCACGAGGTGGACCTCGACAGCTCAGAAAGCGCGTTCGCCTTCGGCGGCAGCGAGCCGAGCGCGGGCGAAGGAATCGGGCGAGCGCGGGCCCCCTCCGAGCACACGGTGATGATGCTGCCGGAAGAGCCCGCGGGGGAGTGGTCCGCATCCGCGACCGATGACGGGCTGGTCCCTGCGGGGGAGACGATCGGCGAGGCCGACCTGGCGCGTCTGGACCCGGACGCGTCGATGTCCATGCCCGAGCGAAGGGCGCTCGTGAGCGAGCGCTTCGTCGATCTCGAGATCGCGTCCAGGCACGCAGTCGATGACTCGCCGCTGCGCGTCGACGACGGAGACCTCGCGGGCGCGACGGTCCTCGATCCGCAAGCGGCCAAGGGCTTCGACGTCTCCGCCTCCGACCTGGGCGATCCCTTCGCGGTCGAGCCCCCGAAGCCGACGCCCGCTGGCGCGGCGTTCGGAGAGGCGCCGGCTGGGTCCTTCCGCTTCGACGCCGGCTCGCTCGAGCTGCTCGAGCCGGAGCCCGAGCCCCCGCCGCAGCCGGACTTCCCCGAGGACCGCGGCCTCGTGATCCCCGAGCCCGCGCCCCGCTCCACGCGCGACGCCGAGGTGGCGGCCCTGGCGCGCAACGCGCTCGAGGCGGTCGGGCCCCGGCTCCGCAGCCAGCTCCACGAGACGCTCGAGAAGGTCGCGTGGGAGTCGCTCAGCGACGTGACCGACCAGATCGTCCGTCACGCGGTGGAGCGCATCGAGGCGATCGCCTGGGAGGTGATCCCCCAGATGGCCGAGACGCTGATCCGCGAGGAGATCCGGCGCATGAAGGGAGAGGACGGCAGCTAGCGCGCCGCCCCCTCGCACGGGTCGGGATCCTCGGCCGACTTGCCGCTATCCTCTCGGGAATGCGTGGCGCCCGAGCCACCCTACCCGCGCCGCACAGCTGGATGCCGCTCCTGCGGCTCGCGATCCACGAGGATCTCGGATCCGGCGATGCCACCACCCCTTGCGTGGTCGAGGCGGGTCGGCCGGGCGCCGCACGGATCGAGGCGCGCGAGTCGCTCGTCGTCTGCGGGCTCGCCGTCGCCGAGGCGGTCTTCCGCGAGCTCGATCCCGGTGTGTCTTTCGAGGCGCCGCGCCGCGACGGAGATCGCGCGCTGGCCGGCGAGCCGATCGCGCGGCTCTCCGGCGATCTGCGCGCGCTCCTCGCCGCCGAGCGCACCGCGCTCAACTTCCTCGGGCGGATGTGCGGGGTCGCGACCCTGACGCAGCGCTTCGTCGAGGCCGTGGCGGGCACCGGCGTCAGCATCGTCGACACCCGCAAGACGCTGCCCGGTTGGAGGCTCCTCGACAAGTACGCCACCGCGATCGGTGGAGCCGTGAACCATCGCATCGGCCTCTTCGACGGCATCCTGCTCAAGGACAACCATCTGGCGATCGCTGGCGGCGTCGAGCCCGCACTCCGGGCGGCGCGCGCCGCGGCCCCGGGCGGCCTGCGCATCCAGGTCGAGGTCGAGAGCGAGGCGGATGCCCTCGCGGCGCTCGATGCCGGCGCCGACTTCCTGCTGCTCGACAACCGCTCGCCGGGCGAGCTCGAGCGCATCGTCAAGAGCGTCGCGGGCCGCGCTCTCCTGGAGGCGTCGGGAGGCGTCCGGCTCGAGAACGTCCGTGCCTTCGCGGCCACCGGAGTCGACCGGATCTCGATCGGCGCCCTCACCCACTCCGCTCCCTGCGCCGACCTCGCGATGGAGATGGACGCGCTCGGCGCGAGCGAGCGGAGCACAGGGACCGGAGGAGCGACGCGTTGAAGAGCGGCCCGGCGCGCGTGCTCGAATCCCTGCGCCGCGCCGACGGCCGCGTGACCTCGGGAGAGAAGCTCTCCGCAGACCAGGGTGTCTCCCGCGCGCAGATCTGGAAGCACGTCGAGGCGTTGCGCGAGCAGGGCTACACGATCGAGGCCGCACCGGGCGGCGGGTATCGCCTCTGCACGACCCCGGACCGCCTGTATCCGGAGGAGATCCATGCGGGGCTCGCGACGCGCTGGCTCGCTCGCGACATCCGCTACTTCGACAGCACCGATTCGACCAATCGCGTCGCCCTCGAGCTCGCGCGCAGCGGCGCCGTGCACGGCACCACCGTCGTTGCCGAGGGCCAGAGCGCCGGACGCGGACGCCTCGGCCGCTCCTTCTTCTCGCCGCCCTACAGGAACCTGTACACGTCGATCGTGCTGCGGCCGCGCCTCGAGACTGCGCAGGCGCCCACCTGGATCCTCGCGGCCGCCGTCGCGGTCGCCGAGGCCGTCGAGGCCAGCGTCGACGACCCCGGCTCGGTCGAGATCAAGTGGCCCAACGACGTGCTCCTCGGTGGCCTCAAGACCTCCGGAATCCTGATGGAGCTCGGCGCGGAGGCGAGCCGGGTCGCCTTCCTCGTGCTCGGCATCGGCGTGAACCTGAACGTCGACCGCTCCGAGTTTCCCGAGGAGTTCCGGGCGCTGGCGACGAGCCTTTCGTCGCACACCGGACGCCCGATCGATCGCACGGCCTTCGCCCGCTGCCTGTACAATCGGCTCGAGAGCACGCTCGACGCGTGCGCGCAGGGAGGCTTCGCGGCGATGCGCCCGGCCTTCGAGGCGAGGTTCCGAATGCCGGGAAGACGCGTGCGGGTGCTCGAGCTCGATGGATCCGAGCTCGCGGGCCGCGTCGTCGGCATCGACGCGGACGGCGCCCTGCGCGTGCGGCGGGACGACGGGCACGAGCAGCGGGTCGTCGCCGGGGACGTGACGATCGCCAAGGAGACAGCGTGACCACCCTGCTCGTCATCGACATCGGAAACACGAACGTCTCCCTCGGGCTCTTCGACTACGCATCCGAGGGCCCGGGGAGGCTCTCCCAGCACTGGCGCACGAGCACGCGTCGGGAGCAGACCTCCGACGAGGTGGGGCTCGTGATCTCCGCGCTCTTCGCCACCGAGAAGCGACGCGTCAGCGAGGTGAGCGACGTGATCATCTCGAGCGTGGTTCCGCCCCTGCTGCCGATCTGGGAGCGCGTCTCGACGAAGCTCTTCGAGCGCCCGCCGCTCGTGGTCGGTCCCGGGATACGGACGGGAATGCCGGTGCGCTACGAGAACCCGCGGGAGGTGGGCGCGGACCGCATCGTGAACGCCGTAGCGGCCTACGAGATCTTCGGCGGGCCGGTGATCGCCGTCGACTTCGGAACCGCGACCACCTGGGACTGCGTGTCGCGCGAGGGCGAGTACCTCGGCGGCGCGATCTTCCCCGGCATCCAGGTCAGCATGGAGGCGCTCTTCGAGCGCGCGTCGATGCTGCACCGGGTCGAGATCGCCAAGCCCAAGTCCGTGATCGGCCGGACGACGACCGGCGCCCTCCAGTCGGGGCTGCTCTACGGCTATGCGGGCGTCGTCGACGCGATGGTGGACCGGATCCGCGGCGAGCTCGGTGAGGAGGCGCGGGTCGTCGCCACCGGCGGGCTCGCGAGCCGCGTGAGCGCGGAAAGCCGCACCATCGAGCGCGTGGAGCCCTTCCTCACCCTCGAGGGCCTGCGCCTGATCTTCGAGAAGAACCGGCCCCATGCGGAACCATCCCGAAAGGAGCGGTCGACATGAAGAACACGAAGCCCTGCGAGACCTTCAACTTCGCGCTGGTGGGCCACTCGGGAGACGGCAAGACCTCGCTCGGCGAGGCGATTCTTCACGTCTCGGGCGCGCGGGCCGAGCTGGGTCGCGTGACCGACGGCAGCTCCTGCTTGAACCACCTCCCGGAGGAGAAGGAGCGCCTGCACACGATCAGCTCCGCGGTCTACGGCTTCGACTGGAACGGTCGCCACCTGACGCTCATCGACACTCCCGGGGACTCGAACTTCCAGGCCGAGGGCCGGATCGCACTGCACGCGGTCGACAGCGCCGTGCTGGTCGTGTCGGCGGTGGGAGGCGCGAAGGTCGGGGCGCAGCGGATGGTTTCGGCTGCGAAGGGGCTCGGCATCCCGATCCTGGCCTTCGTGAGCGGCATCGACCGCGAGCACGCGGACTTCGACGCAGCCATCGAAGCGCTGCGCGGACTCGAGCTGAACCCCGTGCGACTGACGCTGCCGCTCGGCACCGAATCGCAGGCCCGTGGGGTCGTGGACCTGCTCGGCATGCGGAGCGTCGGCGCGGACGGCCCGGGCGCGATCCCGGCCGAGCTGGCCGGCGCCGCGGAGGCCGCGCGGGAGGCGCTGGTCGAGGCGGTCGCAGAGTGCGACGACGTGCTGCTCGAGAAGTACCTCGAGAGCGGCGAGCTCGCCGACGACGAGGTCCTGCACGGCCTGATCGCGGGGACACGCAGCGGACGTCTCGTACCGGTGCTCTGCGGCTCCGGAAGCGCGGAGATCGGTGTGGCATCCCTGCTCGACGCTCTCGTCGGGATCCTCCCCTCCGCGGAGGCCCGCGGGGCCTGGCCCGCGCGCGACCCGAACGACGCCGAGATCCTGGTCGAGCCGAGCCCGGACGCCCCCTTCTCGGCAATCGTCTTCAAGACCATCATCGATCGCTACGCCGGGACGCTCTCCGTACTGCGCGTCGTCTCGGGGCGCCTCACGCCCGACAGCAGCGTGCTCGACGCCACCGCGGATCAGCGCGAGCGCATCTCCAAGCTGTTGCTCCTGCGCGGCGAGGAGCATGTCGACGTCCCCGAGGCGGGCCCCGGCGACATCGTGGCGGTGGCCAAGCTCAAGGCCACCCGCACCGGGCACGCACTCACGAGCGAGAAGGGTGGCGTGCGCCTGACGGAGATCCCGATCCCGCGGGGCGTGATCTCCTATGCGATCCAGCCCAAGGCCAGGGCGGACGAGGACAAGCTCTACACCTCGCTCGCGCGCCTCGTGGAGGAGGACCCGACCCTTCACGTCGCTCGCGAGGCCTCGACCGGGGAGTTCCTGCTCTCCGGCATGGGCGAGCTGCACGTGCGCACCACGGCGGCCAAACTGCACAGGATCTTCGGCGTCGACGTCGAGCTCAAACGCCCGAAGGTCCCCTACCGCGAGACGGTGACGCGGCGGGCCGAGAACGTGGAGGGCAAGCTGAAGAAGCAGACCGGCGGCAAGGGGATGTTCGGCGTCTGCTATCTGACGGTCGAGCCGAAGCCCCGCGGGGAAGGGGTCGAGTTCGTCGACGAAATCGTCGGTGGATCGATCCCTCGCAATCTGATTCCGGCGGTCGAGAAGGGGGTCATCGAAGCGTGTAGCGCGGGCCCGCTGGCGGGCTTTCCGGTGGTCGATTTGCGGGTCCGCTGCGTCGATGGCAAGCACCATGCGGTCGACTCGAATGAGATGGCCTTCAAGCTGGCGGGATCGTTCGGCTTCAAGGCTGCGGTGGAAAAGGCCCACCCGACGATCCTCGAGCCGATCATGAAGGTCGAGATCGCGGTTCCGAGCGAGTTCGTCGGCGACATTCTGGGCGATGTCTCGCAGCGACGCGGGCGCGTTCAGTCGAGCGGGTCGCGGGGATCCGCCCAGGTCATTCAGGCGCAGGTCCCGATGGCCGAAATGCTGGAGTACGCGAGCGCCCTGACGAGCATCACCGGCGGACAGGGCGAGTTTCACATGGAGTTCTCACATTACGACGAGACTCCAGCGCAGGTGAGGGAGAAGGTCATCGCCGAGGCGAACGCGGCCCGGGCGGCTTCCTAGCCGCCTGCAAGCGATCGGCCTCGGTGCAACCGGGGCGTGCCGCCCCGCTGCGCCGACTCTGGGGGGGGGCGTGCCGGACACGAGAGAAGCGCAGCGGATCCGGCTCACGCTCTCGCCGCAGGCGGAGCGCTACGCCCGGCGCGATGCGCCGCGCGACGCGCGCCTGATGGCGGCTCGCGGGGCGCTTCCGCTGCCGCCGATCGAGCTCGCCACGGTGCTCTTCGCGCTGATGCACGATCCGGACGCGGAGGTGAAGAGCCTCGCGCGCGACAGCCTCGAGAGCCTTCCGGAGGGCGTGTGCCAGACGGTGCTCTCCGGGGAGGTCCACCCGGCGATCCTCTCCCACCTTGCCCGCGTCTTTCGAAACCAGGAGGCACGCGTCGAGCCGATCGCACTCAACCCCGCCGCGGACGACGCCACCCTCGCCTTCCTGGCGGGGCTCCCCTTCAAGCGCCTCGTCGACATCGTCTCGAACAACCAGGAGCGCATGCTGCGAGCGCCGGAGATCGTGGACGCACTCGGCTCGAACCCCCTGACCGGGCGCTCCGTCATCGAGCGCATCCTCGTCTTCATCGGAGAGGACGTCTCGAAGAACTCTTCGCCGGCCGGCGGCGGAATCGTCAGCGATGCCGACGCCGAAGCCGCCCTGCGCGCCGTGCTCGGCGACGATCTCGCACACCTCGCCCGCTCGCTCGTCCACGAGACGCCCGAGAGCAGCGGCAAGGCGCAGATGGGCGCGTCCACGAACCTCTACGCATTGATCCAGAAGATGTCGGTGTACCAGAAGATCAAGCTCGGGCGACTCGGCAACCGTGAGGCGCGCGGCCTGCTCGTGCGGGATCGCAACAAGGTCGTCGCCGTCGCCGCGATCCTGAGCCCCAAGACCACCGACAACGAGGTCATCGCGATCGCGCAGTCGCGCAACGTCGGGGACGAGGTGCTTCGCATCGTCGCGAACAACCGCCAGTGGACCCGAAGCTACAAGGTCAAGCTGGCGCTAGCCTCGAACCCGAAGACACCGCAACCGCTCGCGATGGGCTTCGTCAGCCAGCTTCACGAGAGCGACATGCTCTCGCTGATGAAGAGCAAGGACGTTCCGGCCGTGATCTCGACACACGCCCGCCGGATGTTGACCAAGAAGGGGAAACTCTAGATGCCGAAGGTGAGCCGCGACGCCGGCGAGGTGAACGCGCGCATCGTCTACTGGGGACCGGAGGGATCCGGGAAGTCCACGAACCTGCACGCGGCCTTCGCCAAGCTGCGCCCCGATCACCGCGGGGAGATCAAGCAGGTGCCCACACGGATCGATCCGACGGTGGGCTACGAGGTGCTTCCGATCGCGCTCGGCGAGATCGCGGGCGTGCGCACGCAGATCGAGATGGTCGCCGTACCGGGAAATCGCGAACAGGCCCCGACCCGCAAGCAGCTCCTCGATCAGGTGGCCGGCATCGTGCTCGTCCTCGATTCCCGCTCCGAACGCTGCGAGGCCAATCTCGCGTCGCTGCGCGAGCTGCGGCAGGATCTGGCCGCCTATGGGCGGAGCCTCGAGCGCCTTCCGCTCGTCGTGCAGTACAACAAGCGGGACCTCGCGGATCCCTATGCCATCGAGGATCTCCACCGACGACTGGGCCTCGGGAGTGCCCCCATCTTCGAGGCGGTGGCGACCCAGGGCACCGGGGTCCTCCAGACGCTCTCGACGATCTCGAAGCGGGTGATCCGCTCGCTGCGCGAGCAGGACGCGCCGCTCGAGCCCCAGCAGCCGCAGGCGATCCCCGCGCCGGCGGCGAGCGCGCCCCCGACCCCGGCGGAGCGCATGGAGAGCGCGCTGCTCGAGGCGGCGGAGCTGTCGGAGGCGAGCGCCGAGGCGGTGCTCGCGCGCGGCACCGACGAGCTGCTGGCGCCGGCCTGGGACGATCCCACGGGCGAGATCGAGAGACCGCAGGGCGCTCGGATCGGACCCGACCTCACCATCGTCTCCGTCGGCGAGGCGTTGCGGACCGGTGATCGCGAGCTGCGTCTACCGCTCGTGCTGGGAGACTCCGCCGGACAGACGAGCACGCTCGTGCTCACGCTCCGCCTCGACAGCCTGATCGAGCCCGGCCACGGCGAAGACCCCGCGTGATGCGCAAGCGCATCGCCCTCTACGGGACCAGCGAGGAAACGCTCCAGCTGATCCCCCTGCTCGCCGCCAATCCGGACGTCGAGATCGCGGGGATCTGGGACGAGAACCCGGCGACCTTCGGCGAGCGCCTGTCCCACGTCGCGCCGCGCGCCGCGGCCGGCATCGAGAGCTGGCTGGTGAGCGACCCCTCGGTCCTCGCGCGCGATCCGAATCTCTACGCCGTGATCGATGCGAGCGGCGGCGCTGCCTTCGCCGAACGCTTCCCCGAGACGGCGGAGCGCGGGGTGCAGATCGTCTCGCCCCTCACCGCGCGCCTTCTCTGGGGTTACGGTGCCCCGGCAAGCGACCGCAAGGTCGACGTACTCGGCGCGCTGCAGGAAGTGGTCGAGTCCTACAACCTCACGGTCAACACGGACGAGCTCTTCGAGCGGATGCTCGAGATCGCGCTCGGCGTGACCGGTGCCGAGGGGGGCTCCCTGATGCTCCTGGATGCCGGCGCCCGCGAGCTGCGCGTGCGCGTCGCGGTCGGCGTCGAGCCCGAGCTGTGGCCGAAGATCCGCGTGCCGCTCGGCGAAGGGATCGCGGGACGCGTCGCCGCGGAGGCGCGTCCGCTGCGCGTGCGCGGCAAGGCAGATGCCCAGGCCTTCCGGATCGTCCGCGAGCGCCTCGACGTCGAGTCGGCACTCTGCGTTCCGCTCGTGCACGAGGGTCGCGTCCTCGGCGTGCTGAACCTGCACCACACGACCCGGCCGGACGCCTTCGGAGACGCCGACCTGGAGTTCGCCGAGCAGCTCGCCACCCTCGACGCCCAGATCATCGCGCGCGCGCAGGAGCACGAGGCGCTGCGGACCCAGGCGGCCCGCTACGAAGCCGTGAAGGAAGTGCGCCGCATCCTCGCCGGGCGCGACCCGCTCGGCGCGCGCCTCGCCGAGCTCTGCCGCTTCGTCGCGACTCGCGCCGGCGACGGGATCGCGATGCTCTATCTGTACGACCCGGACGAGGGGAATCTGCGCCTCTCCGCGAGCTCGCTCGCCGGCGGCGGCTTCGGCGAGGAGTACCGCATCCCGCTGGATCAGGGAATCGACGGCGGCGCGGCAGCCCGGCGCCAGCCCGCCTTCCTGCGCGGCTCGAAAGGTGCCCTCGCCTACGCGGCCGTCCCCCTGCTCGCAGGGGATTCCCTCACCGGCCTGCTCTCCGTGCAGGCGGGAGCGGGCGCCACACGGGATCGAGCTGCCGAGGAGACCCTGCTGGAAGTAGCCGCCGCCGCCGCCCAGGAGATCGCGACCGAGCGCAGCCGCGAGAGCATCACCCTGCGCGCGACCAAGGTCGGCGCGATCAACGAGGCGGGAATCCGCATGATCGCCGCCCGCGACCCCGCCGAGGTGCTGCGCCTCGCGACCTCATCGGCCGCGATGATTCTCGAGGCCGACCATGCCGTGCTCCGCCTCGAGGACGAGGAGACCCACCGCTACGTGATTCGCTCCTACTTCGGCTCCGCCGACGGGCGGCTCCAGGAGAAGCTCTTCCGCCTCGACAAGCGGATCTCGGTCGATGTGATCAAGCGCCGAGCCGCCCTGCACGTCCGCAGCGTCGCCGATCAGGCGGACCTGCATGCCTTCGGCAGCGACGTCCGCTCGCTGGTCGCGGCACCGCTGAAGCGCAGCGGCCGCGTCGTCGGCACCCTCGCGCTCTACGACAAGGTCTCGAGCGATCGTTTCACGCCCGGGAGCTTCGGGGTCGAGGATCTGACCCTCTTCTCGAAGTTCGCCTCCTACGTGGAGCAGGCCGTGGCGAACGCCCTCGAGCATGCGCACGCCAGGCGCTTCCAGAACTTCGACGAAGAGACCGGGCTGCCGAACGCGTCCTACGTCTGCAAACGGATCGACGAGGAGCTCGCGCGCGCGGGCCGCGGCGATGCCGCGCTCGCGATCGCGATCTGCCGGATCGAGAACCTGCGCGAGATCGAGAACCAGACCGATGCCGCCCACGCGCGCCGGGTGATCCAGCGCACCGCGGACGGCCTGCGCGCCCATGTGCGCGACTTCGATGTCGCTGCCCGCACCGCCGAGGACGAGTTCACCGTGCTGCTGCCGGACCCCGGCGCGGCCGCGGGCGAACGCGTCTACGCACTGGCGCGCGGAGTGGCGGAGCACGTGGCGCGCGACGACGCACTGAACGAGCCGATTCGCGCCGCGCTCGCCTTCGGCTACGCGCTCCACCCCGAGGAAGCGCGCGAGCGCGACGCGCTGCTCTCCCGCGCCCGCGAGGCCCGGATCCGGATGGCCTGAGCCCAGAGGCGGGAGCGGGGGCGATGGCGCGACCGATCCCGGGCGCGTCGAAGAGCTCGTTGAGGGACGAAGCACGGGTCCGTGGCGCCATCCGAGGCCTCGAGGTGGTTCGCGCCGCCGGAGCCGGCTCCGCCTCGCGCTTGCCAGCGATTCGTCGGCCTCGTCCGCCTGCGGACGGACGTGCCCGCTTCGCAATCGAGGCGGGCGATTCTGGTGAAGCCACTCGGCCGACGTCGCAGTCGGCGAGGATCCAGGTCATCGAGATCGATCCTGGAGGTCGCCGATCCGCATCCCGGCCTCGACGTAGCGATGGATCCTTTTGTAGCCGGCCACCCGGCTCACTCCGAAGCCGCGACAGAGAACGACCCTGTTCACGCGCCCCTCGCACTCCCCTCATGCCTCCTTCCAAGCCGTCACCCACCGCACTCGCTCCTTCACGGGACACGTCTTCTTCCATCCCACCGACAGCTCCCTTTCCTGGAGGTGCAAGCGATGTCTTCAGCCAACACAGAACGCGAGTTCGCGAAGTCCCCCTCCAAAGTGCTGACGCTGAACCTAGCCAGGGCCGTCGAACCCCCTGTTCTGGTGGATCGTGGTTGCGAACGTGAAATACATAGCTATAATCAATATCGATGCGACGCGCTCCGAAGCAGCTGAGCTTCCGCGATCACCGGATGCGCTCCGGGCGAGGCGGGCCTCGGCCCGGCGCGGGGCGTCCGCCCCTGTCCGCGAGGCCGCCGGTTCATCACGTCCGCCGCCCGCCGGTGCCCGTGGACTGCCCTTCGCACGTCACGCTGCGCCTGCGCAGCGGGACGCCGGGCCTTCGCAACCGCCGCTTCCTGCGCGAGCTTCGGCCGAGCCTGCGCCGGGGCTGCACTCGCCGAGGCTTTCGCGTCGTGCACTACTCGGTGCAGCACAATCACCTGCACCTGATCGTCGAGAGCGCCGGCAAGGAGGCGCTCGGGCGAGGGATGAAGGCGATTTCGGCCCGGGTGGCCCGCGCGGCGCAGCGCGCGTTCGGGCTCACGGGCCCGGTGCTCCACGGCCGCTACCACCTGCGGGTCCTGCGCACGCCGCGCGAGGTGCGAAGGGCTCTGGCCTACGTGCTGCTCAATGCCCGCAAGCACTGGCGGGAGCGCCACGGCGCCTCGCCTCCCGAGCGGCTCGACCAGGCCTCCTCGGGCCGCTGGTTCGATGGCTGGCGCCGCGTGCCGAGCTCGCGCGAGCCGCGGCCCGGTCCGTCGGAGGACCCCGAGGTTTCCAGGCCTCGGACGTGGCTGCTCTCGGTCGGCTGGCGGCGGCATGGCCTCGTCGATCCGGCGGAGGTTCCAGGAGACTGAGCGCGAGGGGATCGGGGGGGGCTCCACGAGCAGGCTTCGAGCGAAATCGCGCGGCCCTTGCTCGGAGCGATCACCGCCGGGGTCGGCCGCCGCCCCGTCCGGGCCCGGGCAGCCGGACGAGCCTGCGACGCGAAGCGCAGCTCTTCCCTCCACAACTTCTTTGTCCAGGACCGCGTCGAGAACGGCTCCGCGGCTCGTCGATCTTGCCTCGACGACTTCTTGAATGGCTAATCCGTCAGACCGCGGCGCTCGCCCTCGCGGTCGCGGTCCGGATGGTTTCGGCCTGCGAGGACGAGTACCGTCCGCGCCAGATCGAGGGCTGCCGGATGACGCCCTCGCTCGGATGCGGAAGCCGATGGACGACGGGGATGCAGCGGCGGACTGGGAGCGCTTCTGCGCGGAGCTCGCGCGCGCAGCAGAGGCGCTGCGGCGAGCCTCGACGCCGCGCGACGGGCTCACGCAGGCCGAGGGGCTGCGATACCTGTCGCGGATGATCCGCGCCGGCCTCGAGCTGCGCTTCGAGATTGCGGATCTCGCGCATCCGGTCCTCACGCCGATGATCGAGCGCTGGATGCTCTACGAAGGCGTGAGCTCCGATGCGCGCTACCACCACGTGCTGCTCGACGGCTCGGTCCCGCACCGCATCTGCGGCACGCGGGGCAGCGCGCCGCTCTTCGAGATCGGCGTCTACACCGGAAAGCAGGCGATCCACGAGACGAGCCATCTGCTCGCCTCGCTCACCGAGGCCGATCTCGAGGTCGACCCCGACGGCCGCTTCGAGGTGGCGCTCGGGCCGGCGCGCCGCCCCGGCAACTGGCTGCGCACCGACGCGCGCGCCCGCTACCTGATGATCCGCGAGTACTCGCTCGACTGGAGCGAAACCGATGCGGGCTGCTTCGAGATCCGCCGAGAGGAGCCGGCGTCGGCCCGGGCGCCGCTCGGGCTGGAGGCGGCGCGCAGGGGACTCTCCGGGGCGGCCGAGTTCGTCGCGCGCGCGAGCGCCTACTGGAGCGCGCTGTCCGACCACTGGGCCAGCGTCGCGCCGAACCGCTTCCTGTACACGCCGCGGGGCGGAGGCGTTGCGCTCCGACGAGTCGACGACGCGGGCCGCGCGATCGAGCAGCAGGACTACGAGCGCATGCAGCAGAGCGTCACCGATGCGCGGACCGAGGTCGCCCCGCCGGCGGGCCACCAGTTCAGCTGCGGCTGGTTCCGTCTCGCGGAGGACGAAGCGCTCGTCGCGCGCTTCGTGCCGGTTCCGGCTCCCTACTGGGGCCTCGAGCTGACGAACTACTGGTACGAACCGCTCTGCTTCCGGACCGGTCGTTCGATCCTGAACAAGCGCAGCGCGGTGCGCGAGCCCGACGGGTCGGTGCGCGTCGTGATCGCCGCGCG
>CAYPSI010000035.1:0-22711 GCA_964413375.1 uncultured Spirochaetales bacterium | reverse complement strand
GCCCTGCACCTGCTGCCCTGGGGCGCCCTCGGCGTCCAGCTCTTCTTCGTGCTGAGCGGCTTCCTGATCACCGGCATCCTGCTCGCCTGCAAGACGGAGGTCGAGACGGGCCAGCAGTCGGTGGGCTTCTCGCTGCGGCAGTTCTATGCGCGCCGCTTCCTGCGCATCTTTCCCGCCTATTACCTGACACTCGCCCTCACCGCCGCGACGCTCTGGCCGGTCGTGCGCGAGACGCTCCCCTGGCACCTCGCGTACATGTCGAACTTCTACCTGGCGGGCCTCGGCACCTGGCGGGCGCCGATCTCGCCCCTCTGGACGCTCTCCGTCGAGGAGCAGTTCTATCTGCTCTGGCCGCCCGTGGTGCTGCTCGTGCCGCGCCGCTGGCTCCCGCGCGTCGTGCTGGGGGTCGTCGCGGCGGCGCCTCTCTTCCGGATGGCCACCTGGCTGGCCGGCGCGCCCGACATTTGGCGCGTGGTGCTGCTCCCGAGCTGCATGGACGCCCTCGGACTCGGCGCGCTCCTCGCCTGCCTGCGAAGCGACCCGGCGCGCGACGCCACGCGGAGGGCGCTCGCGCGCACCGGACTCCTCGCAGCCCTGCCGATCTATGTACTGCTCGTCCAGCTCGGCGCGGCCCGCGGCGGCGAACCCCTCGACGCGCGCATCGCGGAGGGGACGCTCTCGGCGCTCGCCTGCCTGTGGGCCGTGGACGCCGCGCTGCGCGGCTTCGGTGGCCTCGCAGGCCGCGCGCTCGACTCAGGGGCCCTCCGCTCGGTCGGCCGCATCAGCTACGGCATCTACCTCTTCCACCCCTTCGCGCCGCGCCTGCTCGACGAGATCGTGGGGCCCGCGGGCCTCGAGCCCGGAGGTCATGCAGCGATCGTCGCAAAGGTCGCGCTCACCCTCTCGCTCGCCGCCCTCTCGTGGCGCTATGTTGAGAGCCCGATCAACGCGCGCAAGGAGCGCTTCCCCTACCGAAGAGCCGGGATTCCGATCGTGCCGGGTCGGCTCGGTGCCGCGAGCCCTGGAGAACCGCCATGAAATACGGCGTCACGATCTTCATCACCGACACCTCGATCCAGCCGGCCGACCTTGGGCGCGAGCTCGAGGCACGGGGCTTCGAGTCGCTCTGGGTCCCCGAGCACTCGCACATTCCGGTGTCGAGACTCTCTCCCTGGCCCGGCGGACCCGAGCTCCCGAAGATGTACTACGACGTCTACGAGCCCTTCGTGGCGCTGGCGGCCGCCGCGGCCGTGACGACGCGGCTCAAGCTCGCGACGGGAATCTGCCTGGTGGTGCAGCGCGACCCGATCCAGACCGCGAAAGACGTGGCGACGCTCGACCGCGTGTCGCAGGGCCGCGCCCTTTTCGGCGTCGGCGCCGGCTGGAACGCCGAGGAGATGGCGAACCACGGCACGCGCGACTTCGCGCGGCGCTTTGCGCTGATGCGCGAGCGGGTCGAGGCGATGAAGGCGATCTGGACGCAGAGCAAGGCCGAGTACCACGGCGAGTTCGTCGACTTCGAGCCGATCTACGCCTGGCCGAAGCCCGTCCAGAAGCCGCACCCGCCCGTGCACGTCGGCGGGGGCTTCCCTGGCGGCGCGCGCCGTGCGGCGCGCTGGGGCGATGGCTGGATGCCGATCCACGGGCGCGACGACATCGCTGGCTCCCTCCCGGCCTTCCGCGAGCTGGCGGCGAAGGAGGGGAGAGACCCGTCAACCCTCGAGGTGAGCGTCTTCGGCATGGCCCCCGACGCGAGCGCCCTCGAGCGCTACCAGGCAGCCGGCGTGACGCGTGTCGTCTTCGGCCTCCCGCCGCTGCCGCGCGACGAGGCCCTGCCCCTGCTCGACCGCACCGCCGAGCTCGCACGCCAGGTCGGCTGAGCCGGCCCCCGCGCAAGCGCGAAGCGCGCGCAGCGAGCCGAAGGCGAGCGAAGTTCATCGGGCCCGCAGGTGCGCCGTCTCGTTGAGCGAGAGGAGGCTGCGCTCGCCGCTGCCGGCCGCGAGGAAGCGACTCACGCTCGTGTAGCCTGGCTGGAAGAAGAGCATCGACTCGAGGCCGAGGACCTGCGCGCCCCAGGCGTTCACCACGCCGCCGTGGCAGACGACGGCGACGCGTTCTCCCGCGTGGGCGGCGACGATGCGCTCGAGCGCCGCGGCGACCGTGCGGCGGAAGAGCGCGACGTCGATTCCCGCGGTGAGACCCCCGTTCACGAGCTCCTGCCAGAGCTCCCGGCTCTCGGCCTTGATCTCCTCGAGCGGCACGTAGCTCGCCGAGAGCGGATCGAACTCCACCACTCCTGGCTCGATGCGAAGCGCGAGACCGCGCGCCGCGGCGATCGGCTCCGCCGTCTCCCGCGCACGCCGCAGGGGGCTCGAGTACACCGCGTCGACGCGCTCCGAGGCGAGCCACGCCGCGAGCCGTCCGGCCTGATCCACCCCCTCCGGAGAGAGCGGCGGATCGGCCGGCGTCCCGTCGCGCTTCTCGACGCGCAGTGGAAGCGCGTGGCGGATCAGCAGCAGCTCCATGGGTCGCGGAGGATACAAGAGCCGCCGACACTTCTGGTAGACTGCGGATTTCGAACCCGGAGGTGAGCATGGACCCGCTGCGCGAGCTCGTCGAGATCGAGGCCATCAAGAGGCTCAAGTACAAGTACATCCGCTGCATCGACCAGAAGCGCTGGGACGAGCTCGCCGAGACCTTCAGCGAGGACGCCACCTCCTCCTACGGCGACGGGAAGTTCTCCTTTTCCGGACGCGACGCGATCCTCGACTTCCTGCGCAAGGGGATGAGCGCGCCCAGCTTCCATTCCGCGCACCACGTGCACCACCCGGAGATCGAGCTCACGAGCGAGAACACGGCCCGCGGCACCTGGGCGCTCGAGGACACGGTGATCGAGAAGAACGCGGGCTGGTCGCTGCGCGGTGCCGCCTTCTACGAAGATGAGTACGTGAAGCAGGGCGGTCGCTGGCTGATCCGGCACACCGGCTACACGCGCATCTACGAGGAATCCCACCTGCGCAAGGACATCCCGAGCCTGCGCCTCACCGCATCGCGCTGGGGGACGGCCGACGGCGAGTAGCCGGAGACCCGCGCGCCCTGCCTCGGTGCACGCGCTAGCCCCGGGGCAGCAGGTGGACATCCTCCGGCCGCACCGAGAGGGTGACCGAGTCGCCGGTCCGAAGGGTCCGCGCGAGCCCGCGCCCGGCGAGCAGATGCGTGCGCAGCTCGAGGCCCGCCCAGGTGACGCCGACGGTGACGGCCACACCGTCCGAGATCACCGTGCGCACGACGCCCTTTCCGATCGGAAGGCCCTCGCCGCGCCCCACGTCGAGCTTGAGCCGCTCGGGGCGAATGCCCGCCCAGACCGGCGCTCCCGGCGCGAGCGCTGCACACGGGCCGTCGCGCGCAGCCTCTACCGGGACGGTGTGCTGCTCGTCCACGAACACGCTCGCGAGGTCGCCCTCGCCGGCACGCAAGGTCCCGGGGATCAGGTTCGCCATTCCGACGAGCCGCGCCACGGCGTGGCTCATGGGCCGAGCGAGCACCGCCTCGCGCTCACCGAGCTGCGCGATGCGGCCCCCGAGGAGCACCGCGACGCGGTCGGCGAGGAGCAGCGCCCGCCGCAGGTCGTGCGTCACCACGGCGACCGCGACCTCGCTCCCCGCGATCGCGCGGCGCAGGTCGAGCGAAAGCGCTTCCTGCCCCGAGGCATCGAGATCGTCGAAGGGCTCGTCGAGCAGCAGCACGGAGGGGCGCAGCGCGAAGGCGCGCGCGAGGGCCAGCCGCCGCAGCTCCCCGCCCGAGAGCGTCGCTGCCCGGCGAGAGGCGAGCGCCGCGATCCCGAAGTGGTCGAGTACCTCGTCGACGCGAACGCGGGTCTCGCTGCGCGAGAGACGCTGCCCCGAGAGCGCGACACGCAGGTTGTGCAAGACGCTGCCCGAGAATGCGACCGGGCGCTGGAAGACCATCGCGACGGGCCCGGTTACGCGCCGCTCGATCTGCCCCTCGAGCACCGGCTCGAGCCCCGCGAGACTGCGCAAGAGCGTGCTCTTGCCGGCGCCGTTGGGCCCGAGCACGGCGAGGACGCCGCCGGCCTCCAGATCGAGCGCCTCGATGCGCAGCTCGAAGCAGCCGCTCTTCGAGCTGCGGCGGACGCGGAGATCGCGCACCGAGAGGGCCGCGCGCGAGGCTCACCGCCGCCCCCCCTGCTGCACCACCGTGAGCGCGCCGGCGAGCACGAGCGTGAGCCCGATCAGCACGATCCCGAGCGCGAGGGCCATTTCGAAACGACCCATCTGCGTGTACATCAGGATCGAGGTCGTGAGCACCCGCGTCTCTCCGTCGAGGTTCCCGCCGACGGCCTGCACCGCTCCCACCTCGGAGAGGATGGAGCCCAGCGCCGCGATCACCGCGGCGAAGAGCCCGAGGCGGATCTCGCGCAGGAGCTGCCACATCCGGCGCAGCGGCGGGATGCCGAGAGTGCGGACCTCGAGCTCCCAGTTCTCGTCGAGGGCGCCGACCGAGGCGAGCGTGATGCCGACGACGAGCGGGAGCGCGATCAGCACTTGCGCGACCACCATCGCCTCGGGCGTGTAGAGGAGCCCCAGGAAGCCCAGCGGCCCGTTGCGAAAGAGCAGCATCGAGACGATCAGGCCCACGACGACGGGCGGCGCTCCCATGCCCGAGTTCACGACGGAGACGAGCAGCCCACGACCGTGGAAGCGGCGGCGACCGAGTGCAATCCCGAGCGGGAGCCCGGCGCCGAGGGCCACCGCGAGCGCCGTGCCGCAGACGGCGAGCGTGCGCAGTGTGATCTCGACTACCTCGCGGGGGCTGAGCTCGGTCACGGAGCCTTCGTATCCGCGGGAAGCTGCAGCGGGGTAAAGAGGGGAGCGCCGTAGCGCTCGCGCCCGAACTCCGCGATCTCGCGCTGCGTCGCCTCGTCGAGCAGGAAGTCCGCGAGCGCGCGCCCGCCTGGCTTCACCACCAGCACGGAATAGACGTTGCGCAGCGACGGCTCGGGTCGCGAGAGCGGGACGAGGCCGCTACGCTGCTGGAAGGCGAGGAAGGTCGCGGCATCGGAGAGCACGTACGCTCGCTTCTCGCCGGCCACGAGGAGGGTCTGGCCCATGCCGGATCCCGTGCGCACGAAGCCCGGCCAGCCGCCTGCCGGGTCGAGACCCGCCTCGAGCAGCAGCGCCTGTTCGCGCTGGTGGGTCCCGGAGTCGTCAGCGCGACTCGCGTAGGGGAGCCGCGCTTCGGCGATCCGGCGCATCGCCTGGGGCGCCGTCGCGGCCTTGGCCACGCCCGCCGGATCCTCGGCGGGTCCGGCCAGCACGAAGTAGTTCTCCATGAAGGGCTCGCGGGAGCTGACCTTGCCCGCCCGCAGCAGCTCCTCCTCACCCTCGGGCGCGTGCGTCACGAGGACATCGGCATTGCCGTCCGCGCCCATGCGCAGCGCCGCGCCGGAGCCGATCGCCAGCGCCTTCACCTTCACCCCGGACTGCGCCTCGAAGCGCGGCAGCAGCAGGTCGAGCAGACCCGTGTCGCGCACGCTCGTCGTCGTAGCGAGGATCAGGTCCTCGGCCCGGCCGGAGGAGGCGGAGAGCAGGATGGCGGCGAAGAGGAGGGTGCGAAACGTCATGGGAGCGATAATGATGGGGCGGGACGGTGTTCGCCAGCGGGTCGAGCCCGAAGGGGTCGACCGATCCGCCCGGGGGAAGACCTGGCACAGGGCCAGTTCCGCAGCTGCAACCACCCGTCGTCGGGGTCGCGTGATGGGGCCTTCTTCGTGAATCGCGTCGCGCCTTGAAACCCACTCTGCGAAACGTCGAGTCGACCTGGCTGCGCTACTGGCTCTTCCAGCTCCCGGGCGCCCTCGCGGTGACGGGGCTGCTGGTGCTGCTCGTGCACTGGTGGGGCCTCGCCCCGCGCCTGGCCGCGGCCTTCCTGGTGATCTGGCTGCTGAAGGACCTCGCGCTCTATCCCTTCCTGCGCAAGGCCTACGAGCCGCGCAGCGGGGGCGGAGCAGACGCTCTGCTGGGCGCCGTTGCGACCGTGCGCAACCGGCTCGATCCGGAGGGCTACGTGCGCGTGGGACACGAGCTGTGGCGCGCCCGGGTTCGCAGCGGCGCGGTCGAGCCGGGCCGCGCGGTGCGCGTCGTCGAAGTGCAGGGGCTCACGCTCGTGGTCGAGCTCGTCCCGCCCGAGGAGCGCGCTTGAGCCGGATCGCGCTGGCGCTGCACGGTGGGGCCGGCCCGCTGCACCGCCTGGTCACCGCCCCCGACGAGGAAGCCGCCGTCCGCCGCTCGATCGCGGCCCAGCTCGAGGCCGGCCGCGCCGCGCTCGAGGCCGGCGCGAGCGCACTCGACGTGGTGGAGCAGGCGGTCGTGGCGCTCGAGAACGACCCGCTCTTCAACGCCGGCCGCGGCTCGGCCCTCACGATCGACGGCACCGTCGAGATGGACGCGACCATCGCGGACGGGCGCAGCCGTAGCACCGGGGCGGTGGCCTGCGTCTCGCGCCTCGCGAATCCCGTCGCGGCGGCGCGGCTGGTGATGGAGCGCACGCCGCACGTACTCCTCGTCGGCGACGCGGCAGAGCGCTTCGCGATCGCGCACGGCGCGCGCGCCGCCGACCCGGCGAGCCTCGTCACCGAGGCCCGCCGGCACGAGCTCGCCCGCCGGCGCGAGCCCGGCGCGGGCGATGCGGCCGGGACGGTGGGCGCCGTCGCCCGCGACCAGCGCGGCCACCTCGCGGCGGCCACCTCGACGGGTGGCATGGCCGGGCAGCTCCGGGGGCGCGTCGGCGACTCGGCTGTCTTCGGCGCCGGTACCTGGGCAGACGACGCCAGCTGCGCGGTCTCGGGAACCGGGCACGGCGAGGGCTTCATCCGCTGCGCGCTCGCGCACGAGATCGATGCCCTCGTCCGCCATCGCGGCATGCCGCTCGCAGCTGCGTGTGACGCAGCGCTCGCGCGAGTTGCCGAGCTCGGCAGCCGCGGCGGCTGCATTGCGCTCGATCGCGCGGGGGCGGTCGCGGCGCGCTTCAACATGGCCGGCATGATCCGCGCCTGGATCGACGCGACCGGCCGCTCGCGGGTGGCGATCGCCGGCGACGAGTAGAGCCGCCGGACGCGCGGGAAGCTACCCTGCCGCGTCCACTCCGACGCTCCGAGGCGAAGGCGGAGGCAGACATGGCTCCCTCGAGCTCCCCCGCGACGCTGCGCTGCGTCTCGCCCGTCGACGGGCGCGTCTACCTCGAGCGACCCCTCGCGAACGAGAGCGCGATCGCCGCCTGCCTCGATCGCGCGCGCCGTGCGCAGACGCGCTGGCGGGCGCTCCCGGTGAACGAACGCGCGGCCGCCTGCTCGCGCCTCGTCGACGCCTTCGTAGCCCGGGGCGCCGAGATTGCGACCGAGATCACCTGGCAGATGGGCCGCCCGGCTCGCCACAGTCCGAACGAGATTCGCGGCTTCGAGGAGCGCGCGCGGCACATGCTCGGGATCGCCGAGGAGGCCCTCGCCCCGGTCGACTGCGGGCCGAAGCCGGGCTTCCACCGCTTCATCCGCCGGGAGCCGCTCGGTGTAGTCCTCACGATTGCGCCGTGGAACTACCCCTATCTGACCGCCGTGAACTCGGTCGTGCCGGCGCTCGCCGCGGGAAATGCGGTGATCGTGCGCCACTCCGCCCAGACGCCGCTGTGCTCGGAGCGCATGGCCGAGGCCGCGTTCGCCGCCGGGCTCGAGCCGGGCCTGCTCCAGGCGCTCCACGCCAGCCACGCGGATACCTTGCGTCTCGTCGCGAGCCCCGGCGTCGACTTCGTCGCGTTCACCGGCTCCGTGGGCGTCGGTCGCGCGGTGCAGCGCGCCGCGGCCGAGCGCTTCATCGGCCTCGGCCTCGAGCTCGGCGGGAAGGACCCCGCCTACGTGCGCTCCGACGCCGATCTCGAGCACGCCGTCGCAGACCTCGTGGACGGGGCCTTCTACAACGCGGGGCAGTCCTGCTGCGGGATCGAGCGCATCTACGTGCATGCGGACGTGCACGATGCCTTCATCGAGGCCTATGCCGCAGGGGTGCGCCGCTACCGGCTCGGGAACCCGACCGACCCGGAGGTCGACCTCGGCCCGATGGTGCGCGCCGAGGCCGCCGCGCTGGTGCGCGACCAGACGGCCGAGGCGCTGGCCCGCGGCGCGAGCGCGCTCATCGACCCGCGCGCGTTCCCAGCCGATTCGCCCGGAACGCCCTACCTGGCGCCGCAGGTGCTGATCGGCGTCGACCACGGCATGCGCGTGATGACCGAGGAGAGCTTCGGGCCGGTGGTCGGCATCCAGCGCGTGCGCGGCGACGACGAGGCGGTGGCGCTGATGAACGACAGCGCCTACGGCCTCACCGCGAGCGTCTGGACGCGCGACGAGGGCGCGGCCCTCGCGATCGGCGAGCGCGTCGAAACCGGCACCTGGTTCATGAACCGCTGCGACGTTCTCGATCCAGCCCTCGCCTGGACCGGCGTCAAGGACTCCGGTCGCGGCTGCACGCTCTCGCGCCTCGGCTTCGAGACGCTCACGCGCCCGAAGTCCTTTCACTTGCGCCTGGGCTAGACGCGAGCCCGTCGGCGCGCGGGCGGCGGAAGGGCTCGACGAGCTGCGCGAACCAGGTCTGCGGATAGCTCTCTTCCCTCCCCGGAACGCCGAGCGGGGCCAGCCCTGCGGCCGGGTCGCTGACGAGGCTCCCGCGCATCCGGTCCCAGCACGAAAAGATCGTCCCGAGGTTCTGGCCGCTCGTCGCCGGAACGTGATGCAGGCGGTGTAGATCGCCGTGGCGGCCGCCACGCCCGCGACCGGGAAGCCGGCGAGGAGCAGCAGCCCCGGCGACGCGAGGTGGCGCAGCGCGTCGATGCACAGGTTCGTGGCGACCCGGACGAGCCAGGGTCGCAGAGGCTGGCCCCGCGTCGGCCGGGGTCGCGAGCAGGCGCGCAAACGACTCCTGCACGACGTCGTCCGCATCCTGCGCGCTCCCGGTGAGGCGGTAGGCGAGTCCCCGCAGACCTCGGGATTGGGCGCGGAAGAGCCGGTCGGCCCCGTCGGCCGCACTCGCTCCCCGCTCGCTTCGGATCGGATCGTCCTGCATCGCGCCCATCCGAAGGACGCGGCCCGTACCGCGTTCGTTACAGGTGCCCGACGCCCGCCGAAGGGCGGCCGGCTCCGAGTGCCCCGGTCGCGCCGACCGATGCTCGGCTCGATGGTACGATCCGGAGGCGGTCGCCACCTCCGGGCCGAGTGCCCGGGTCGTCGCGGGCGCGGCGACTGGCGCGACGCAGGGCCGGTGCGGGCGACGGCGCGCGAGCGAGGCGAGCGCCCAGATGAAACCGATCGCCGCGATCCTGGCCGCCGGGCTGCTTCTCGTCGCGGGGGTCGGTATGCCAGGCTGGATCGTCGACCGGATGCTCTTCCTCCCGACGCCGGGCGTCGAAGTGACGCCCGAGCAGCTCGGGATCGAGGCCGAGGAGGTCTTCCTCGCGACCGAGGACGGTGTGCGCATTCACGCCTTCTATGTGCCCGCGCCGGGCGCGACGCGCGCGATCCTGTATCTGCACGGCAACGCCGGGAATGCTTCGCAGCGACTCCCGATCGGGGCCGTCCTCGCAGATCTCGGCGCCCACGTGCTGCTGCTCGACTACCGCGGCTACGGGCGAAGCGAGGGCCGCCCGGATGAGGCGGGCGTCTACGCCGACGCGCGGGCCGGGCTCGGCCACCTCACGCTGCAACGCGGGCTGCCCGAGCGGCGCATTCTGCTCTTCGGAAGCTCGCTCGGCGGCGCCGTCGCCGTCGACCTCGCGCAGGACCGCAGCCTTGCCGGGGTCGTTCTCGAGAGCACGTGGAGCACCCTTGCCGACACCGCGGCGAAGAGCTTCGGCCCGATCGCGCGGCTCCTCACCCGCGGCCGCTTCGACTCGCTGGGCAAGATCGGGCGCCTGCGCTCCCCGCTGCTCTCCCTCCATGGCGACCGCGACGACATCGTCCCGATCGCGCTCGGCCGGCGCCTCTTCGACGCCGCGCCCGAGCCGAAGGTCTTCGAGACGCTCGCCGGCGCGGGCCACAACGACACCCTCCTCGTCGGCGGCCAGGTCTACCTCGCACGCATCCAGCGCTTCCTCGACGAGGTCGCTCCATGACAGCCCGACCCGCGCTCGCGCAGGAGCTCCCAGACGGGTGGACCCACCCAGGCGAGCCGCTCGAGCATCCCGCTCAGGGGGCTCTCTCCCATGGCTCGCATCAGCCGCGCTCCGATGGCTGCCGCTCAGCCCCGCTGTCGAGAGCCCGCGCGACCGCGCGCTCGCCTTCTGCGATGGCCTCCCGGGCGCGGTCGAAGTCGAGCAGGCCGAAGTCGCCGAGGCGGGGCGTCACGAGGAGCTCGGGCGGGTCGCCGGCCATGCGGTTGCGCGTGATGCGGACCTGCATGATGTTGAGGCTCTGCGCGAGCACCTCGTAGATGGAGGGCTTCGCTTCGCGATCGACCGGCGCACCCGGGTTGACGCGGCGCCGCAGGTCCGCGACCAGCGCGTCGAGTGCGGTGCGCAGCGTGCCGGTCGCGACGGGCTCCTCGGAGCGCGGGGCCGCCTCGGCTGCGGCGGGGTCGCTCCCCTCAGCCGGCTCCTCTGCCTGCGGCGTGGCGCGCACGGCGCCGCGCAGGCGCCGGCCGAGCAGCATCGTGTTGAGATCGACGGCGATCACCGTGTCGGCTCCCAGCGCGCGGCAGAGTGAAACCGGAACCGGGTTCGCGACCCCGCCGTCGATCAGCCAGCGCCCGTCGATCCGGACCGGCGCGATCAGACCGGGAACTGCGAACGACGCGCGGATCGCTTCGAGGAGCGGCCCGCGCTGCAACCAGACCTCGCGGCCGGAAGCGAGATCCGTCGCCACGCATGCGAAGCGGAGCGGCAGTTCCTCGATCTCCCGAACCGGGAGATTCTCCGAGAGCTCGTCGAGCAGACGCCTGGCCTTGATGACGCCCCCACGGAAGGTGAGGTCGAAGTAGCCGAAGACCTGCCGCCAGTCGAGCGCGCGCCCCCAGGCTTCGAAGACGTCGAGCCGGCCTGCGGCGTACATCGCGCCGACGAGCGCACCGCTCGACGAGCCGACGACGACCTCGGGAACGATCCCCGCCGCGAGCAGCCCCCGGATCACCCCGACGTGCGCCCACCCGCGAGCGGCGCCGCTCCCGAGCACGAGCCCGATCCGACCTTCGAGAGGGCCCTTCTCCAGCATGCCGCAAGCGTGCGCCAGCCCGGTCGGACCGGCCAGCGCCGCCCGAGGCCGGCAGAGAAGCGTCGCACGATCGGACGCTCCCGGACGCTCGGAGGCCCGCGCGACCGCACTCGAACGTTGCTCGCGCGGGGCGGCGGCGCGGAAACTCACTTGCGCGGGCGCGCAGCCCGCAGCTCGGAGGTGGGCCATGGACGAGCGAGGCGAGAGGGTGCACACGGCGCTGAGGGCGGGACTCGCAGGCACGAGCCGGGCGATTGCGAGCCTGCGCGAGCAGCTCGAGGCGGTGGCGGCCACGGACGCGACCGTTCTCCTGACTGGCGAGACCGGAACCGGCAAGGGCCTCGCCGCGCGGGCGCTGCATCGCCTCTCGCAGCGGGCGCCGCGCCCCTTCGTGCACGTGGATTGCGCCGCGCTCTCGCCGACGATCATCGAGAGCGAGCTCTTCGGACACGAGCGAGGCGCCTTCACGAGCGCGGACGGACGCCACGCGGGACGCTTCGAGCTTGCGGGGGAAGGCACGATCTTCCTCGATGAGATCGGGGACCTGGGGCCGCGGCTCCAGTCGAAGCTGCTCCGCGTGCTCGATGACAGGCGCTACGAGCGGCTCGGCGGCGTGGAGACGCTCGTGATGCGCGCGCGTGTGATCGCCGCGACGAGCCGCGACGTGCGCCGCGCGGTGCGGGATGGCTCGTTTCGCGCCGATCTCTACTACCGGCTCGCGGTGTTCCACCTCGAGATCCCGCCGCTCCGGAAGCGTCTCGAGGATCTTCCGGCGCTCGTGAGGATCGGGCTCGAGCAGATTGCACGCCGGCAGGGCCGCCCACAGCCGCTCGCGACCGAGGGCTTCCACGCGCTGCTGCGGCTGCACGACTGGCCGGGAAACGTGCGCGAGCTGATGAACGCGCTCGAGCGGGTGCTCGTGCGGGCGCGCAGCCGCCTGCTCACGGTTGCGGATCTCGATGGCGTCCTCGAGCCGGGGCTCTCGAGCGAAACGCCGCCGCTGCGCGGCCCCTCAGGAGACGGCCCGCCGACGGCGCCGCGCACGCTGCGCGAGATCGTCTCGGCGCGCGAGGCGGAGGAGCGCCGCCTGATCCTCGAGGCACTCCTCGCGACGCGCGGAAACGTGAATCGCGCGGCGCAGCAGCTGCAGATGGCGCGAGGAACGCTCCGCTACCGGATGCAGAAGTACGGGATCGACGAGAGCGCGTGAGCCGCGGGCTTCGCTCCGGCTCCGGGCTTCGCTCGCCTGCGGCTCGCTGCGCGCTCCGCTTGCCCTACCCGCACCTCGCGCTCGCTCATCGCTCGCACGCGGGCTCCGGGCTTCGCGTGCGTCAGCGCCCGCCGCCCATCGACGCCGCGAGCGCCTTCGCGAGCTCGTCGTCGACGCGCAGGATCACGTCGTTCTTGCGCACCGCCTGCCACCAGCGCGCGAGCGGTGCGCGCTCGGCCGTCGGGTCCTTGTCCCCGAGCATCGGGTGCAGGCGCGTCGCAAAGAAGAAGAGCGGGAAGAGCGTGCAGTCCGCGAGCGTCAGCTCCGCACCCGCCGCATAGGGGCCCGGGCCGAAGAAGCCCGCGAGCTGGTCGTAGCTCGGGCGCAGCTCCTCGATCCGCGCTGCCACGACCGCGGCATCCCGCTCCGCCGGGTTCACCTGCTTGAAGAGCCCGACGAGAGGCGGCACGATGTAGAGATCGGTGAAGTGCACCAGCAGGCGCATGCGCGCCCGGGCGGCGGGATCGGCCGGGCGCAGCGCCGGCTCCGGGAAGCGGTCTTCCAGGAACTCGCTGATCACCGCCGATTCCGGCAGGATCGACCCGTCGTCGAGCTGGAGCGCCGGGACCTTCCCCGTCGGGTTCAGCTTGCGGTAGCCCTCGCTTCCGAGGCCTCCCGGCGGATCGACCAGCTCGATCGGGAGCTTCTTCGCGTAGATCTGGATCCGGCAGCGCGCGGCGAAGGGCGAGAGGGCGACGTTGTAGAGCTTCATCGGGGATTCTCCTACGGGCGTGGGGCGCAGCATACCCGATGCATCCCACGCAGCGCAGGCTTTCAGCGCCCGCCGCTTTCTAGCTCTTCCGGCGCGGCGCGGACTCGTCGAAGTAGGACCAGGGGAACTCGGGCTGGATGATCGGCTCGAAGCCGGGCGGGACCTCGAGCGGCGCGGTCACGAACTCGTAGACGCCGACGAGCTCGCGGACCACGATCATGCCGAGGCCCTGGACGAAGCCCAGCGTGAAGCCCCAGGCGGGCCCGCGCTCGCGGTGCACCTTCACGATGTTGCCCGGAACCTCGAGGAAGCCGCAGGTCATCGCCGCGAGCCCACGCCCGACCTTGCGTGCGGCGCTCTGCGCCTCGGCGTTGACGGGCAGTGCGAGCAGAGCGAACGCGAGAGCGACGCCGGCGAGACGGCGCGCCACGGACGTGGACGAAAACATGGTGACTCCCAGGTTGCGATCGTGCGTGCGATCGGATGCGTGGATCCACGGGGCGCAGGCCCGCGGAACGATGCCAGGCGCATGATCGCGCGCCGCCCTCGCTCCGCCGTGACGCTCATCACAGCCGAGGGCAATCCGCCACGCACGATCGGCGGCGCGAGGCCCGCCAGAGCGGGCTCGGGGCTGGCAAGCGAAGCGCGCAGCGAGCCGCAGGCGAGCGGAGAGGGCTGCCCTCGCTCGAAACCGACGCACCGTCCTGGGACTAGATCTTTACTAGCGCCGCAACGATCCCGTCGACCGCCTGCTCGGCGATCGCGACCATCTCGGCGTCCGTCCGATCCTGGATCGGATGGGGCACGTACACCGCCGCGGGGTCGGCGCCGAGGGCCCTGGCCTGCGCGGTCGCCCCGTCCTCGAACTCGACCGTCGCGACGAAGAGCGCCGGGACGCCTCGGGCCTCGAGATCCACCGTGTCGTGCACACTGCACGACGCACAGCTGCCTCAATCGGCGAGGGCTTCGACCACCGCGTCACAGCGCGTCGCGATCTCCTGGCGCAGGTCGATCGGCGCGGGCTTCGTGAAGGTGGGCTTGCGGAAGCGCAGCGTCTTGGCCCCGCGCTCGCGCAGCAGCGACTCGACGCGGTCGAGGAAGACGTCGCCACGCGCCTTCGAGATGTCGAGCAGCCCGATCGTGCGACCCTCGAGCGAGCTGAGGCGCGCTTGCCGCGCGCGGCCGGCAGAGCTCCGCTCGCCGGTGGGGTCGAGGACGACGCGAAGCGAACTTTCGGTCATGGTCGCACCTCGCGCAGGGTGGGCTGGCTCCCGACGGCGCCGCTCGCCCAGCCGCCGATCATCGCCGAGAAGAGGCCCGCCGCGCCACCGCAGTGGACGAGGAGCAGCCCTCCGGGCCGGAACTTCGGGAGCGTGGCATTGCGCACGCTCTCGGGGAGCCCTTCGGCGATGCCACCGGCGCCGCGCACGAGCTCCGCTCCCGGGATCTGGAGCAGCTCGTGCAGGCGCTCGAGGAGCTGCTTGCGGCTCCAGCCCGCTTCGCGAAACACGCGCGCGTGCTCGGGCCCGACCGCGAGCACGCAATCGAAGGCGATCACGAGCTTCGGGTGGTGCAGCGCGCGCAGGCAGCCGGCGAAGCTGCGCGCGAGCGACTCCGGTTCGCGCGAGATCTGGTCCACGATGCTGCGCGGGCCCTCGCCCGCGAACACGGTGACGGTGCTGGCGCCCGCAGGCGCGCCGAGCGAAACCGAGAGCGGCTCCCACGGCGAGCCCTCCTCGTCCTCGGCGAAGCAGAAGGCGAGCTTCCCGGGATTGCCGAAGGTCGCGCGGTCGACCTCGCCGGGGCGGCCGCCCCCGACGTTGCGCACGACGAGCTGGAGCGCGCGCCCGATTGCAAGGTTCGCGCGGTTGCCCTGGCCGAAGACGTTGCGGCCGGAGCCCATGCCGATCGCCCGGCGGATCGGACCGTTGACGATCACGACCGGACCCACCGGCATCGTCGTCGCGAGGACGCCGTGCATGTTGAACTCGTCGGTGCAGGCGGCCTCGACCGCGGCGAGCACCACCGGAAGCTGCTCGGGCCGACAGCCGGCGAGCACCGCGTTGATCGCGACCTTCTCGACGCTGCACGGGACGAGGTCCGGCGGAACGACGGCGACGATCTCGTGCGGGTCGCGCGTGGTCCCTTCGAGCATCGCGAGCACGCGCTCCTCGGTGGGAGGCACGACCGGGAGGCCGTCGCTCCAGCCACGTGCGTGGAGCGCCTCGAGCTCGTCTTCGAGTGCGGCGAGCTCGACGCGCCGGGAGCGGAGCCGCCCGGCCCCGAAGCGCACGGCGAGCTTCGGGGCGAGGTCCGGGTCCTCGGAGCGGGAACCGCAGCCGGGGCGTAGCTCCGGGAGCCCGGGCCCGAGGCCTCGTGTCCCCGTGAGCATCTCCCAGTCCTTGCGGTGCCAACCAACCGCCCTTGCGGTCTCCCGGCCGCCTTGGACACGCAGCAGCGTCGGGACCGCTTCGATGCGGTGGTGCCATGAGACGGAGAGCTCGCGGTCGTCGACAGGGGCGAGATCCTCGGGAAAGGCCGGATCGTCCTGCGTGTACACGGTGAGATGTCCCTGCCGTGCGAGATCGCGCAGCACCGGTGCGACGAGCTCGCAGGTCGGGCACTCGCGCTTCACGAAGGCCACCAGCCCCGACGGGAGCGTCGGCGCGCCGGGTCGCGGCGAAAGCGGCTCGGATACGCGCGCGAGATCCGCTGCCAGCTTCGGCTCCTACACTGCCGCCCGCGGCGGGCGGGGGATCACGAGAGAGGAGCGCGCCGCCCAGTCCGCAAAGCCCGGGCGCCGTTCGCGCATGCGCGTCTCGATCATCGGAAGGCTCACGAAGCGGAACATCAGCAGGATCGCGAGCGGCCCGGCGATCGTCCACGCATGCTGCGGCGCCGCGGCGACGCCGAAGAGCCAGAGCCCCCACCAGAATCCGATCTCGCCGAGATAGTTCGGGTGGCGCGACCAGGCCCACAGGCCGCTGCGCAGGAAGTCACCGGGTGGCGGGCACGAGGCGCGGTAGCGGTGGAGCTGCAGATCGGCTCCGGCCTCGAGCGCGATCGCCCCTGCGGTGACGAGCACGGCGAGCGCGTCGAGCGGGCCGAGCGGACGTCCCGGCTCGCACAGCGCGGCCCAGGCGCCGAGCATCCCCCCGAAGACCCAGAAGGTCGGCATCACGTGGATCCCGACGAAGCTCACGAGCCAGTAGGCGCGACCGGTCTTGCGCTGGATCTCGAGGTAGCGCCAGTCCTCGTGCGCGAGGCCGTGCCAGCCGCGCGCCCAGTTCCAGGTGAGCCGCACGCCCCACAGCGTGACGAGGAGCAGCACGAGCGCCTGCCGGCCGCCGACCGCGCCCTTCGAGACCGCGATCCAGTAGATCGCAAGCGGAATCGGCGCGACGCTCCAGTAGGCGTCGTAGAAGCTCGAGTTCCGATAGGCCACGCTCCAGCCGAAGATCACCAGCGTGGCCGCGAGGTCGGCGACGAGCGCCACGGCCAGCGGATGGCTCGCGGGCGCGGCGATGCCGGCGACGAGTGCCACCGCGAGCGCCACCGCATAGGCGACGGCCACGCTCCGGAGGGCTCCCTGCACGCCCGCCATCATACACCCTCGCCGCCGGCCAGCAGAGCGAAGAGACGGTCCTCCATCGCCCGGGCATCGCGGCGCCCGAGCTCCACCAGCTCCGAGGTGTAGCAGCGGTCGAAGAGCAGGTAGGAGAGCAGGTCGGCCTCGTCCTCCGGAACGCCGCGCAACGCCGTCCGCGCGATGAGTGCCGGCAGGAAGCCGAGGGAGCGCGCGCGCCGCCCGCGCATGCACGCGGCGGCGATCCCCCCCACGTCCTCGCTCGGGCGGATCACGACGGTCTCGACGCGCCGGAAGCCCACGCCCCGCTGCTCCCGCACCGCGACGTTGATGCGCTCGAGGAAGTCCGCCCCGAAGGTGTGCGTGCCGCGCTCGATCCAGCGGTTCACGAGCTGCATCCGATGCAGCTCGACCTCCAGCTGGTCGAGCAGCAGCGCATCGAGGACCTTCCCGAGCAGGAAGGCCGGCTGCGTGATCGCCTCCTCGGGGAAATCGCGCCCGTCGCCGTCGGGCGTGCGCTTGAGCGCCACCACGACCACGCGGTCCGCGCCCAGACGCAGCGCGGGCGAGAGCGGCGTGTTCATGCGCAGCCCTCCGTCCACGTAGTAGCGCTCGCCGATCCGGATCGCCGGAAACAGGAAGGGAAGCGCAGCCGACGCGCGGACGTGTCGATCGCCGATCTGCCCCTGGATCGCCTGGGCGTTCGGGTCGAAGGACCACGGGAGCGGGTCGGCGAGCGGGCCGTCCATGAAGACCGTGACGCGGCCGCTCCTCACGTCGGTGCAGGAGACGCAGAGGGCCCCCGGCCGCCCGCGCTCGAGGTTCGGCGGCAGTCCCTCCCATGGGATCCGCTCGGCGACCATCCGCTCGAGGGGCGTTACGTCGACGAGGCCGCCGACCGCTTCGGCCCGTGGGGATCCGCGCGCGCGTCGGCCTCGAGTGCGAAAGCCCAGGGCGCGCAGCGGGATCCCGAGCAGGTCCGTCGCCTTCAGGTCGAGGACGTCACCGAGATCCATCTCGGTCCAGGTCTCGACGAGACGGCGACTGCGCTCGGCCGGGTCGACCCCCGAGCTCGCCGCCGCGTAGGCCGCGTGGATCGCTCCGACCGACGTTCCGCTGATCAGGTCGAACTCGAAGCCCGCCGGGAGTCGCGGCACCACCCGCTCGAAGAGCGTGGCCAGCACACCTGCTTCATATGCGCCGCGCGCGCCCCCTCCGGCCAACACGAGCGCGGTACGCTGTCGGGGCTCTCCCACGCGAGCGCCTCCGCTCCCGACGCTACCATGGTCACGTCATGAAACCTCGGGATCGCGTGCGTTTCGCCCGCGCCCTGCGCTTCGCGCTCGCAGCCCACGGCGAGCAGAAGCGCAAGGGCACGCAGATCCCCTACGTGAGCCATCTGGTCCAGGTGGCCGGCCTCGTGCTCGAGCACGGGGGAGACGCGGACCAGGCGATCGCAGGGCTCCTGCACGACGCGATCGAGGATTGCGAGGGCGTCAGCGAGGAGGAGCTGCGCGAGCGCTTCGGCCCCGAAGTGGCGCGCATCGTGCGGGCGCTGAGCGATCTCATCGAGGGGGATACGCCGCGCCGCAGATCTCCCTGGTTGGTGCGCAAGCGCCGCTTCATCGCGCAGCTGCGCCACCAGGACCTGCGCGTGCGGCTCGTGGCCGGCTGCGACAAGCTCGACAACCTCCGCTCGCTCCTCGCCGACCTCCACGCCGAGGGCCCTGCGACGCTGGCGCGCTTCCACGCGACGCCGCCCCAGCTGCGTTGGTACTACGAACGGGTCCGCCGCGCGCTGGGGGCGGATCTCCCGGAGCGGCTGCTGCGCGAGCTCGACGCGCTCGTCGGCGAGCTCGCGCGCTTCGTGCCGGAGTCGAGCCCACGGGGCGCGCGGAAGGCGAGCGCCCCGCGTGCGGGCGCTCAGAAGTCGCGGACGCGTCCCTCGCGTGGTCCCTCCGGCTCGGGCAGGATCCCGAAGCGCTCGCTGTAGCGTCGGAAGCGCTCCCGCTCGCGCGAAACGTCGATCCCGTACTCTTGCGGTCGGTAGCGATGCACGCCGTGCTTGCCCTGCGGGTTGTCGGCAACGAAGCGGCGCATGCGGTCCGCGGCCTCGCCCGAGAGTTCGAGGCCGAAGCGCCCGTAAATCTCCTCGACGACGGCCATCGGGTCGGCGAGCAGGTCGCCGAAGTGGACGTCGCCGAAGCGCTCGGCTCCGAGCGTCCCGCCGTCGCGCACGTCGATCGCGTGCTCGAGCGCGCGGGCGAGGCGCGGCGTCCAGTCGGCCGCCACCTCGGCGGCGTCGACCCGCTCGCTCGCCATGCTGCGCACCAGCGTGGCGAGGCTCGCGAAGGAGGTCGCTACCTTGATCGGATCGCGGTGGGTCTGCACGACGCACGCATCCGGATAGGTCTCGAAGAGCTGCTCGAGCCCCCACATGTGGGCCCCCGACTTCAGCACCCAGCGCTCGCGCGCACAACGCCACTGGAGGTGCTGGAGCTGGCGGCGATGGAAGTCGTAGACGGGCCGCCAGTCGCAGCACCGGTCGAGCCAGTCCTCGTAGCTCGGAACGCGGTAGGCATTGTGGAAGATCGGCGTCGCCGCAGAGTGCATGAAGAGCACGACGCACTCCTGGGCCAGCATGGCCCCCATCGGGTGCATCGCCTTGAAGCCGGGGATCAGGCGATCGACCCCCGCGAGCGCCGCGTCGTTCGCGTCGATGCGGGGATCGGATGCGAAGCTCGCGGCCTCCGGCGGCGGCGAGGGATCGTTGCACTCCCAGGTGAGCGGAGCGCGGGTCGCCGGATCCTGCGCCAGGATGTCGTGCAGGATCGTCGAGCCGGTGCGCGGGAGCCCCACCACGAAGATCGGCCGTCGGATCTCCTGCGCGGCGATCTCCGGGTGGCGCTGGCGATCGGCGACGAGCTGGAGGCGATTGCGGATCACTCGCACGAGCTCGCGGCGGGCGATGCTGCGCCCGAGCAGCGTGAGCGAGGCTTCCCGCTCGAGAGAAGCGAGCAGGATGCGCAGCGGCTCGAGGAAGAGACCCTCTCCGAGATCCTCGCTCCCCGCCTCGCGCTTCGCAGCCGCGACGAGCGACGCCTCGTCGAGGCGCACGAGCGGCAGGCCCGCGGCGCGCAGTGCTCCTCCGACGCGATTCGCCGCGCGCACGACACGCGGGAGCTTCGGTGGCCGGACGATCCCATCCGGCCCCGGTGCGGAGAACACGCTCACACGACACCTCCTCGGTCGACGTGCCGCAAGCGGAGCGCGCAGCGAGCCGCAGGCGAGCGGAGTCGATAAGGCTAGCGCGCGTGAGGCGAGGAGCGCCGTTCGACGAGGAGACCGTGCAGCGCCTCGAGGAGCGCCGCGTCGCTGAAGGGCTTCGCGAGGAAGTGGCAGCGCGGAACCGGCCCGCGCGGCGACTGGAGGGCCTCGACGGCGGTGCCCGAGACGAAGAGCACCGGTAGCGGTTCCCGCTCCGCCACCAGGCGGCGGGCCAGGTCGATTCCACCGAGACGCGGCATGTCGACGTCGGTCACGAGCGCATCGAAGCGCTGCGCGCTGGCGAAGCCGATCGCCTCGGCGCCGTCTCCGGCCTCGACCACCTGGTAGCCGCCCTCGCGCAGCGCGCGTGCGAGCGCGCGCCGCACGGCGGGCTCGTCCTCGACCACGAGAACGCTTCCCCGGCCTTGCGGCCCCGCGTCGAGCTCCGGCGCATCGCCTACCTCGGCGAGCGAGCGCGACTCCGGCAGCAGCACCCGGAAGATGGCGCCCCGCCCCGGCTCGCTCTGTACGTCGATCGCGCCGCGGCATTCCTGCACGATCCCGTAACAGGTGGCGAGCCCGAGGCCGGTCCCTTTGCCCTGCTCCTTGGTGGTGAAGAAGGGCTCGAAGATGCGGGGCCGGTCGCGCGGCTCGATTCCGACCCCCGTGTCCGAGACCGCGAGCTCGACGTAGGGCCCCGGCGCGATGCCGAGGGGCACGGCCTCCGCGCGCGAGAGATCGCGCGTCGAAATGGTGAGCCGGAGCATGCCCCCGTCGGGCATCGCGTCGCGCGCGTTGACCACGAGGTTCACGACCACCTGCTGCAGCTGGACCGGGTCGGCGACGATCCGAGCGCCCGCGTGCCGGTCCACGATCTGGAAGTCGATCGAGCTCGGGACGAGAGGGCGCAGCAGATCCTCCACCTCTTCGATCACGGTCGACACGTCGAGCGCGCGGGGGGTGGCCGGGGTGCGGCGCGAGAAGGCGAGGAGCCCGCGCGTGAGCTGCGCGCAGTGCTGCGCGGCGCGATGCAGATCGCCGAGCGCCCGGCTCACCTCGTCGTCCTCCGACAAGTGGCGCATCGCGTAGCGGGCGTTGGCCAGCATCACCGTGAGCTGGTTGTTGAAGTCGTGCGCGATCCCGCCCGCGAGCGTGCCGAGCGCCTCCATCTTCTGCGCCTGGGAGAGCTGCTGCTGGTTCGCCTCGAGCCGCCGCTCTGCGCGCTTGCGCCGCAGCGCTCCGACGAAGAGCTCCGCCATCAGCTGGAGCACCACGAGGTCGCCGTCGCTCCAGCGCGCGCGACGCAGGATCCAGTGGAAGCCCAGCACGGCGTCGAGCCGGCCGTCGACGCGGATGGGAATGCAGAGGTAGGAGCGGACGCCGTCTGCGAGCATCAGATCGCGCCACTCGCTGGCCTCGGCCGGTGCGTCCTCGAGGCGCTCGAAGCGCACCAGCTCGCCGCGGCCGAGCTGCTCCGCCACCCAGCGCTGCTGCCGCCGGTCTTCGACGCCCATCCGCTGCGGCCGGGGCGGAACCTCCGGCCCGTTCCAATCGTGGACGGACGGCTCCGCACCGCTCGTCGTGCCGGAGATCAGATAGGCCCGGTCGGCCCCCACGAAGGCGGCGGCCGCCTCGAGGCCGCGCTCGATCCCGACGTCGACCTCCTGGGCCCCGTGCTCGAGGAGGGCTCGCGAAAAGTCGCTCACGCGCTTCTCGATCTCGATCTGTCGTGCGAACTCCTGCTCGAGCTGGAGCCTCTGCACCGCCGCCCCGAAGATCTCTGCTACCAGACGAAGCCGAGCGATCTCCGCCGGCTCCCAGCCCTCGCGTGCCCGTGGCTGCGGCCCGCGGGCGAAGTCGAGGAAGCCGACCGCGCGCCCGTCCTGTCGGATCGGCAGGGCGAGATAGCTCGCGACGCCGTCCGCTTCGAAAGACGTCCGTTCCGCCGCGGCCTCGGGCGGAAGGTCTGCGACGCGGGGAACGTGGAGCACCTCTCCCGCGACGAGCCGCTCCGCGGACCAGCGGAACTGTGCGACCTCGCCCTTCCAGTCCGTGATCTTCGGACGGCAACGCATCGCCGCCGCGCCCCACTGGTACTCGCCCGATAGTCCCATCTTCCCCGGGCTCACCACGACGAAGCGCGTACGGTCGGCATCCGCGAGACCGGCGATGGACTCGAGCCCGTCGTTCATGCAGGCGCGGAAGTCGTCCGGCGCAACGCGGAGGAAGCGCCGGGTGAGCTCGGAGATCCTGCGCTCGACCTCGAGCTGCTCCTCGAGGGCGCGCTCGGCTCGCAGCTGGTCGCCGACGTCGCGATAGACCGCGAGCCCGCGCAGCTCGCCCGCGGAGCTTCGGTAGCTGCTCCCCGCGAGCTCCACGTGGCACCAGCTCCCGTCCCGTTTGCGGATGCGGAAGCGCCGAAGCGTGCGGTCCGCGGGGTTCTCCGAGCAGGCGCGGCCGCTCGCGACGGCGGGAGCGTCCTCGGGGTGGACCAGCTCGAGGGCGGCGCGGCCCAGTACCTCGTCGGGCGACCAGCCGAAAAGATCGGTGTAGCCAGGGCTCACGTAGACGAGGCGACCCTCGGCGTCGAGCTCGGCGATGCCCTCCCGC
>CAYPSI010000034.1:0-1697 GCA_964413375.1 uncultured Spirochaetales bacterium | reverse complement strand
CCGCGCTCGCACCCGCGCGAGCCGGAGACGCAGGGCCCCGTCGCGGCGCTCGTCGAGCGCCCGGACGCGCGCCTGCAGCTCCTCCTTGGCCTGCACCACGCGCTCCGCGGCAGCGGAGGGCGTCGCGGCGCGCAGGTCGGCGACGAAGTCGGCGATCGTGAAGTCGGTCTCGTGGCCGACGGCCGAGATCGTTGGGATGCGCGAGGCCGCGATCGCACGCGCGACCGCCTCCTCGTTGAAGGCCCACAGGTCCTCGAGGCTGCCGCCGCCGCGCGCGAGCAGGATCACGTCGAGGCCGCCCAGGCGGTTGAGCGCGCGGATGCCCTGAGCGATCTCGGCCGCGGCGCCCTCGCCCTGGACGAGCGCGGGGTAGACGAGCACTTCGAGATCGGCGTAGCGCGAGCGCAGCACGCGCAGGATGTCGCGCAGCACGGCGCCGGTGGGGGAGGTCACGACCCCGATCCGGCGCGGCAGCATCGGCAGCGGGCGCTTGCGCGCGGGGTCGAAGAGACCCTCCTGCTCGAGCTTCTGCTTGAGCTCCTCGAAGGCCTGCTGCAGCGAGCCCTTGCCGAGCGGCTCGAGCAGCTGCACCGACAGCTGGTACTCGCCGCGCGGCGGGTAGACGCGGAGCTGTCCGCGCGCGAGCACCTTCATTCCGTCGCGCGGACGGAAGCGCACCAGCCGGGTGTCGGTCTTCCAGACCACCGCGCGCAGCTGCGCCTGCTCGTCCTTCAGCGAAAAGTACCAGTGGCCCGACGTCGCGAGCTTGAGGTTCGAGATCTCGCCTTCGACCCAGACGTCCAGGAACTCGGTCTCGAGCACCCCCTGGATCCGCTCGGTGAGCTCCGAGACGGTGAGCGCGCGTTGGCGGGTCTCCGGTTTCGGCGCGGGCGGCTTGCGAGAGGCGGCCGCGGGGTCACCCGCCGGCGCGGGCTTCGCGCCGCGCACGGCGGGCTCGTTGCCGAAGTCGAAGCCTTTCTGACTCATGGCGCGACGGTCATTCTGATATGGGCCGGCGGGGCAAGTCCAGGACCGCCGCGCTATGATCGCGAAGGGGGAGAACTTTCGCAGGGAGCAAACATGAGACTCAGGTCGCGCCTGTTGTTCCTCGGAAGCCTCGCCGTGGGGGTCGTGCTCGGCCTCCTGGTCTCGACCGGCATGCAACGGGCGCTGTCGCCCTCGAGCGCGCCGCCGGAAGCCGTGCCGGACCCGGCGACCGCAGCCGCACAGCGGGCGATAGCCACGTCGTCGGGCCTCGACGCCGAGGAGCGCCACACGATCGACCTCTTCAAGGAGGCCTCGCGTTCGGTTGCGTTCATCACGACGCAGGTGGAGCGCGTCGACTACTGGTCGCGGAACGTGTTCGAGGTGCCGAGCGGCAGCGGCTCGGGCTTCTTGTGGGACGACGTGGGCCACGTGGTGACCAACTTCCACGTGGTGCAGGACTCCGACTCGCAGAAGGTCACGCTGGGCGACGTCGAGTACGAGGCGCGCACTGTGGGTGTTGCCCGCGATCAGGATTTGGCGGTGCTGCGGATCGACGCGCCGCGCGACAAGCTGGTCCCGATCCGCCTCGGCACGAGCGCGGGGCTGCAGGTCGGACAGAAGGTCTACGCGATCGGCAACCCCTTCGGCCTCGACTTCACGCTGACCACCGGCATCGTCAGTGCCCTCGGGCGCACGATCCAGAGCGTCAG
>CAYPSI010000033.1:0-28710 GCA_964413375.1 uncultured Spirochaetales bacterium | reverse complement strand
CCGTCGCCCCGCGCCCTCGCGGCGGCCGCCCCAGCGCGGCGTGCCCTTGAGGTCGAGGGTGAGCTGACGAGACCGCTTCGACATGGAAGAAGCGTGACATCGTCTTGTGTCGAATCAGGTCACACTCGCGCAGCTTGATTGTCGCGATGTTCCCCGATCGGGGGGATCGGGGACCGCACCCTTGCGCCGAGGCCCTCTCCGGTCCCCCGAACCCGCTCTTCCGTCCCCGCTAGAGCCGCACGCGCAGGCCGTCGTCGGCGGTCTCGAAGGCGGCGTTGCCGCGGTGGGCGAGCATCTCCTGGCCGAGGTGGGTCAGGATGATGCGGTGGCAGCGGAACTCGTGCTTGCGGGCGACGAGCTCCTTGTGGTTGATGTGGAACTCGAAGTCGTTGTCGAGGTAGGTGCACTCGCAGATGAAGAGATCCGCGTCTCCGACGCGGTCGGGGAGATCGGGAAAGAATCCCGTGTCTCCGGAGTACACGAGTCGCTGTCGACCAAAGCGCACCCCGAGGCCGTGGGGCGCGGTCTGCGGCTGGTGAAAGACCTCGAAGGCGTCGACGTCGACCGGACCGATCGCTCGCTCCCTGCCGGGGCGCAGCTCCTCGAAGTGGATCGGGAAGCTCCATTCGCGCTCCTCGAGCGCATAGCCGAGCGCGGAGGCGAGCGTGCGCACGCGCTGCTCGATGCCCGGAGGGCCGGCGATCCACAGCGGGTCTCGACGCTCGTCCTCGTAGAGGGCCGCGAGCAGCAGGAAGGGGATGCCGCCGAAATGGTCGCCATGAAAATGCGAGACGAGGATCGCGTCGATCTCCGAGCGGGCGATTCCGAGGTCGGAGAGGCCCGCGCTGGTGGTGGTCCCGCAGTCGAGGAGCACGCTGCCGTTGGCTGCGCGCAGCAGGATCGCCGATTGGCGCCGCCCGCCAGCGCCAAAAGCGTCGCTCGTACCGACGAAGACCAGCTCGCTCACGCGAGCTCGCCGCAGGGATGGAAGGCGCCGCCGGCAAAGACGCCGTCGTGCGCGCAGAAGCCCGCCGGTACGCGCTCGCCGTCCCAGATCACCACCCGGCGCAGCCTAGCTCCGGCCCCGAGCGAGGCGCCAGCGCCGATCACGCACTCCTGCTCGAAACGGACTCCGCGAGCGCGGGCGAGGGCGTCCGCGTCGAGATAGGAGAGACCGGCGGGCGCGAGGTTTGCGGCCAGGTACTCGCCGGGCGTGCCGACGGGCTCCCAGGAGCAGTGGTCAGCGCGCCAGATCTCGCCGCGCACGTCCTGCGCGCCGGACGCGAGCCAGGGAGTGAGCCAGGCGTCGAGGTGGCCGAAGGCCTCGCGTTCGGGCATCCGCTCGAAGGCGCGCGCCGAGACCACGTTGGCCCATACGTAGAGGCCCGCACGCACCGCGCCCGGGAGCTCGAAGCGGTGCCCGATCCGACGCACGCGGCCGCTTGCGTCCACGCCGATGCTGCCGAAACGCTCGGCGCGCGGGTCGTCGCGCAGCAGCATCGTCCAGGCGTCCTTGCGCTCGCGGTGAAGGGCGACGAGCCGCGTGAGATCTGCGTCGAGGAGCATGTCCGCGCCGAGGAGCAGGCAGGGGTCGCTCTCGCGCAGGAAGGAAGCCACGCGACGGATGCCGCCCCCGGTGTCGAGGAGCTCCGTCTCGTGCGAGAAACGCAGCTCCATGCCCGGCGGCGCGAAGCGGCGCGCGGCGTCGATCAGGAGCTCGGGAAGATGGTGGACGTTGAGCATGACCTCGCGCACGCCGTGGCGCGCGAGCAGGTGCAGCTGATAGGCCACGAGCGGGAGGCCGCGCACCGGTAGGGCGGGCTTCGGGCACAGGTCGGTGAGCGGGCGCAGGCGGCTTCCGAGGCCCGCGCCGACGATCATCGCGCGCACGCCTGCTCCGGAAGTGCCGCCAGCATCTCGGCCAGCGCGTGGAAGTTCGGATCGCGGGCGGCTGCCCGCGCTGCGGCCGCACGCAGTGCGCGCACGGTCGGCGGCGCGAAGTCGAGGTAGCGGGATTCGCCGCGATGGCGCGCGGCGTAGACGAAGCGAGCCAGGTCCTTGCCCTTGCGCGAGAGCGTGAGGAGGTCGAAGCGGTGCGCGAACTCCTCTTCGCCGGGTGCCTCCGGGAGCGCCGGCCGGATTCGCGCGAGGTGGCGCAACACCTCGTCCCACGAGAGCTCGACGTACGAGTCCCGCAGCAGGCAGACCAGGTCGTATTCGGGCGGAGCCAGCAGGGCGCCCTGGAGATCGATCAGGACGAGGCGGCGTCCCGGCGGTCGGCCGGCGCGCAGATGGACGTTCGCCGACTGGAAGTCGCGGTGGGCCAGGCGGGCCGGCGCGGCCCGCAGCGCATCGGAGATGCGAGCGAAGGCTTCCCGGACCACTCGAGCCGCTGCGGGCCCCGCGCAGGGCTCGGCCACCCACTCGCAGAAGAGCTCCGCCTTGTACGAGAGGAGAGCCTCGTCCAGATGGCGGTCGAAGGCGGCGACTCCACCTGGATCCCTCACGCGCTGGAGGAGCGGCACGAGGTCGCAGGCCTCTTCGTAGAGCGCGCGCCGCTCGGCCGGGGAGGCGGCAAGAGCGGCCGCGGCCAGCGAGAGATCCCCGACGTCCTCGAGAAGCTCGATCCCCGAGCGCTCGTCGGCCGCAACGCGCGCAGGCACCGGGATCCCCTCGCGTTCGAGCAGCGCGCGGATCGGCTCGAGCGGCGGCTCCGGGGCGACCCCGATGGGTCGGCCGGCCGGGTCCTCCGAGGCGTCGACCCGCGCGATCAGGCTCGCCACGGGCCCCCCGCTGAGGGAAAGGCGCGCGAAGCGGCGCAGGCCGAGCTGCCCCGGCAGCCAGTCTACGCGCGCGACGCGCGCGCCGAGGGCTCGCTCCACGAGGCCGCGCAGCGCGGACTCGAGCTCCGCCAGGTCCAGGGAGGCGGGCGCCGTCATCCGCCGAAGAAGAGATGACACGCCGCGGTGGCGGCCGTGACGCCGACGAGGTCGGCGATCAGGCAGGCCGCGAGCGTGTAGCGCATGTTGCGCACCCCGGCGGCCCCGTAGTAGAGCGTCAGCACGTAGAAGGTGGTCTCGGTCGTGCCCTGGAGCGTGCAGACGAGGTATCCCACGAAGGAATCGGGACCGTGCGTCTGCACGATCTCCGCCATCACGCCGAACGCGCCGGAGCCCGAGAGCGGGCGCAGCAGCGCCATCGGAAGCGCCTCGCCCGGGAACCCGACGAGGCTCGTGAACGGGTCGAGGGCACCCACCAGCAGGTCGAGCGCGCCCGAAGCCCGGAACATCTGTACCGCCACGAGGATCGCGACCAGGAAGGGCAGGATGCGGATCGCCATGTCGAGGCCCTCGCGCGCGCCGGCGACCATCGACTCGTAGACGGGGACGCGTCCGGCGAAGCCCACCAGCAGCAGCGATGCCACCAGCAGCGGAATCAGCCAGGCCTTGAGCAGCGCGTTGGTGGCGTCGAGCGGCGCCCGATCGAGGGACAGGTCGGCGGCGTGGAGAGCGAGACCGACGCCGAACGCCAGCAGGATCCCCGTGATGACGAGGCGGCGCACCGGCCCGGCCGGTTCGGCGGGCCCCTGCACCGCCAGGGTTGCGTCCACCTCTGGCGCCGCGTGATCGGGTCGCGGCCCGGTGGGCTCCGCGGGCGCGCTCGGGAGGCTGCGCTCGCGCGCGCGCAGCACAGTGACGGCCGCCAGCGCGGCGAGCGTCGAGCAGAGGGTGGCGATCAAGGTCGGCAGCCAGATGGCGGCGGGATTGGCCGAGCCGGCGGCCGCGCGGATCATCATGGTTCCGGTCGGGGGCATCAGCTGGATGTGGGAGGCGTTGATCGCGAGGAACATGACCATCGCATCGGTCGCCACCCCGGGGCGCGGGTTCAGACGGTCGAGCTCCACCATCGCCTTGAGGCCGAAGGGCGTCGCAGCGTTTCCGAGGCCGAGGAGGTTGGTGGTGAAGTTCATCACCATCGCGCCCATTGCGGGATGCTCCTCCGGCACGTCCGGGAAGAGCCGGCGCATGATCGGGGCGAGCGAGCGGGCGACTGCGCGCACGAGTCCGCCGTCGCGCGCGACGCGCATCAGCCCGAGGAAGAACATCATCCCGCCCACCAGCGGGATCACGAGATCGACGACGGCGCCGCGGGCGCCCGCGAAGACCGCGTCGCTGACGGCCTGCATGCGGCCGGTGAGCCCGCCGTAGACCACGGAGCCCAGGATCAATGCGAGCCAGATCCAGTTGAGCACCGTCCCCCCCGTACGGCCCCGGGCCCGGACGAGACCGGCGCTCGGCCCGGTCTCTAGCCCCGGCGCAGCCTCCCCGATAAGCTGCCTATCGTCAAGCGTCCCCCCCGAGAGGAGTCTGCGATGCGAAGCCGGGTGCTCCCGGCCGTCGTTGCCCTCGCGCTCGCTCCCTGCGTGGCGCGTGCGGCCGCGCTCGAAGAGCGCCTGGACCACGCGCTGCGCGACCCGGGCCTGCGCGGGGCTCGCGTGGCCGCGCTCGTCGTCGATGGGGAAGGCGGGGAAGTTCTCTACGCACGCGAGGCGGACCGCGCGATGATCCCGGCCTCGAACATGAAGGTCCTGACCGCGCTTGCGACGCTCTCCGCATTCGGGCCGGCGCACCGCTTCCACACCGAGATCCTGGCTCCCGAGCTTCCGGATGCGGAGGGAGCCGTCGCGTGGCTCTCGATCCGCGGTGGCGGCGATCCGGCGCTGACCTCGGAGGAGATCTGGCGGCTCGCAGCCGATCTGCGCCGCATCGGGCTGCGTCGCGTGAAGCAGGGGCTCCTGCTCGACGACTCGGCCTTCGACGCGCAGCGCTGGCACCCGAGCTGGGGGCCCGTGTCCGCGCGGGCGTACCACGCTCCCGTCGGTGCGCTCGCGGTGAACTACGGAGCGTACTCGGTGACGGCGACGCCGGGCGCGAACCCCGGCGACCCGGTACACGTCGAGCTGGATCCGGCCCTGAGCTACTTCCCGCTCGTGAACCGCGCGAGCACCGGTCCGAAGCGCAGCGCGCCCGCGCTCCAGATCGATCGCGCGCACGCCGAGGGAGCGGAGCAGGTGATCGTCTCGGGGACGCTCCCGGCGGGGTCCGGGCCGAAGACGGCCTACCGCAGCGTCGTCGACCCGCTGGGCTACGCGGGGGCGCTCCTCCGCATGCAGCTCGAGGCGAACGGGATCCGCGTCGAGGGCGCGATCCGGAGGGGCGGCGTGCCGGCGGACGCGAAGCCGCTGCTCGACTTCGAGGGCCGCCCGATCGCCGAGATCGTTCGCCTCTTCATGAAGCACAGCAACAACGTGATCGCGGAGAGCCTCCTCAAGGCCCTCGCCGCGCACGCGGGCGCTCGACCGGCGACCTGGGAACAGGGACTCGCGCTGGCCCGTCAGGAGCTCGAGACGCTCGGCCTCCCGATCTCGGGTGCCACGCTGGTCGACGGCTCGGGTCTCTCCTACGAGAACCGCGTCTCGCCGCGCCTCTTCGTAGAGGCGCTTCGAGTCGCCGAGCGCAGCTTCCGCTTCGGTCCGGAGTTCGTGTCCGCGTTGCCGATCGGTGCCGCGGATGGCACGCTCGAGAAGCGCGCCGAAGGCGTCGGGGCGGCACTTCGCGCCAAGACGGGGCTCCTCACGCGGGTCACCGGCCTCTCCGGCTACGCGCGACTCGCCGACGGGCGCGTCGCCGTCTTCTCGATCCTCGTCAACGGCTTCCGCGGCTCGGCGGACGCCGCGATGGACGGGGTCGATCAGTTCGTCGCGGAGCTCGTCGGTGCGAACGAAACCCGCGCGATGGCCCGCTGAGCCCGGGCCTGTGTCACCAGGTTCGGATATTCGCTCGGAAGCGGGGTCCCTTCCTGGATGCGCCGATCGACGTGTCCGGGGCCCCAGTTGTAGGCGGCGAGCGCGGCGCGCAAGTCGCCGCGGTAGCGGTCCGACAGCTCCCGCAGGTAGGCGGTGCCGAGGCGCACGTTCGTGGCCGGATCGAGGAGCGTCTGGGCGCCGTGCCACGGGATGCCCTCGCGACGCGCAACCTCCTCGCCGGTCGAGGGCAGGATCTGCATCAGCCCGATGGCCCCGGCCGGAGAGATGGCGAAGTTGTGGAAGCGGCTCTCGACGTGCATCACCGCCATCACCAGCGCGAGATCGAGCCGGTGGCGACGGGCCTCGCTCACGAGCGTGCGCGCGAGCAGGCCGATCTCGTCGCGGATCAGCCCGGTGTTGCGGGTCGCGAGGTATTCCTCGATCGCGGCGACGTTCGAGTCCGGCTGCGACGAGGGCTTCTCCTCGCTCGGCATCGGGAGATCCGGTGCCTGCGCCAGAGCGAAGCTCGAGGGGGCCTCCCGGACCGCCGCGGGCGATCCGAAGAGCGGCCCGCAGGAGAGCCCGGTGACGGCGACGCAGACCATCGCGCCCACGAGTGCGCGCGGCATCACGCGGACCCCAGGGGCGAGAGCCCCATCGCGAGGATGGCCTGGAGGTTGTTCACGACCGCATATCCCGTCCATCCGATCACCGCCATCAAGAAGATCCGTTTGGCTGCGCGTGGGATCAGGGCCGTCGTGACCAGGAAGCCGATCGCGCCCAGCGTGATGGCGCTATCGATCAGGATTCCCGGGACCAGACCGAGCGCTTGAAAGAGCCAGTCCGCGATCGGATTGGCTTCGCTGACGTCGAAGCCGGGGACCGGCGACTTCAGGCACAGGTACGTGGTCCAATGATCCGCAGCAGTGAGCAGGAGCGTGAGTAGAGCCAGGATGTTCAGCAATCCTCGCCTTCGCAGCTCCCCTTCCCATGGTCAGGTGATGGAGTGAGCAAGAAGCGTGCCCCACCGTCGAAGAGACGGGGATCTGCTGGCGAGGCGGGGAGTTGGAGGCGGGCTTGCGATGAGCGTGCGCGGTGCCGGGAAGCGGCTCTCGCGAGGGCCGGGGGTAGTCCCGTTCCCTTTTTTGGGTGCCGGAAGGGAGCGGAAGGTGTCGGAGCCGACCTCGTGCGTCGAGGCCGGCTCCGAGGAGATCGATCAGCGGCCGCTGCGCCGCATCTTTCCCTTGCCGAGCAGCAGCCAGTCGACGGAGACATTCTCCTTGATCGCGAGCGTGATCAAGAAGTCGGTGTGCGGCGTCGTGCCGCTCTCGTATCGGTTCACATTCTGCTGGAAGACGCCGAGGTCGCGAGCGAACTGGCGCTGCGAGCGGTCGCCGCGCACCTGCGCAATTCGCTCGGCGAGCTTCCGCTTGGTCCGTTCCACGGTTGCCGAGGCCATCTGATGGGTTCTCCTTCGTCTTCGCGCGACGCGCGCTTCGCTCGTCGCCGGGCACCCTCGAGCGCGCAGCCTTCGCGCGGCTCGCTCCTTGCGGCGGCGGTCCCCTACACAATCTCGGGTGACGAAACCGACCGGCGTACTCGAGAGGCTGCGCATTCTAAGGGCTGACATGGGGTTCAGCAAGGCGCAACATCAGCCCCCAGGCCCCCGTCCGCTGCCGGCGAAGTTCCGCGGGGCCCGAGAGGGTGATGCGCGTCACCGGCGGGAAGCTCAGGGGGCGCAAACTGCGCGCGCCGCGCGAAGGGGCGCGTCCGACCGCGGATCGCGTGCGGGAGGCCCTCTTCGCTCGGCTCGATCCGGAGGGTGCCGCCGTGCTCGATCTCTACGCCGGGAGTGGCGCGCTTGGAATCGAGGCGCTTTCCCGCGGGGCGGAGAGCGTGACCTTCGTCGAGCGCAGCGCCCGCTGTGCCGTGGTCCTTCGCCAGAACCTGGAGGCGGTCGAGCTCGCGGGGCGCACCGAGGTCGTCGTCGCGGAGGCACGGCGAGCCCTCTCCCGCCTGGGTGAGCAGGGTCGGCGCTTCGATCTGGTGCTCCTCGATCCGCCCTACGCTTCGGATGAAGCGAGCGCGGCCCTGGCAGCGCTCGGGTGCTCGGAACTCCTTCCGGAGGGGGCTATGGTGATCGTGGAGAGCAGCCGGCGTCGGCCGCCCGGGGCAGTGGAAGGGCTCGAGGTGATCGACGAGCGGCGTTACGGCGACACCTTGATCACCCGGTTCCGCTCCGCGCGCGCGGTGGGAGCGAGGAGGTCGGTCCGCGGATGAGCAGGACACGCGGAGCGCCCACGGTCGCGCTCTTCCCGGCGAGTTTCGACCCCCTCACGAACGGCCACCTCGACATCGTGCACCGCTCGCTGCGCGTCTTCGACGAGCTCGTCGTGGCGGTGGCGATCAACCTCGACAAGAGCACCACCTTCACGTTGGAAGAGCGCATCGCGATGCTCGAGGCAGTGGTCGGGGGCGATCCGGGCGTACGGATCACCTCCTTCGAGGGCCTCACGGTCGACTTCGCGCGCGAGATCGGGGCGGACGTGATGATCCGAGGCGTCCGGGCGATGTCCGACTTCGAGTACGAGTTCGAGATGGCGCTGATGAACAAGCACCTCTTCCCAGAGGTCGAGACGCTGTTCATGATGGCGAGCCAACAGTATCTCTACGTGAGTTCGTCCCGCCTGAAGGAGCTGGTGCGGCACGGGCGCGACGTCGCCGAGTTCGTGCCGCCGGTGGTCGCCAAGAGCTTGCGGGAGAGGCTCGGGAGGCGCTAGGACGCCCTGCGCTTCGCCGGGTCCTTGGCGGGGGGCAGCGATCCCGGTAACCTCGCGGGCAGCGTGGCGTTTTCCGAAAGGCTCCCGATGCCGGAGCGGCGCATCCTGGTGGCCGTGACCGGAGGCATCGCGGCCTACAAGGCCCCCGAACTGGTCCGGGTGCTGCGACGCGCGGGGCACCGCGTCCGCTGCGTGATGACGCCCGAGGCCACGCGCTTCGTCTCTCCGCTGGTACTCCAGACCCTCTGCGGCGACTGCGTGCGCACGCAGCTCCTCGACGCCTCCGAAGAAGGGGTGATCGATCACATCGCGTTGGCCGACTGGGCGGAGATCGTGGTGTGGGCGCCCGCGACGGCGCACTCCCTCGCCAAGCTGGCGCAGGGGCTCGCAGATGACCTGCCGTCTGCGATCGCGCTCGCGACGCGCGCCCCGCTCCTCGTCGCGCCTGCGATGAACGTGAACATGTGGCAGCACCCGGCCACCGAGGCGAACGTCTCGCTGCTGCGCACCCGGGGCGTTCACTTCGTCGGCCCGGAGTCCGGCGAGCTCGCGTGCGGATGGGAAGGGCAGGGGCGCATGGCCGAGCCAGTGGCCATCGCCGCGGCCGTCGATCTCGTGCTCGGCCCGGAGAGCCTCGCGGACGAGGTCGTTCTCGTGACGGCCGGCGGCACGCGCGAAGCGGTCGATGCCGTTCGCTACCTCGGCAATCGCTCTTCCGGGAAGATGGGCTTCGCAATCGCGGCGGAGGCCGCGCGGCGCGGTGCAGAGGTCGTGCTCGTTGCCGGCCCTTCGTCGCTCACGACCCCCGCAGGGGTGAGACGCATCGATGTGGGCAGTGCGCTGGAGATGCGCGATGCGGTCCTGGCGGCGCTCCCGCGCGCGACCGTCGTCGTGAAGGCCGCTGCCGTAGCGGACTTCCGACCGGCGTCGCCGAGTGTCGGGAAGCTTCGCAAGGAGGACCTGCCCCCCGACGCCGGACTCACGCTCGAGCTCGTGCGCAATCCGGACATCCTCGCCGAGGTCTGTCGGCAGAAGGGCTCGCGCATCGTCGTGGGCTTCGCGGCGGAGAGCGGCGATCTGGTCGCGACGGCCCGTCGCAAGCTCGCCCGCAAGGGCTGCGACCTGCTCGTCGCCAACGACGTCTCCGTCGCGGGTTCCGGCTTCGACGGGGAGGAGAACGCCGTAGTCTTCGTGTGGCCCGATGGCGACGTCGAGGAGCTGCCGCGTCTTTCGAAGGCCCGGGTCGCGGCGCAGATCCTCGACCGGGTGGAGAAGCTGCGGGGGGCGTCGCGATGAAGCGCTGGCGCGTCGGGTTGCTGATGGCGTGGGCGCTCTGCGTCGCCGCTCCGGCCGGCGCGCGCCACGTGAACGTCGTCACGATCGCCGGCTCGATCAATCCGGCGAGCTCGGACTACCTGCAACAGGCCATCGCGCAGAGCGAAGCGGACGGCGCGGCCGCGTTGCTGCTCGAGCTCGACACGCCCGGGGGGCTGCTCTCGTCGACCAAGGACATGATCCAGGCGATCCTGAACGCGGAGGTGCCGATCATCGTCTACGTCTCGCCGCGGGGGGCCTGGGCGGCCTCCGCGGGCACCTTCATCACCCTCGCCGGCCACATCGCGGCGATGGCGCCCGGCACGAGCATCGGTGCGGCGTCGCCGGTGGACGTCAGCGGGGGAGGGGGCGATCGCGACGAAGACGACAAGCGCAGCGACGTGTCGATGGAGAAGGCCGAGAAGTTCACGATGGCCTTCATGGAGTCGATCGCACGCGAACGCAAGCGCAATGTCGAGTGGGCGATCAAGGCCGTTCGCGAGGCGGAGGCCATCGCCCAGGACGAGGCGCTCGAGCTGGGCGTGATCGACATCGTGGCCGCGGACCGCGAGACGCTGCTGCGCGAGATCGAGGGCCGCGAGGTGGCGCTCGCGGGGCGCCCGGTGAAGCTCGAACTCGCCGGTGCCGAGCTGCGCCAGATCGAGATGACGACGCTCACGAAGCTCTTCAACACGCTCGCGAGCCCGGAGATCGCCGTGCTGCTCGGAATGCTCGGGTTGCTCGGTCTCTACATCGAGTTCAACCAACCGGGCATGCTGCTGCCGGGGATCGCCGGCGCGGTCTGCCTCGTGCTGGCGGCGATCGCCTTCCAGATCCTCCCCTTCTCGTGGGTCGGCCTGCTGCTGGTGGCGCTGGGGCTGGGCCTCGTGGTCGCGGAGCTCTTCGTGATGTCCTACGGCGTGCTCTTCGCGCTCGGGATCGCGTGCTTCCTGCTCGGCGGCTCGATGCTCTTCGAGGTGCCAGAGGTCGGAGATCTCGGGCTCTCCTTCTGGGGCGTGCTCGTGCCGATCGTTACGGGCTTCGCGGTCTTCGGAGGGGTCGTGGTGATTGCCGTCGGCCGAGCCCTCGCACGCCCGCAGACGGCCGGAGTCGCGGAAATGCTGGGGCTCGTCGGCCGCTCGGCGACGCCGCTCGCGCCCGAGGGGCGCGTCTTCGTGCGCGGCGAGTACTGGGCCGCGCGCGGCGACGAGGAGATACCGGTCGGTGTCACCGTGGAGGTGACCGCCGTCGAGGGCATGCGCTTGCGCGTACGCCGTGCTGCACCGGAGCGCTGAGGGCTCCACTGGAATGGGGAGGGATCGATGAACTTCGGAATCGCGGGTCTCGTCGTCGCTGTGGTCGCCGTCCTCTTCCTGATGGGCGTGCGCATCATCACCGAATACGAGCGGGGTGTCGTCTTCCGCCTCGGTCGTTTCTTCGCGGTGAAGCAGGCAGGTCTCAAGTGGATCATCCCCGGCGTGGACCGGATGGTCCGCATCAGCCTGCGAGAGATCGTGATGGACGTCCCTCCGCAGGAGGTGATCACGCGCGACAACGTGTCGGTCAAGGTCAATGCCGTGCTCTACTTCCGGGTGCTGCATCCCGAGAAGGCGGTGATCTCGGTCGAGAACTATCTCTACGGCACCTCGCAGCTCGCCCAGACGACGCTGCGAAGCGTGTGCGGGCAGGCCGAGCTCGACGAGTTGCTCGCCGAGCGCGATCAGATCAACCAGAAGCTCCAGGAGATCATCGACAACCAGACGGAGCCCTGGGGCGTCAAGGTCCGAGCCGTCGAGGTGAAGCAGATCGACCTGCCGCAGGAGATGCAGCGGGTGATCGCGCGGCAGGCCGAGGCGGAGCGCGAGAAGCGCGCGAAGGTGATCCACGCCGAGGGAGAGTTCCAGGCCGCTCAGCGCCTCGCGCAGGCCGCGAAGGTGCTCTCGTCCGAAAGTGCGGCGCTCCAGCTCCGCTACCTCCAGACCTTGGCGGAGATCGCGACGGAGAAGAACTCTACGATCGTCTTCCCGATCCCGATCGACATCCTGCGGCCCTTCTACACGGCGGCCACCGGTGGCGGCTCCGAAGGTTCGGGCCAAGGGTAGAGAGCGTGTCCGACACCCCCCTGCTCAGCGCGGAGGAGCGCGTCCGCGGCTCCGTGCGGCGCACGCTCGGGAGCTGGGCGCTCGTGGTGTTGCTGCTCGTCGGAGCGGGTGCGTGGGCCTGGCAGGGCTCCTTCACGCTCAAGCCAGGCGAGGCGGCCGTGTTGCTGCGGCTCGGTCGTCACACCGAAACCGTGACGCGGAGCGGCTTTCACTGGCGGCTTCCGGAACCCCTCGTCAGGCGGACCGTCGTGAACATGACGGAGCTGCGCAACGAGGACTTCGGCTTCCGCGGCCGGGAGACCGGCGAGGCGCCGGTCGAGAAGCTGCACGAAGCGATCATGCAGACGCGCGACAACAACATCGTTCGCGTGAGCTTCACCGTGCAGTACACCGTGAAGGACCCTTTCGAAGCGCGCTTCCGCCTGGCGGATACTGCCTCCGTCGTTCGGGATTCTGCGCAGGCCGCAATGCGCGAGGTGGTGGGGCGGACCACCGTGGACGGCGTGCTCCGCGAGAAGAAGGCCCTCGTCACCGCGGAGGCCGAGCGCCTGCTGCAGGACATCCTCGACTCCTACGCTTCGGGCCTGCAGGTGACGGAGGTGCAGCTCCAGGACGTGCAGCCGCCCGCGGAAGTGCGGGCGGCCTTCGACGACGTCGTGGCGGCGAACCAGGATGCGAGCCGCCTCGTGAACCAGGCCGAGGGGCACCGCAACGAGGTGATTCCGAAGGCGCGGGGCGAGGCCGCGGAGATCCTGGCGCAGGCGCAGGCCTACCGCGAGTCGAAGATCGCGGAGGCGACGGGCGCCGCGGAGCGCTTCCGGGCGCTCGCGGTCGAGTATCGCAAGGCGCCCGAGGTCACCCGCACGCGGCTCTATCTCGAGACGATGGAGCAGGTGTTGCCCAAGGTCGACAAGGTGATCGTCGAGTCGGGGACGACGCAGATCGTTCCCTATCTTCCACTCGGGCGTAAGTCCGAGGAGCTGCGATGAGGCGCGCGCTGCTCGGCCTGATGCTGCTCGCCGCAGCGCTGACGGGCCTCGTCGCCGCAGGGAACCTCGACCTCGGACCGCTCGTGATCACGCGCGAGGACGAGCAGAAGCTGATCCTCTTCCTGAGCCAGGAGCGACGCGTGACCCAGCCGGGACCCTCCCTGCGCTGGCCCCTGCTCGAGACCGCCGAGAGCTACGATCGGCGCTGGCTCTACCTCAACACCGACCCCGACACGATCCTGACCGGTGATGGCGAGCAGCTCACGGTCGACAACTACGCCATCTGGCGCATCCGCGACCCGATCGCGTTCAAGCGGACCTTTCCCGCCGGCATGACGGCCGCCGAGAAAGGAGTGGATCGCGCGGTGCGCGACGGCGTTCGCGAGGTGATCGGCAGGCACACGCTGGAGGAGGTGCTCGATCTGCAGCGCGCGGTGATCATGCAGGAGATCACCGAGCGGACTCGCGTCAAGGTGGACGCCTTCGGGATCGAGGTGGCGGACGTTCGGATCAACCGGACCGAGCTGCCGGCGGGTACCGAGGAGAGCGTCTACGCGCGGATGACGACCGAGCGGGAGCGACTCGGCCGCAAGAACCGCGCCGAGGGAGACGAACGGGCGCGCCGCATCCGCGCCGAAGCGGACCGGGACTCGACCATCATCGTCGCGAACGCGCGACGCGACGCCGAGATCGCCCGCGGCGAGGGCGACGCCGAGGCTGCCCGCATCTATGCCGAGGCCTTCGTCTCGGATCGCGATTTCTACGAGTTCCACCGCAGCCTCGAGGCGTACCGCAAGTCGATCGACGAGAACACCACGCTCGTGCTCTCGCCCGACGCAGAGTTCTTCCGCTTCTTCGAGAGCGCCCGGCCCGATGCTGGAGGCGGCGAGCGCTAGCGCCGCGGCGTCAGCGCGGGGCGCTGCGCCAGCAGGCCGCCGCCGCGAGCGCGAACGCGGCGAGCACGAGCCCGGCGGCGAGCGCCGCGGAAAGGGCGAAGCGATCCGCAGCGAACTCCGCCGCCTGCCACGCGCCGCGGAAGAGCGCCGCGAGGGCGAGGGCGGCGAGGGCCTGGGGCGCAAGCGATCCGGACGCGCGAACGCCCAATCCGATCGGAAGGGCGAGCAGCGCGAGCACCGGTACGGCGGCCGTGGCGACGGCGCGAAAGGCCGCGCCGCGCTGCGGGTGCGCAGCGTCGGCCGCGAGCCTCCGAGACGCGCCCGCCTCCGGCGCGAGCACCCACGCCGGGGCCGCGACCCTTCTGGGCGGCGCTGCCGGGACCCGCGGATCGAAACGCAGATCCCGCGGATCGCGCAGCTCCCAGCGATCGCCCGCCACGCGGGCCTGCGCGGCGTGCAGGCTGCGGCGCAGCCGGAAGCCGGGATCCGTTTCGAACCAGCGCAGGTCGCGAAGCTCTCCGCTGCGGGGGTCGCGGTGCCCGACACGGACCAGGCGGTCGCCGGCCTGGATCCAACTGGCAGCGCGATCGCCTGCGCTGCTGGGAAGGCCTTGCTCCCGCTCGCGGATCGTCTCCCGGGCCGGGAGCGCGCTCGAGGCGGCGCCCACGACGAGAGCCGCGCCGAGGATCGGGAGCGTCACCCGGGCCGGATGGATTCCCGCAGCGCACAGGCCCAGGATCTCGCCTCGCCGGGCCGGGATCGCGACCGCGAGGAAGGCCGCGGCGAAGGAGGCGAGGGGCAGCGTTTCGCCGAGCCAGCGCTCCGGGACGCGAGCGAGCAGCGTGCCGAGAGCCGCGGAACCGCCCTCGACGATCGCGTCGAAATCCACGAGCATGTCCACGATCGTCAGTGCGAGCAGACAAGCCCCCACGCACGCCGCGAGCGTTGCGAGGTAGCTCGCGAGGAAGCGGCGCGAGAGAATGCGCACGCGCGGAGCGTAGCATTGAGGTTCGTCGCGGGAGTTGCGGCCATCGAAGAGCCGCTGGTGCGTCCGGTCCTCACGGTGGGAAATTTCGACGGCATCCACGTCGGGCACCGAGCGATCCTCGACACCGTGGTGGCAAGGGCGCGGGCGCTCGAGGGCGAGGCCGTCGTCTACACCTTCGATCCCCATCCACGCAGGGTGCTCCACCCGGAGCGGGCCCCGAAGCTGCTCACGACGCTCGAGCAGCGACTCGAGCTGCTCGAGGCGGCGGGAGTCGACGCGGTGATCGTCGAGCCCTTCACCCGCGAATTTGCACGCACCCCGGCCGAGAGTTTCATCCGCGAGGTGATCCACGCGCGGATCCGTCCGCTCGAGGTGTACGTCGGCTACGACTTCCACTTCGGTCGGGATCGCGAGGGGTCGATGCGTCTGCTCGTGGAGCTCGGCCCGCGGCTCGGCTTTTCGGTGACCATCATCTCCGAGATCGTGGTCGACGAGGGGGACGTGAACTCGACGCGGATCCGCCAGGTACTCGCGGAGGGCCACGTGCTCGAGGCGACTGCGATGCTCGGACGCCCCTACACGGTCCGGGGCCGCGTCGCGTCCGGGGACCGACGCGGCCGGAGCATCGGTTTTCCCACCGCAAACCTCGATCCGGAGAACGAGGTCCTTCCGGGGCACGGCGTCTACGCCGGGCAGCTGCGCCTGCTCGACGACGGAGACCCGGCGCGCGGCGCGAGCTTCGCAGCGGTGACCAACGTCGGTACGCGACCGACCTTCCGGGAAGGGGGCGAGGTGCTGGCCGAGGCACATCTGCTCGACTTCTCGGGCGATCTCTACGGCCGGCGCGTCGAGCTCTCCTTCCTGTCCTGTCTGCGCTCCGAGCGGCGCTTTCCGGGCGTGGACGAGCTGCGGGCGCAAATCCGCGCGGACGTCGAGGAGGCGCGCAAGCGCCTGGGGGCACTCTGAGCGGCGGGACGGACCTCGCTCGCCGCTGGAAGGACCCCCGCGCGTGGCTCGGCCTCGCGGTGACGGCGCTCTTCCTCTGGCTGTCACTCCGCGGCGTACCCTTTCGGGACGTGGGGCGGGTGATCGCGGGCGCGCATTGGGGCGTACTTCTCGGCCTCTCGGTTCCCTCCTACCTGTGGCTGGTCTGGGTGCGGGCGCTGCGCTGGCGCTATCTCACGGATCCGCTTCGCCCGCTCGGGAACCTCCCGCTCGCCCGGGCGACGGCAGTCGGATTCCTGGCCAACAACGTGTTTCCGCTGCGCATGGGAGAGTTCATCCGCAGCTGGACCCTCGCGCGCGAGACCGGCCTGAGCGCCGCGGCGGTCTTCGGCACCGTCATCCTCGAGCGCGTGATCGACACGGTCTGCGTGATCGCGATGGTCTGCCTCGTGCTGCCGCTGCGCGCGAGCGGTGACGATGCGGGCCTCGCGCGCGGAGCGGTCCTGCTCGCGCCCTTCGCGCTACTCCCCATCTTCTTCCTCTGGGCGCTGCGCGCTCGGCCCGCCCAGGTGGAGCGGCTCCTGCTGGTGCTGGTGCGCCCCTTCTCGGCACGGGCGGCGTCCTTCGTCGAGCGCGTGATCCATCGCTTCGCCGAGGGTCTGGGGGCCCTGCGGGGCGGGCGGCATCTCTTCTGGATCGGCTTCCACTCGGTCGTGATCTGGCTGGTGATCTCGATCGTCCCGATCGTCGCCGCATTCCTGGCGCTCGACATCGAGCTTCCGTCCACATGGCAATCGCTCGTCGCGGCCTGGACGACCCAGGCGGCGATCGGGGTGGCCGTGGCGCTGCCTTCCGCCCCGGGATTCTTCGGGATCTTCCACTACGCCTGCCGGCTCGCCCTGGTGCGTTCGGGGGTCTCTCCGGAGACGGCCGTGGCCGCCGGAACCCTGATCCACAGCGTGATGTGGCTGACCCTGAGTGCGCTGGGCTTCGCGGTGCTCCGCTCCCGGCGGACCTCCTTCGCCGAGGTCGAGCACGCCGCGGACGGCGAGCGGTCGGGTCCCGCCCCCCCCGCCGGCAACCCCCGCCGGTAAAGGTCGCTTCTCGAGCCGCCGATAACCCGGCGGGTTCCCGACGCTTTCCTCGGGCGCAGCCGGCATTGCAAGAGCGCGGCGCGCGAGGGCTTTCGGGCGGGGACCCATCGGCAAGGGCCGCGGCGCCCGGGCCTGGGGGGATCAGCGTTGAACGAGCGCATCGGGGAGCTTCTCGTCAAGGAGAACCTCCTGAGTGCGGAGCAGCTGCGCCGCGCGCGCGAGGAGAGCCGTAGCGCGGGGAGCCGCCTCGGGGCCCAGATCACCAAGCTCGGCTACCTGGACGAGTCGGAGCTCACCGACTTCGTCGCCAAGCAGTACGGCGTTCCCTCGATCAACCTCGACGAGTTCGAGATCGAGCCCGCGGTCATCCAGCTGATCCCCGAGGACGTCGCCGTGAAGCACACGGTGATCCCCGTCAACCGGGCCGGGTCGACGCTCATCCTCGCCACCGCCGACCCGAGCAACATCTTCGCGATCGACGACATCAAGTTCCTCACCGGCTACAACATCCAGCCCGTCGTCGCCGGCGAGGACGCGATCCGCCGCGCGATCGACCGCTACTACGACAAGACCTCCTCGCTCGAAGACGTGATGGGAGACTTCGACGATTCGGACATCGACCTGATCCACGATCAGGAAGACGTCGACGTCGGGGAGCTGGCCAAGGCCAGCGAGGACGCTCCCGTCGTCAAGCTCGTGAACCTCGTGCTGACCGACGCAGTAAAGAAGACCGCGTCGGACATCCACATCGAGCCCTACGAGAAGTCCTTCCGCGTGCGCTACCGCATCGACGGCGTCCTCTACGAAGTGATGAAGCCGCCGATGAAGCTGAAGAACGCGATCATCTCGCGGCTCAAGATCATGGCGGAGCTCGACATCGCGGAGCGTCGCCTGCCGCAGGACGGTCGCATCAAGCTCAAGATGGGACGCGGAAAGGAGATGGACTTCCGCGTCTCCGTGCTGCCCACGCTCTTCGGCGAGAAGGTGGTGCTCCGCCTGCTCGATAAATCGAATCTCCAGCTCGACATGACGAAGCTGGGCTTCGAGCAGGCGCAGCTGCGGGTCTTCCAGGGCTCGATCCACCAGCCCTACGGGATGGTCCTGGTCACCGGCCCGACGGGTTCCGGAAAGACCACCACGCTCTACTCGGCCCTCTCGGAGCTGAACAAGATCAGCGAGAACCTGTCGACGGCCGAGGACCCCGTCGAGTTCAACCTCGCCGGCATCAACCAGGTGCAGATGCACGAGGAGATCGGGCTCAACTTCGCGGCGGCCCTGCGCTCCTTCCTGCGCCAGGACCCGGACATCATCATGGTCGGTGAGATCCGCGACTTCGAGACGGCGGAGATCGCGGTCAAGGCGGCCCTCACCGGCCACATGGTTCTCTCGACCCTGCATACGAACGACGCCCCCTCCACCGTCAACCGCCTGCTCAACATGGGAATCGAGCCCTTCCTGGTCGCCTCCTCGGTGAACTGCATCGTGGCCCAGCGCCTCGCCCGCCGCGTCTGCGAGGAGTGCAAGGAGCCCGATCCCGAGGTGACGGCCGACAGCCTGATCGAGGCCGGGATGTCGCCCGACGACGCGCGCCCGGTCGTACCCGTGAAGGGGCGCGGCTGCCGCACCTGCTCCGAAACGGGCTTCAAGGGGCGGATGGCGGTCTACGAAGTCATGGAGCTCAGGGAGGAGCTCAAGGAATTCGTGCTCAACGGCGCGTCGTCGCTCGAGCTCAAGCGCGAGGCGATCCGGCTAGGCATGCAGACCCTCCGCCAGAGCGCGCTGCGAAAGCTCGCCGAAGGCATCACGACCCTCGGCGAGGTGTTCCGCGTCTCGTCGGCAGATCACTAGGAGCATCCGCGTCGATGGCGAACATGCACCAGTTCCTGAAGACCATGATCGAGAAGGGGGCAAGCGACCTCCACATCACGACCGGCGCGCCGCCGCAGCTCCGGATCGACGGCAAGCTCCATCCGCTGAAGCTTCCGCCCTTGTCCGCCCCCGAGACGAAGCAGCTCTGCTACTCGGTGCTCACGGACGCCCAGAAGCACCAGTTCGAGGAGCGCAACGAGCTCGATCTCTCCTTCAGCGTGCAGAAGCTCTCGCGCTTCCGCGCCAACATCTTCGTCCAGCGTGGAAACGTATCGGGAGCCTTCCGCGCGATTCCCTTCAAGATCAAGACCTTCGAGGAGCTCGGGCTCCCCCGGATCGTGTCCGAGCTCGCCGAGAAGCCTCGCGGGCTCGTGCTCGTGACGGGGCCCACGGGCTCCGGGAAGTCGACGACGCTCGCGACGATCATCGACAAGATCAATACGGAGCGGAACGAGCACATCATCACGATCGAGGACCCGATCGAGTACTTGCACCATCACAAGGGCTGCGTCGTGAACCAACGCGAGGTCGGAGCGGACACGGAAGGCTTCAAGAACGCGCTCAAGTACATCCTGCGCCAGGACCCGGACGTGGTGCTGATCGGCGAGATGCGCGACCTCGAGACGATCGAGGCGGCGCTCACCGTCTCCGAGACGGGCCACCTCTGCTTTGCGACGCTCCACACCAACTCCTGCGTCCAGACCATCAATCGCATCGTGGACGTGTTTCCGCCCTATCAGCAGGCGCAGATCCGCGCGCAGCTCTCCTTCGTGCTCGAGGGTGTGCTCTGCCAGAGCCTGCTGCCCCGCGCAAACGGCCCGGGACGCGCAATGGCGCTCGAGGTGATGATTCCGAACGCCGCGATCCGAAACCTGATCCGCGAGGACAAGATCCACCAGATGTACTCCTCGATGCAGGTCGGGCAGGAGAAGTTCGGGATGCAGACGATGAACCAATCGCTCGCGAGCCTCTATCAGCGCCGCCTGATCTCGCTCGAGACCGCGTTGTCACGCAGCGCGGACGCGGACGAGCTGCGGAACCTGATCAGTCAGGGGGCCGGCCCGATGCGGCCCGGAACCCCGCGGGTCGCGGCGGGCTGAGCCCAGGGATCGGGCAGCGGACGCCGCAGGCGCGGCGCAGGGGGTGAGAGTCGATGACGATCTATCTCTGGAAGGCACGGACCCGCCAGGGCACGATGAAACGCGGCGAGCTCGAGGCGGCGAACGATGCCGCGGTGATCTCGCAGCTGCGTGCCCAGATGCTTCACCCCATCACGGTGACGAAGAAGCCGAAGGACATCCGGGAGTACTTCCCCTTTCTTCGGCCGCGCATCAGGACCAAGGATCTCGTGATCTTCACGCGGCAGTTCGCGACGATGATCGACGCAGGTCTTCCGCTCGTTCAATGCCTGCACATCCTGGGGGATCAGCAGGAGAATCCGACCTTCCGCGAGATCATCCAGCAGGTGCGCTCGGACGTGGAGCAGGGCTCCACCTTTGCGGATGCGCTCGCCAAGCACCCGAAGCCCTTCGACGCGCTCTACGTGAACCTCGTCGCGGCCGGCGAGATCGGCGGCATCCTCGATACGATCCTGAACCGGCTCGCCGTCTATCTCGAGAAGGCCGACAAGCTCGCGCGCAAGGTGCGCGGCGCGATGGTGTACCCGGGCACCGTGCTCACGGTGGCAGTCGGCGTGATGGTCCTGATGCTCGTCAAGATCATCCCCACCTTCGAGGCGATGTTCCACGACTTCGGCGGCGAGCTGCCGGGCCCGACGCAGGCCGTGGTCAATCTGAGCCACTGGATGCAGGAGTGGCTGGTCTGGTTCCTGCTGGGAATCGTGATCGCGATGTCGGCCTTTTTCCAGGCCCGGCGCAGGATTCCGAACTTCCGGAGGCGGACGGACGCGCTGGCGCTGAAGCTCCCGATCTTCGGCCCCCTGCTGCGGAAGGTCGCCGTCGCCCGCTTCACGCGGACCCTCGGGACCATGATCGCGAGCGGCGTCCCGATCCTCGACGGACTCGAGATCGTGGCCAAGACCGCCGGGAACATGGTCGTCGAGGAGGCGCTGCGCGACGTACGCACGGCGATCTCGGAGGGCAAGACGATCGCGGAACCGCTCGCCGAGTCTCAGGTCTTCCCCGGCATGGTGGTCCACATGATCGCCGTCGGCGAGGAGACCGGCGCGATGGAGAACATGCTTTCGAAGATCGCCGACTTCTACGACGACGAGGTCGACGCTGCGGTGGACGCCCTCACGGCAATGCTCGAGCCGCTGATGATGGTGCTGCTCGGCGGAACGGTGGGAGGCATGCTCGTCGCAATGTACCTGCCGATCTTCAAGATCGCGGATACGATCCACTAGCGTGCACGCAGAGCGGGCAGGGGAGCCGGGGCCCGGCGGCGAGGTCACCTCGGGAGAGGGAGACTCGCTCGAGCGACGCCTCGTGGCCCTGATGGCCGCACGGCTCGCGCTGGCACTCCTCTCGCTGCTGATCGCGCTGGCCGTCGACACCTCCGTCGACCTCGGAATCGAGGACTGGCGGGGGCTCTACGGAACGGTCGCGCTGGCCTTCGTCGCGACGGCCCTCTATGGCGTGGCGCTGCCGCGGGTTCGCCACAAGGGCCGCTTCGCGGCGGTGAACGTCGCGACGGACATCGGCATCGTCTCCGCGCTGGTCCACTTCTCGGGCAACGCGGACACCGTCTTCGCGTTTCTCTACCTGCTGGTTGCGGTGTACGGGGCGCTCCTCTTCGAGCGGGGGGGTGCGCTCGCGGTGGCAGGCCTGGCGTCGCTGGCCTATGGCGGCGTGCTGGTCGCGGGTCGCTGGCTCGGGCCCGTTCCGGATTCTGCGGCCGCGCTCCCGCGCGCGATGATGATCGGTACCTGGACCGTGCACTCGCTCGCGACCCTGGCGGCCGCTGCGCTCGCGAGCGTGCTCTCCGCGGAGCTGCGTCGAACGGGCGAAGCGCTGCGGCAGAGGACCTCCGACCTCGATCGCCTCTGGAAGCTGCATCGCCACACGGTCGAGAGCCTGATGAGCGGCCTGCTCACGACGGATCCGGAGGGGCGCATCACCTCCTTCAATCCGGAGGCGGAACGCATCACGGGGCTCCGGGCCTACGAGGCGCAGGGGCGCGACGTCGAGGAAGTGATTCCCCGGGTTCGCGCGGAGGCGATCCTGCGGGCTGGAAGCGAACGAGGCGCGCGCTCGCGCGTTCGGATCTCCTATCGCAGCTCGCGCGGAGGCTCCTGGCTGGGAGTGGCGGCCTACGTGCTCCGAGACGACGAGGGCCGGCCGAGCGGGCACGTCGTGATCTTTCAGGACGTCAGCGACGTGGTCGAGATGGAGCGCGATCTGCGGCGCTCGGAGCGTCTCGCGGCCGTAGGCGAGCTTTCCGCCAGCATGGCCCACGAGATCCGCAACCCGCTGGCGGCGATCTCGGGGGCGATCCAGATGCTCCAGGGGGAAGGCGAGAAGCGGCGCGGCAGCGAGCAGTCGCAGCGTCTGATGGACATCGTGCTGCGCGAGACGGACCGCTTGAACCGTCTCCTCACCGAGTTCCTCGAGTATGCGCGACCGGGGCCGCTGCGCCGCGAGCCGCTCCTGCTGGAGGAAGCCGTGGCAGAGGTCCTCGCGATCTTCGACGCGTCGCGAGCCGACGCGACCACGGTGAGCGTTGCGATCGAGCCGGGTCTGCAGCTGTGCGCCGATCCGGAACAGCTCCGGCAGCTGCTGTGGAACCTGCTCCTCAACGCGGCCCAGGCGATGGGCGAGGGCGGCACGATCGGCATCGACGCGCATGCGTCCCGGCCGCCTCAAGAGGGCCCCGGGGGAGACCGAAACGACGGACTGGAGGGGGGCTGGATCGAGCTCGGCGTCCGCGACGGGGGTATCGGAATCCCTGTCGAGGCGCTGGACCGCATCTTCGATCCCTTCTTCACCACCAAACCGGGCGGGACCGGACTGGGGCTCGCCACGGTGCATCGCATCGTCGAAGAGCACGGGGGGAGCATCCGCGTGCAGAGCGCCGCAGGCAAGGGCACGAGCTTCCACGTCCGCCTCCCGCGCGACGCGGAGGCCAAATGACCACACGCGGCCGCATTCTCGTCGTCGACGACGAGCGCAGCATGCAGGAGTTCCTCGAGATCTTCCTGCGCGGCGAAGGCTACGCGGTCGTCACCGCCGGAGACGTCGCGAGCGCGCGTGCGATGCTCGAGAACGACGACTTCGACGTCGTGATCAGCGACCTCCAGATGCCGGGCGGCTCGGGGCTCGATCTCCTGCACGCGGCCCGAGACGCCTCGCCCGACGCGATGGTGATCATGATCACCGCCTACGCCAGCACCGAGACGGCGATCGCCGCGATGAAGGAGGGGGCCTACGACTACCTGACCAAGCCCTTCCGCGTGGACGAGATCCGGCTCGTGATCGAGAAGGCCCTCGAGAAAAAGACCCTCGCGCGGGAGAACCGGCGCCTGCGCACCGAGCTGCGCAGCCAGAGTCGCAACCGGCGGGTGATCGGAAACAGCAGCGCGATGCAGCGTGTCTTCGATCTGGTCTCCCAGGTGGCCGACAGTCGGGCGAACGTGCTCGTCACGGGGGAGAGCGGCACCGGAAAGGAGATGATCGCGCGCGCCATCCACGAGATCGGCGAGCGGCGCGACGGACCCTTCATCACCGTGAACTGCGCGGCGATTCCGGAGAACCTGCTCGAATCCGAGCTCTTCGGCCACATGCGAGGCTCCTTCACCGGTGCGCTGCACAACAAGGAAGGGCTCTTCGAGCTGGCGCAGGGCGGGACGATCTTCCTCGACGAAGTCGGGGACCTGCCGCTGGCGCTCCAGGTCAAGGTGCTGCGTGTGATCCAGGAGAAGTCCTTTCGGCGCGTCGGCGGAACGCACGACCAGCAGGTGGACGTGCGCATCGTCTCGGCGACCAACCGACGTCTCGAGGAGGAGGTCGCAGCGGGCCGTTTCCGCGAAGATCTCTACTACCGCCTGAACGTGATCGAGATCCCGCTGCCCTCGCTGCGCGAGCGCAGGGACGACATCGAGCTGCTGGTGGACCACTTCATCGAGAAATACGCGCGAGAGCTCGGCAAGGAGGTGAAGGGGCTGGACGACGCCGCGATGGCCAAGCTCGCCTCGTACCGCTTCCCGGGGAACGTTCGTGAGCTCGAGAACGTGATCGAGCGGGCGGTCGCGCTGACTCGTGGTCCGGTGATCCAGGTCGAGTCCTTGCCGCGATCGGTGCTCGAGCGCGAAGGGCCGGTGGCCTCGGCGCGGATCCCGCGCGAGGGCGTGGACCTCGACCGGATGATGGAGGATTACGAGCGCAGCCTGATCCTCGAGGCGCTGCGCCCGGCCGGTGGCGTGAAGAAGAAGGCCGCCCGGCTGCTCGGTATCTCGTTCCGATCCCTGCGCTACCGGCTCGAAAAGCTCGGGCTCGACGACGCCAGCTCTCGCGACGGCGACTAGAAGGTGCGGCGCGTGCCGCGCGTTCGGGGGCTGGAGAGCGAGATCCTGCTGAGCCTCGCCGTCGTGATGGCGACGGCAACCGGAGTCCTCGCTGCGACGCTGGCGCGCAGCCACGCCGCCTCCAGCGAGCGGCTCGCGGTGCTCGCGGCGCGGGCACTCGCCGTCGAGGCGCGCTCTCCGATCTCCACGGCGACGCTTCCGGGCTCCGGGCTGCGTTGGTGGACGGTCGATGCCGGAGGACGCGCGTCGGCGCTGGGCGGACACGCCGAGCCGCTCGATTCCGAATCGCTCGAGCTCGCGGCGCGGGCGCGCGCGTCCGGCGAGGCGCTGGTTTCGGCGGGGGCCGCCTGGCAGCCGCCGCGCGTCGCGGTGCCGACGGGCGACGGACACGAGGTGGTCGTGGGTCGTTTGCCGGCAGCCTCGTCCCCGGGACCCGTGATCGCTCTCGTCGTGGGCGACGTGTTCGTCTTCACGGCCTTCGGGGCCTTCCTGCTGCGGCGGCGCGTGGTGCTCCCGCTGCAACGGGTGGCCGAGGCCGCGCGGGCGATCGAAGCCGGGGCGGCCGAGGTCCGTGCGCCACTGGACGGACCCGCGGAGACCGCGGAGCTCGCGCGGGCCTTCAATGCGATGACCGACGCGCTGGCGCGACGCAGCGAAGCGCTGGAGAAGGCCGTAGGGGAGCTGCGCTCGAGCAATCAGCACCTGCGCGACGCGCGCGCCGGGCTCGACCGCGCGGAGCGCCTGGCGTCGGTCGGCAGGCTCGCCGCCGGTATCGCGCACGAGGTCGGGAACCCGATGGGGGCGCTGCTGGCCTTCGTCGATCTCGCGCAGCGCGACCTTTCGCTGTCGCCTCCGACGCGAGGTTTTCTCGAACGAGCGGCGCAGCAGGCGGAGCGGGTGCGTTCGATCCTGCGCCAGCTCCTCGATTTCTCGCGTCCGCCGCGGCGTGCGCGCTACCCGATCGACCTCGCGCGCCTGTGCGAAGAGACCGCGGGCCTGGTTCGCGCACAGAAGCGCTATGCGGAAATCGCGATCGAGGTGGCGAGCGAGGGAGATCCTCCGTCGGCTCTCGCAGACCCGGCCGCGGTGGCGCAGATCGTGTTGAACCTGCTGCTCAATGCCGCGGACGCGCTGCGCGGTGCGGTGCAGCCGCGCATCTCGATTTGCGTGGGCCCTGCCGCAGCCCGCTGGCGGGTCGGCGAGGGGCCCGAAGCGGCCATGGGGCGCCGAGAGGCGGACGCGGTGGAGTGTCGGGTGGTGGACAACGGGCCGGGGATCGCGGAGGAGGATCGGGAGCGCATCTTCGACCCCTTCTTCACGACGAAGCCACCGGGAGAGGGGACCGGGCTCGGGCTCTCCAACGCGGCTCGCTTCGCCGAGGAGCTCGGTGGGAGCCTCGCGCTCGTTCCAGACCCGGGAGCGGGCGCCGTCTTCGTGCTGCGCCTGCCCGCTGCGGGCGGCGAACCGAGCGGTGCGGCGCGAGGCAGCCCGTCCCCGCAGACGCCTTCGTAGACCGCGCAGCCGGCTGCGCAGCGCGAGCTCTGGCCTGCGGGGGAAACTCAAGCAACACGCGGAGTTGGCCGATCGTCAGGGTGTGGCATGAGGATTGCTCCATGACCCGTGCGCAACGGGTGGGAGAGCCGATGGGCCTTCGAAGCGAGCAAGGTAGATCGCGAGCGCGCGGCGGCATGACCCTCGTCGAGGTCGCGGTGGCGGTTGCGATCCTCGGCGTGCTCGCGGCAATCGCAGTGCCGAACATCAGCGAGTGGTCGCGTCACCAGCGACTCAAGGGCGGCGCGCGCTCCATCGGCGACGTGATCCTGCTCGCCCGCACGCAGGCGATCCGCACCGGACGGCGGCACATCGTCTTCTTCGGGCGTCCCGGCAGCACCGACCCGGGCGGGAACCCGGTCGAGGCGAACGGAGCGTGGGTCCCCCTGCTCGTGCTCAACGACGGAAATCCCGGCGCGTCGAACTGCCTGATCGAGGGCGGCGAGAACGTCGAGGGCCTGCGCCCGATCGATGGCCTCGACTGGGGCGTCAGCGAGGCCTCCGGCCCGGTGGCGACCGATGCGGGCAGCGGCGCCTTCGCCCCGTCGCCCTGGGACGGCGGGACCTTCGCGGATTCGGGTGGGAGCGCGGTCCACTGGGTGATGTTCGGCCCCGATGGCCTGCCCGTCACCTTCGACGGCGCGGGCGGCGCTTGCGGGGCCCTGGGTCCCGCCGGAGGCGGAGGCGGAGCCCTCTACGTGACCGACGGCGAGCGCGACTACGCGATCGTGCTCTCGCCGATCGGCAGCGTGCGCGTCCACCTGTGGAATCCCGCCACCGGGGCCTGGAGCAGCTGATGCGCCCCACGATCCGTCGACCCATCCACGCCGGCAGCGCGAGCGGAGTGCAGGCCCGCGCAAAGTCCGGCTTCACGCTGCTCGAGATCGCGATCTCGCTCGGTGTCTTCGCGATCGGCATGCTGGCACTCGCTGCGATGCAGCTGCACGCGATGCGCAGCGGCAGCAGCGGGCGGCATGCGACGCAGGCCGCGGCGATCGCCCAGAGCCAGATGGAGCAGCTCCAGCGCCTGCGCTGGACCGACGCCGCCCTCGCGGACACCGCCGGCGCCTTCACCGCGCCGATCACCCAGACCAATACGGTGCAGGGAGATTCGAACCAGGTCGAGATGAGCTACGCGGTCGACTGGAGGATCGCGGACGTCGAGACCGATTGGACGCGCTCCATCGACGTGCGGGTGACCTGGGACGAGGAGAAGCGCCCGAACCGCAGCGTGGTGCTGTCGAGCCTCCGCTACAACCGCGAGGCCCTCTAGCGATGGCCAACACCCTCCGGAGCGCCGGATTCACGCTGATCGAGCTGCTGGTCTCGGTGGCGATCATGGGGATCGTCTCCGTCTACATGTTCGAGAGCTTCGCGGTCAACCAGCGCGCGTACACGGTGATCGACCAGGTCGCCGAGTCCCAGCAGAACGTGCGGGCGATCGCGGAGCTCCTCGAACGCGATCTCCGACACGCCGGCCTGATGGTGCCCGAGGGTGCTGCCGTGTGCGGCGTAGACGACGACGCGGGTCCCGACATCCTCTATGTGAGCGACGCGAACGCGATCGATCCGGCCGACGACGTCGCGACCTACGACGGCGCCGCGATCGGCGGCGGTGTCACCCAGGTCGCCACCGGGACGGCAACCTTCGCCGTCTCGAGCCTGGTGATGGAGCCCAGCCCCGCTCGGCCCGCCTACGATACGAACGGCGATGGCAGCGCGGACAGCGACTTCCGGGTCGGCGGCGGCGCGATCGTGATGGATCTTCTCGATCCGGGGCGCGGTGCGGCCTGCGGTCGGGTCACGCAAGTGAACTCCGTCGGCCCCCAGGTGCAGGTCGACCTGCGCACGGGTGCGCTCGGCGCCGCGGGTGGCACGCCGAACCTCGTCCTCGTCCCGGCGCACGAGTACCGCATCAACGGGGATCAGCTCCTGCGCGACGGTGTGGTGCTCTCCGAGGGAGTCGAAGACCTCCAGGTCGCCTACTTCCTCGACGACGACACCGACGGCATCGTCGACGCGAACGAGGTGCACGGCAACGGCACGGGCCCCGATTACGTGGCCGGCTCCCAGGACGGCTCGGAGGTTCGGGAGCTGCGCGTGAATCTCGTCACGCGCACACGCAACGAGGACCGCGAGTGGTCGCAGGGGCGTCCGCAGGCGCTGGAGAATCGAGGCGCGGGGGGCGTGAACGACGGCTTTCGCCGCCGCACCTATACCAGCACCGTGATGCTCCGCAACGTCGGATCGAGGGCCCTGTGATGCTGGATCGGAGACGGATGCAGGCCGGATCTGCGCTGCTCGTGACCGTGATGCTGCTGCTGATGCTCGGGCTCGTGGGGCTCGCGGCGCTCAACACCACGACGCGAGACCAGCAGGTAGCCGGCTTCCAGAATCGCAAGCGCATCGCGCTCTACGCGGCAGACGCGGGCATCTCGGATGCGCTCCAGAAGCTGACCACCACGCAGACGCCCACGCTCGTGCAGACCTCGATCGGCGACACGACGCTCTATCCGCACGGCCGGCCGCTCTACCAGCTGGACACCTCCGTCGCCGATCCGATCGAGGATCTCGGTACGGCTCCCTTCCCGGGCATGGGGCTCAACATCGGCCAGGGCGGGGTTCCGACCTATCAGATGGATTACTGGCGCGTGCGCGTCGAGGGCCTGGCGGCGGGCGGTAGCAGAGCCCGGGTCGAGGCCGTGAGCGGTGCGCTGGTCGCGAACTGAGTCCGGGTCCGAGCTTCCATCCGGGGGGGGAGAGATGCAACGAATGATCTGGCGAGGATGCGTCGCGCTCGCGTGCCTCGGCTTCGGGATCGCCTGCGGGGGCGAGCAGACGGTCTCCCCGAAGAGCGAGAGTGCAATGGCCCCGGTCCGCGCCGAGAGCGCGCC
>CAYPSI010000032.1:0-11032 GCA_964413375.1 uncultured Spirochaetales bacterium | reverse complement strand
ACGAGGACGGCGCGCCCGAGGAGGAGCGCGCATGCATCGAGATCCGCTGCACCCCGCTCGTGCGCGCGAAGTGGTGGCGCGCGCGCCAGCTCGCGCGCCGCGTCGCCGGCGAGGCGCTCCCGCCGTGGCAGGCCCTCGAATGCATCGCGGCCGAGGCGCTCTCGGCGTTCCCGCTCGAGGGGGAGCCGCAGGAATCGCCCGGGGTCGCGGTCGTCGCGAACGCGGGCGCAAGCGCGTGTCTGTGCGACGGCGCTGCAAGCGCCCGACCGGCCAGCGGCGGCGCGGCCCGCGGGGCGGCAACTCTGTGCGCAGCCCACGGGTTTGCGGAGACAGCGTTCGGCGCGGATCCCGGGACCGGGCCTCCCGCCGGTCCCGACGCCGCGCTGCCTCCGGAGCTCGCGGCACTCGTCGCGGGGCTCGAGCACGCGGACGCGTTCGAGCTCGACGCGCGCCTGTGTCTCGCCGTGGCCCGCGAGCAGGGCCTCGAGGCGCGTCTCGGCGAGCACCTCTGGCAGGTGGCGGAGGGGCGCATCCCTCTCGGCCTCCCCTCGCTCGAGCGCTACGCGCGCGAGCGCCTCGGCATCTCGCCGCGCCGCGCCCGCGGCCTGCTGCGCCTGGCCCGCGCCGAGCGCCGCTGGCCGCAGCTGCACGCGGCGTGGCGCAGCGGGCGCCTCTCGTGGTCGAAGGCGCAGACGCTGCTTCCCGTTCTCATCGCGGCCAGGCCCGAAGAAGTCTCACACTGGATCGAGCGCGCCTGCGGCGGCACGCTGCGCCGGCTCGAGGAAGAGGTGGAGCTGCGCGATCGGGAAACCCTGGCGGAGCGGCAAGACTGTGCGCAGCCCAGGGGTTCGCTCGCGGGACGCGAGCCCGAGGATCCCTGCCGCGTGCTCTGCTGGGGCCCGGCGGACGCGATCCGGCTCGTCCGCGCAACGCTCTGCACGCTCCGCCGGCGCCTCGAGCGCGCAACGGGGAGCTCCGCGTCGGAGGGAGACGCGTTCGAGGCGATGCTCGACCACGCGATCCTGGCCTGGGGCGGCGGAGACGAGCGTGTCTGCCGCGCGTGGCGCGTCTTCGCGCGCGACGGCTGGCGCTGCACGGTGCCGGGCTGCTCCAGCTACCGGAACCTGCACGACCACCACATCGTCTTCCGGTCCCATGGCGGGTCTGACGCCGAGGAGAACCGCACGACGCTCTGCGCGTGGCACCACCTGCGCGGCGTGCACGCGGGCCGCGTGCGCGTCCGTGGGCGCGCACCCGGCCGGCTCCGTTTCGAGCTGGGGCTGCGCGACGGGCGCGCGCCGCTGCTGGTCTACGGCGCCGGCGAGGGGCTCGAGAGCTCGGCCTCGCGCAAGAGCGCGCCGGTGGTGAAGAGCCGCAGGTCCACGTCCGGGTCGAGCTTCAGCATTTCGACCGTCACCTCGGTCTCCGTACCCCTGCGCAGGTTCGCGACCGAGATCTGCCGCGGCACCGAGTAGCGGCCCTCCTGGTGGAGGTTCTCCCGGGGGAAGCGGATCACCTTGAAGGGGGCGTCGGAGCCCTTCGCGAGGTAGCGCGTCTCGAGGATCGACGCGTCGCTCGTTGCGATCGCGAACTCCACGCGCTCGTAGCCGGCCGGGTTGCGCGGGTGTGCGCTCACGAGCAGGACCGCCTCACCCGCGACCCTCCCGGATGTGGAGCGAAGGTCCTCGAACTCATCGATGCGGCGGCGCTCGAGATCCTCGTAAGTGAGGTCCGTCCCCATGAACGAGTCGCTGCGCTGCGCTCCGCTGACGCGCCGCACGCGATCGAGCGCCGGGAGGTACAGGAAATAATCGTCCGGGCGTCCGTCCTGTTCGAGCACCAGCAACGCGGTGTCTCTCAGGTCCGGCGGCGCAGTGAAGCGCGCCAGCGCGCGCAGCTGGCCATCCTCCATCTTCGTGACGACCTCGATCCGCTGAACCTGCACCTCGCGGCCGCCGGAGCGCAAGCGCAGCGTCATCTGCTGGTAGGTATCGGCTCCGTAGCGGCGATCGAAGGCCTGCTGCAGCAGCTCCGCCGGCGCGAGCGGACGAGCGTCCTCCGCCCCGAACGCGACCGGGCCTGCCGGGAGCACGGCGAGTCCGCACAGCGCGGCCCAATGGAGCGCGTTCCGCAAGCTACTGGCCACGCTCACCCTCCGAGGCAGCGGCAGGTACCCGGACCCTTGCGAGCGTTCCGGATCCAGGTCGCGATTCGAGCTCGAGCGTTCCGCCGAGCTGGTCCACCAACGCCCGGCTGGCAGCCAGCCCGATGCCGCGCCCGCCCTGACGCGATCGCGTCGTGAAGAAAGGCTGGAAGGCCCGCCGCAGCGTTTCGTCGTCCATCCCGACTCCGTGGTCGATGATCTCGATCACGGCGTCGTCTCCCTCGGCGATCGCATAGACCTCCACCGGGGCCCCCGAGCTCGCGCGCAGCGCGTTGTCGAGGAGGTTTGCGAGAACGGCCTGGAGATCCCTCGTCGCGACGACCCGTGGCAGCGAGGGCGTGAGCCGCACTGCGATGCAATCCGGCCCGTGCAGACGTTCGGCAGCCTGTACCGCGCGTACGATCAAGTCGGAGAGGGGAGCTGAGGCACCCGGCCTGCGATCGGCCCGTCCCTGCTCGACGAGGTGATCGAGGGTCGCGAGCGCATCGTCCGCCAGCGCGGCGATGCTCTCGGCATGTCGCCGGACCTCTTCAAGCGCGAGGGGCGCCCGGCCCATCGCACGCGCGCGCTGGTACACGAGGCTGAGGGGCTTGCCGAGATCGTGAGCGAGCCCGGCGGAGATGCGTCCGACGGCCTCGAAGCGTTCCGCCCGCAAGAGCTCCTCGGCAAGCCGTGCGCGGTGCACTGCGACGCCGGCCCGTGCGGCGATCGCATCCGCGAACGCGAGCTCCGGCCGCGTATAGGGCAAGCCGTCTCCCGAGGCGCCGACGAGGGCTATCCCCAGGAGCTCGCCCTGGCTGCGCACCGGGGCGACGAGCTCCACACGCGCCGCACGTAGACGATCCGCTCCAGGACCCTCGGCGCCGCCTTCATAGGCGAGATGGATCGCGACGCCGGACCCTTCGCAGATCCGGGCGGCGGACTCCGCGAGCACCGGCGCGGTTGTGACATCCGAGCCGAAGCTCGCCGCGAGACGCCAGCCGGTATCCGCGCGCAAGAAGAACGAGACCCAGGGACCCGCGAGGCCGGCGTGCAGGGCTTCGGCACTTCGCGCCGCGGTCTCGTCCGGCTCGCGGAGCGGCTCGAGCCAGAGCGCGTGGCGACGCTCGAGATCGCGGAGCCGCGCGCCGAGGGTTGGAATGCCGCGACGGACGGAGCGCCAGAGGGCATCGCGCGCGCCCCCGGCGAGCAGCAGCACGAGGGTCAGCGAGCCGAGGGCCGCGACGGGATCGGCGAGCAGCCGTGGAGGACGCCGGTGCAGGATCTCCGCGAGAAGAGTCGCGAGCGCGACGGCCCACGCAACGTGAACCAGCGCGTAGCTCGCGAGCTGGCGCACGTGGGGACGGACGTCGTTCAGCTGATAGCGCGCGAGCGCGTACCCGATCGGCAGCGGCAGCGTCACCACCCCGGCTGCGAGCAGATCGAGAGCCGAGCCGACGTTCCCGACCTCGCTCGCGAGCCAGAGGACGGCGACTCCAGCGCCCACGAGCGAAAGGCCCGAGGTCGCCGCCCGCGCCCGGGCGCGCTCGAGGGCAACCGGCGAGTCGCGAAGCTGGATGCGGCACTTGAGCACGAGGAGCACCCAGACGAGGGCGGTCAGGCTTGCGCAGGCAGCGCTCGCCACCCTCACGAGCGCAGGGTACTCGTGGACGCCCCACAACAGGATGCCCAGGACCGGCGTCGCGGCCGCGTACAGCAGGGGGACGATGCCCGGTGCGGTGGTGATCAGCCCACCCGGCCGCGGGAAGCTCAACGCGAGATGCGCGGTCGCCGCCGGCGCGAGCCCGAGAGCGAGGAGGCCCGGCCAGGCCGGAAGCTGCGCGAGCGACCCGCACAGCGCATCGATCGCGAGCACCGCGAGCGCGCTGCACAGGACGAGGAAGGGAAGCGCCGCGGGCGCCGACGAGTAGGCCAACAGGAAGACGGAGAACCCGACGAGGATCAGCGCGCCGAGGCCAGCAGCCGCGAGACGCGGCAGCGGACGCGGCCCCCGCGAACCGAGCAGCGGAACGTCGATCCAGCGGCTCTGGTCCTCCCGCGTGACGCGCGCACGCAACACGAGGCCCGCCGCGAGCGCGCTGCCGAGCTTCTCCTGCTCTTGCGGGCGGACCGACACGCCGCCGGCCTCGAGCAGCTCGACGCGCTCGAAGGGAGCGAGGGGACAGCTCGGGTCGAGCGATCCCGGTGGGAGCACGTGCCCGCTCGCGAGCCAGCGACAAGCCGCACGCCCCTCGGAGGGTGTGGTGATTCCCTGCGCAGCCGCGTGCAGCATGCTGCCCGTGGCGAGAACCGCCAGCACGGCGAGCAGTCCCCGCCCGCGCCGCGGCAGCGTGCGACTCACCTGCTGGCGCTCGGGGCCCGACGAGGCCGGCGAGAACCCGAGGATCAGCGCCGGCAGGACGAAGAGCTCGGCCGCGAGCGCGACCAGGATCGCGATGCCCGAGAGCAGCCCGAAGCTCGCGATGCTCTGCCAGGAGCTCAGCGTGAGCGCGAAGAAGCCGAGTGCCAGTGCGCAGGACGTGGTGACGATCGCCCGCCCGGCGCGCCGCATCGTGATGGCGATTGCCTCACGCGGAAGCGCGCCGCCGTCGCGCGCAGACCGATAGTGGGTGATGAAATGAATGGTGTCGTCGACGACGATCCCGAGGACGATCGCCCCCACCATGATGGTCCCCACGTCCAGCGGGATCCCCCAGAGACCCATCGCGCCCAGCGTCACGATGACCGGCAGGAGGTTCGGGATCATTCCGACGAAGGCCCACCAGATCGAAGTCCCGAGCCGCGATCCGGTGCTCCACAGGAACAGACAGAAGATCAGCGTGATCGCCAGCGTCGAGGTCGCGAAGGAGCCGATCTGCGTGTCCTGCATCTCGCGCACGAGATCGAGGTAGAGGGCGAAGGGGCCCGTCAGCCGGAAGCTCCAGCCGCCGGGGAGCGCCGATGCGAGGCTCGCCTCGACCTCCTCCACGATGGCGATCCGCCGGCTCTTCGACACGGGGTCTGCCTCGATCGAGAGCCGGACGCGGCGTTCCTCCGCGTCGATCCACAGATCCGGCTGCGTCGCCTCGTCGAGCTGGAGGACGAGCAGCAGCTGCCGGTTGGCCGCCCGCGTGGCTCCGCTGCGATGCTCGGCGGGATCGTCGTCGTGCAGGACCTGGTTCAGACGCCGGAGCGGATCCAGGATGCTGCGCACGCGGCCGAGGCCTTCGACGGTCGGGAGCCGGGACGCGACGTCCTCGATCGCCGCCATCGCGGCCGGCTCGAGGACCGACTCGCCCTCCGGCGCGCTGATCTCGATCTCGAGCGTGTCGGAGCGCCGCAGGTTCTCCTCGACGAACTCTGCCCAGTGCACGACCTGGTTGTTCTCTCCAAAGAGCTGCCGCTCGTCGACGTCCACCTCTAGGCGGGTCAGCCCGACACCGCACATCAGCAGCAGGCCCCCCGCGACCGCCAGGATCACGGCGCCGCGCCGGTCCGCGACGCGAACGATCAGCTGGAGCGCGCGGTCCCAGGTCTCGGAGAAGCGCACCTCGCCGATCCCCTCGAGGGGGATTCGCACGAGCAGCACCGGTAGCAGCGTGAAGCAGAGGAGCAGCTCCGCCAGCACGCCGATCGACGCGACCGCCCCGAAGCGCAGGAAGCTCGCGAACTCCGAGGTCGAGAACGAGAGGAAGCCGGCGACGGTCGTCAGGGAGCAGATCATCGACGCCGTGCCCACCTCGCGCACCACCTGCAGCACGAGCTCGGGCGGCGAGCCGCGCGAATCGAGGGCGGCGAGACTCGCATAGCGGGCGAGCACGTGGATCGCGCCACACACTCCGATCACCAGCACGGCGGGAGCGAGCGCCTGCGTGAGCTCGCTCTGCGGCCACCCGAGCCAGCCCATCGCACCGATCGCCCAGAGCACGGAAAGACCGGTAGTGAGGAGTGCCACCGCCGTCATGCGCCACGAACGCAGCAGCGCGAAGACGATCCCGGCGATCAACACGACCATCAGCGGCACGATGCGCGGCGTCTCGCGCTGGAGCTCGCCACCCGCGACCGCGAAATCGACGGGATCGCCGACGAGATGGAAGCGGAAGCCCTGCGCCTCGAAAGGGGCGAGGGCTGCGCGCAGGTCCGGAACCACGGTCGAGGTCGTGTGGCTGTCGGAGGAGGCGAGCTGCAGCACGATGGCACCGACCCGGCCATCCCGCGAGACGAGGTTGCCCTCCCACAGCGCATCGCCCAGAACGCGCTCCCGGAGCATCTCCCGATCCTCTGCGACGCGGCCGTCCTCGAGCATGCGACGCACCGCGAAGCCGCCCGGCGCCGGCACCAGGATGGGGCTCGACGCGGGGCTGTCGACGCGGCGCACCAGCGGGTGCTCCAACATCGCCTGCTCGACCTGACGTGCCATCTGGAGCGCTACGTCGTCGAAGACCGAGTCGCAACGGGAAGACTCCGCGCAGCTATAGACCGCAAAGACTGGAAGCCCGCCTCCGAAGCGTGCGATGAAGTCCTCGAGCTCGAGCACGGAGGGATGTGCGTTGCCGAGAACCCCTCGGTATCCCACCTCGGTTTCGATCCGCGGCAAGCCCGCCGCGGCCAGCGCAGTGACCGCCAGCGCCAGGATCAGCGTTGCCCGCGGACTAGCGAGGGCCCGACGCGTGAGCCATTCCACGAGGGCGAGATCCCCCTAGCGTTCCCGCTCGCGCCTCTCGAAGAGGCCGAACTTGCGCAGGTGATACACGACCGTCGCTCGGTCCCTGCCGAGGCGATCGGCCATCCGAGCGATGTTCCCCTGGCACTCCACGAGGAGCCGCCCGAGGTGGTCGCGCAGCTCGCGTTGCCGGCGCATGCGTGCGGCGGTGACGTCGTGCACGCTGCCCTCGTCGCCCTCGCTCTGCGCTCTCGCGTTCAGCAGCTCGGCAGCCACCTCCCCGAGCCGGTCGAGATCGTGGCGCCAGCGCAGGAAACGCTGGGCCCCGCCGCGCAGAGCGCTTTCGCAGGTGGGAACGCTCGGATAGGCGGTGATCACGATGATCGGCACGTCCGAGAACTCGCGAATCCTTCGCACGAGATCGATCCCGTCCTGACCCGGCATGCGTAGGTCCGTGACGACGAGGTCGGGTGCGATCTCGGACAGCCGCTCGAGCGCGTGGAAGGCGTCGCGCGCTTGCGCGACCCGAAAACCACAGGAGGAGAGCTTCTCGTGCAGCAGGGCCCGGGCCTCGGCGGTGTCGTCGACGATGAGAGCCGTCCAGCCGCTCACACCCCTGGACCCCGCTGGAAGCGCAGTGCCTCGAAAGTGAGGCCTGGCCCGAAACCCAGCATCACGCCCTCGGCTCCGACAGCGAGTCGGGCTAGCGCCTCCTCGAGGACGTAGAGGACGGCGGAGCTCGAGGTGTTCCCGAGGCGACGAAGAACGGACCAGGCGCTGGCGAGATCGTCGCGCTCGAGTCCGAGCCCACGCTGCACGGCGCGTAGGATCGCGGCGCCTCCCGGGTGAACGACCCATGCGAGCCGGACCTGCGGATCGATGCCGTCGAGCAGCGGGGCGACGAAGCGCGCGACGCGCCCTTCCACCAGCGAGGGGAGCTCCGGCGAGAGACGCACGGCGAAGCCGTCGTCGCGCATCTCCCAGGTCAGTGCGTCGCGCGTCCCCGGCTCGAGGCAGGTACGGTCCTCGCCGAGAAGGGCCACCGTGCGATCGCCGTCCCGGATCGCCCCGAGCACGACGGCAGCCGCGCCGTCGGCGAAGATCGACTGAGCAACGAGAGCGCCGGCTCCGACCTCGTCGCGCTGATGCAACGAACAGAGCTCGACGCAGACGAGGAGCACGCGCGCGTCGCGCTCCAGCGCGGCGCGCCTCGCGACGCGCATCCCGTGGAACGCTCCCGAGCAGCCCATGAAGCCCACGATCGTCCTCTCGACGTCCGGCTGCAGCGAGAGGCGCTCGGCGAGTTCGACGTCGGGACCTGGCGTGAAGATCCCGGTACAGGTGACGACCACGAGATGCGTGATTTCCGCCGCTGCGACGCGCGCGCTCTTGAGGGCCCGTTCGCAGGCAGATGCGGCCAGCGGCGGCGCCTCGCGTCGATACACATCCATGCGACGACCGAGGCCCGGGTGCAGCGTGTCGTAGAGGACCTTTCGCGTGCCGTCCCGGAAGTCCGGAATGCAGAAGCGCCGCTCGTCGATGCAGGCATGATCGAAGATGCGCCTTGCGAGCCGCTCTCGCGCGGAGCCGCGCTCGAGTGCCGGAACGAGCGCGGGGAGAAGATCGAGCTGGCGCGAAACGTGGGGCGCGAGGGCGCTTCCGACCCCGACGATTCCGACCCGAGCGTCTCGAAGCTGCGGAAGGCAACGGCGCATTGGACCGCATCGCTCCCGTCCCGGCCAGCCTATGCCAGCGGACGGATGCAGGTCAACGCGCATCCCTCGTTTGGGGTGACTTCCACGCTTTTCCACGCTCGTCCAGCATCTTGGCTGTTGCCTCTCCGCCCGCGCGAGCCATAGGCTCGCTGATCAGCGGATCGACAGGGGGGCACCCCATGGATGTGAACGCACGGACGTCGGGGGTCGGGCGGGCGAAGAGCGGGCGCCATGCAGCTCCGACTCTCTCGGCTCGCGAAGCGATCGCAGCACGGCTCGTCGGCCGCAGCCGAACATTGCGCGGTCTTCGCCAGCGGATCGAGGGAATGGCGCCTCTCTCGATCCCCGTGCTGCTGACGGGGGAGCCGGGGAGTGGACGCTCCACCGTGGCGCACCTGCTTCACGCGTTCGGGCCTACCTCGGGAGGCCATCTGGTCACGGTCGATGCGTCGTCCTTCGCGCCCGAGCGCGGAGTACCCTTCGGCTCGACGGTGTATCTCCCGGGCGTCGAACGCCTCCCCCGCAGCGCCCAGGCGTGGTGGCTCGATCGCCTGCTCGCTCCGCAGCTGCAGGGTGCGGGAAGCCAGGTGCGTTGGCTGGCCTCGACCTGCGACTCGTCTTCGATCCGCGCTTCGGCGCCCGACTTCGACCCCGAGCTCGAGCGCCTGCTGCTGCGCTTCTCGATCCGCATCCCGCCGCTACGCGAACGAAGAGCGGACCTCCCGATCATTGCGGCTGATCTGTGTGCGCGTATCGGTCGAGCAGTCGGCCGCGAAGGCGTCTCCTTCTCGCAACGGGCGGTGGAGCTCCTCGCGCACTGTCACTGGCCGGGCAACGTGCGCGAGCTCGAGGATGTGATCGGCCGCGCGATCGTGTTCTCTCCGCATCCCGTGATCGGCAGAGCGCTCATCGAGGACGTGATCGCCGAACGTGGCGAGAGCGTCGACGCAATGCGGACCCGTCGCGCGCTTCACGAGCGAGAGCGGCTCGTCGAGGAGCTGCGCGCGTCCGGCGGAAACGTGACGCGCACCGCGGAGGCACTCGGGAAGAGCAGGACGGCCGTCTACCGACTCATCGCGACTCACGGGATTCCGCTCGCGTGGCACCGGCCGCGGGCGGCGCGCGGAGGGTCCGCAGCGCGAGGCGGGGGAGCGTCGGGGCGAGGAGCGGGTCGGAGGCGAGGGCCGCACGCAGGCGGGGGGCGCTGAGCGCGCGCGGGCCGGCCACGAGGATGCGGTTGTCCCAGCCGTCGATCGCGATGCCGACGCGGGCCGGAAACAGGCCGGACAACACGGCGGCGGAGGCGCTGAACTCGTCGAGGCTGTTGCTGACGAGCAGGCCGCCGGGGGCGACGCGTCGCGCGGCGAGTACCAGGCCCGGGTCGGGGAGCCAGTCGGGCTTGCGCACGCGCCGACCGCTGCCGGTGAAGACGTCCTCGAGGACGGCGTCGAAGCGGCCGCGGGCGCGCCTCAGATAGGTCTGTGCGTCCGCGACGACGACTTTCACACCGAGCGCGTCGAGCCCTAGATGGCGGCGCGCGGCGCGCACGACATCTCCGTCCCTCTCGACGCCGACGATGCGCGCTCGGGGGGCGAGCGCGCGCACCGCGCGCGCGGCGCTGCCGCCGCCGAGGCCAAGGATCAGGACGTTGCGTCGGCGCACAGCCGGGAGCCACGCGAGCGGGGCAACGAGGGCGTCCCAGACGGGGCCGGCCAGCGCGCTCCCGGGCGCGTAGAAGGACGCGAAGGTGCCGTCGATGCGCAGCGAGCGGCCGGCGCGGCTGCTCTTCACCTCGATCCGTCTGTCATACACTCGGGCCAATGTCTCCCTCTGCGGCCGATGGGCCGCTCTTCTCCGGGCCGGCGGCTCCCGGTCCGGTCGCGCGCGTGGCGCTCCCGATCGCGGTCGACGAGCTCTTCGACTACGCGATCCCCCCGGCGCTCGAGGCGCTGGCACGGCCCGGCTGCCGCGTCCGAGTGCGCTTCGGCCCGCGCCAGCTCGTCGGCGTGATCGTCGAGCTCAGCGCCGAGCCGCGCTTTGCCGGGCGGCTGCGGCCGCTCCAGCAGGTGCTCGACGCCGAGCCGGCGATCCAGCCCTCGCTGCTCGCCATCCTACGCGAAGAAGCGGCGGAGATCCTCTGTCAGGTGGGCATTGCCCTCGCAACCGCCTTGCCGGTGGGATCGGTGCCTCGGCTGCGTCGGAGCTTCACGCTGACGGCGCTCGGGCGCGAGGCGCTGGCGCGGGGGGGGCTCCCGCCGGAGGACCGGGCTGCTCTCGAACGGCTCGCGAAGCGGGCGGTCTCGGCGGCAACATTGCGCAAGCACGGGGTCGACGGTGCCAGGCTGGCGGCGCTCGAGCGCGGCCGGCTCAGCGCCTCGGAAACGGTCGAGCCCCGGAAAGGGGCGCGGCCCGCCGGCGAAGGCTCGGCGGGTCCGCAGGTGCCGCGCGACGTGCCGCCGACGCTGACGAGCGAGCAGGCGAAGGCGCTCGAGCCGATCGCGCTGGCGGTGC
>CAYPSI010000031.1:0-11485 GCA_964413375.1 uncultured Spirochaetales bacterium | reverse complement strand
GTGAACCGCCTCGATCGACTGCACGCGGTTGTGCACGTAGAAGATCTGCCCGCCGCGCCGCAGCTCGCGCAGGATCGTCTCGCGGACCAGCGATTCCGAGAAGCGGCAGACGTGCGTTCGGATCGCGAGGCGATCCACCGGCGGTGTCTCGATCACCGAGAGATCGCGGAGCCCCGTGAAGGCGAGCTGGAGGGTGCGCGGGATCGGCGTCGCGGTGAGCGTCAGCACGTCGACCGTCTTCTTGATCTGCTTGATGCGTTCCTTGTGGCGGACCCCGAAGCGATGCTCCTCGTCGATCACGAGCAGCCCGAGGTCGCGAAAGCGCACGTTGCTCTGGAGCAGGCGATGCGTTCCGATCACGATGTCGATGCGTCCGTCCGCGAGGCCGGCGACGACCTCGCGCGCCCCCGTGGGCCTGGTGAAGCGCGAGAGCGACTCGATGCGCATCGGGTAACCCTCGAAGCGCTTGCGAAAGGTCTCCGCGTGCTGCTGGCAGAGAATCGTCGTGGGCACCAGCACGGCGACCTGCTTTCCGTCCATCGCCGCCCGGAAGGCTGCGCGCACCGCAACCTCCGTCTTTCCGTAGCCGACGTCGCCGCAGACGAGGCGATCCGCGGGCTTCGGGCGCTGGAGGTCGGCCAGTACGTCTTCGATCGCCGCCTCCTGGTCGGGCGTCTCCTCGTGCGGGAAGCGCGCCTCGAACTCCTCCATCAGGTGATCGCGACCGGAGAAGGCGTGTCCGGGCGCGAGCTCGCGAGCCGCGTGTACCGAGAGCAGCTCCTGCGCCATGCTGCGCAGCGATTTGCGCACAGAGCACTTGGTGCGCTCCCAGGTGACGCCGCCGAGCTTGTCGAGGCGCGGCGCGTGCCCATCCGAGCCCGCGTAGCGCTGGATCAGGTTGAGGCGATGGACCGGTACGAGGAGGCGCGCGTCCTCCGCATAGTCGATGCGCAGGAACTCGCCGGCGATGCCGCGCAGCTCGAGCCCCACGAGACCGCGATAGACCCCGATCCCGTGTTCCGCGTGGACGAGGTAGTCGCCGACGGCGAGGTGACCGAGCGACTCGAGCGCGGCGGTATCCGGCCACTGGGCGCGCGCGCTCCGCTTCTTCTCGCGCGGACCGAAGATCTCCTCTTCGGTGACGACGGCCAGCCTCTCGACCGGGAAGCTGAAGCCCTCCGAGAGCTCCGTGGTGCGGATCTCGACCGCTCCGGGCCGAGACCACTGCCACGCCGGCCGGGGTCTGGTCTCGACGCGTGCGGGAACGCCGTATTCTCCGAGCAGCGCTCGCAGCCGCTCGGCGTGCGAGAGCGAAGAGGCAGTGAGCAGCGTGCGCCAGCGCTCCGCGCGCCACGTTTCGAGCATGCGCGCGAGCGGTCCGAGCGCCCGCTCGCCACTGCGCGCGCGAGCGAGCTCGCGCCGGAGTTCGTCCTGCGCGGCCGCGCGAAGCTGGTAGCGCTCCCCCACCGCGTCGAGCATCTCGAGGCGGTCCATCAGCACCGGGCGGCGCGCTTCGATCGCCGCCACGAGCGCATCCGCGGAGAGCGCGAGATCGGCCGGCGGCGAGACCACCCGCCCGCTCGCCACCGCGACGTCGTAGTTCTCGATCATCTCGAGCGCATAACGGACGAGGCGCTCGCGGCCCGCCTCCGGATCGTCGATGACGATGAGCGTGTCCTCGGGAAGGAAGTCGAGCACGCTCTCCTGGCGCGGTTGCAGGAAGGGGGCGAGCGCTTCGGCGCCCGGCGGGACGCTTCCACGCAGCAGCGAATCGAGGAGCTGATCCACCGAGCGCGGCGCAATCTTCTGCCCCGCGGCGAGCTTGCGGATCTCCTCGGAGCGCTCGATCACGCGGTTGCGCTCGACCAGGATCTCGCGCGGCGGCGGGGCGACGACGGCGCCGAGCGGCTCCTGCGAGCGCTGGCTCGCGGGGTCGAACTCGCGGATCGATTCCACCTCGTCGCCGAGGAGCTCGATGCGCACCGGCCGGGGTCGCTGCGGTGGGAAGACGTCGAGGATGCCACCGCGAACGGCGATCTCACCGCGCTCCTCGACGAGCGGCATCCGGGCGTAGCCGGCGGCGAGCAGGATCGCGACGAGCGCGTCGCGGTCGATCGTCTGTCCGACTTCGAGGTGAACCGAGCGAGCGCGCACGTCGTCGCGGCTGGGAACCCGCAGCGCCAGCGCCGTCCACGGCGCGACGACGATCGGCGCCGGCTCACCGGAAGCGGCGCCGCTGCAAGGCCGCGTCGCAAGGCCGCTGTGCGGCCGCGCAGCGGGCCGGAGCTCCTGTGGAGCTCGGCCAAGCCGAGCGGAGGGCGGGCTCCCGCTCGGGCCGGCCGCGCCGCGAGCCGAAGGCGAGCGAAGCTCCATCGGGCCTGTCGCGAGCCAGCGGTAGAGGACGTCCATCCGCTGCGCAACCAGGAAGGGCTGCGGCGAGAAGCGCTCGTAGGGCTGCGTGTCGTGGCGCGGGAAGACGCGCACGCGACCGTTGCCGTCTGCCTCGCCCAGCGCGGCGCGCAGGTCCGTGACGAAGGCGTCGGAGGCCTTGGCGGTCGCCACGAGCACGAGGACCGGTCGCTCGGCGTGTGCACGGACGAGATGGGCCGCGGTGACGGCGCGTGCGGCGCCGCGCAGACCCAGCAGGCGCACCGGTCCCGTCCGTTCCATCACCCGAGCGACCACGTCGTCGAGGGTTTCGAGTCGGGCGCGTTCGGCCATGGGGTCGCTGGAGCATCCTCCGCACGCACGAAGGCCCCGCCGCCCCTCCGACATGGGGGGGTGGCGAGGTCAGGCCCGGGAGCTTATCGACGCTCCGGCAGCATCGGTACAGGCTCTCCGGCGGGCCCCGCCCGAGGCTGCCGGAGGAATCCTCGCCCGCTCGGTATAGTCCGCGACTTCGGGGGGGGATCCATGCGCGGCGCAGCGCTACCCGTCGCCTTGATCGTGTTCGGCTTCGCGGGCCTCGCCTGGTACTACGACCTCTTTCCGGACATCGACACGCTGATCTCGCTCGGTCTCGCCTGCGGTGGTGCGGGGATCCTGTATTTCGAGGGTCTCAGCAAGGCGTCCGTCGTATCGGGCCCCGCGCTGATCGCCGCCGGCAGCGCCTGGGCGCTCCACAGCCACCGAGGGGTGAGCTGGCTCGCGCTCGTCCCCGCGATGTTCGTCGTGGTCGGTGCACTGATGCTCGTGGCGCGCAGCCCGCGCGTCCCGGAGCGCTCGCGACGCCGAGACGCGGGAGCGCAGGGTCCGGTCCAGCCGGTCTGAAGCGGCGGCCGAGGACCCGGCGCGGCTTCCCTTGTTACGCGCAGCGGCTCGTCTCGGCCACGAGGGAGAGCGTGCGCTGCGCGAGCGCCGGCCATGCGTGCCGTTGCGCGAGCAGCGCGCGCGCCTGCGCCCCGAGACGCGCCGCGAGCGCCGGATCGGCGCTGAGGCCGCGGAGCGCCGCAGCGAGCGCGTCGGGGCCCGCGTCGGCTGCGATGAGCCACGCGGAGACCGCGTGCTCGAGCCCGTCGGCCACCTCGTGGTGGGCCACGATCGGGCGCGCCGCCTCCATGTAGTTGAGCAGCTTGATCGGAAAGCCACCGGGACGGCGACGGGGGAGGACGGCGAGCGCGGCAGCGAAGAGCAGCGCGCGCGCCTCTGCGGCGTCGGCGACGCGCACGAAGCGCAGTGCGCTGCGGCTGGACGGCGGCGCCTCGTGGGTAGCGACGAGCAGCGGGAGCTCGGGCACCGCGCGCGCCGCGCGCTCCAGCTCGTCGAGATCCTGGTAGCGATCGAGGTTTCCCGCATAGAGCGCGAAGCCTCCCGGCCGCACCCCGGCGCGGGCACAGGCGCGCTCGCAATCCTGCTGCGCGGGCGGCGGCCGAGGCTCGAGACCCGGCGGGATCACGCATAGAGGTCCGCGCGCAAAGGGCGCGAGGCGTGCTGCCGCCGCTTCGCAGAGCACGAGCACGCCGTCCGCGCGCGTGGCGAGCGCTCGATCGACGCGCGTTCCGAGGGCCGTCGCGGCGCGCGCGAGCGAGGGCGGCGCGTAGCACTCGAGCTCCTCGCCGAGCAGCGTATGCACCACGTACACGACCGGGCGGCGCAGGATCCGCCTCACGGCCAGCGCCGCGAGCGCCGCCTCGGCGTTGTGCGCCAGCACTGCGTCGAAGGGCTGGCGGCGGTGGGCGCGCGCGAGCAGCAGCGCGAGCGCCGGATCCGCGAGCAGCTTCGCCGCGCTCGGGCCGGCGCGCGTTCGCCGCGGCGAGAGCGCGGCCGGGACCCGAAGACACGCGATGCCTTCGGGCAGCGGCCCCGAGCCGTTGCCGTAGCAGAGCAGCGTCGGCTCCGAGCCGGCCCGCGCCAGGGCTTCGAGCTGTTCGCGCACGTAGACCTGGGATCCCTGGGGAACCGGGAAGGGGAACGCTGCGACGACGGCGAGCCTCAGAAGTCAGCCGTCTCCGGCAATCGCCGAGCGGTCCGGGCCGAGCGCCGTTCGCCCGAGCGGTCGGCGCAGCTCGCGGTAGAGCGTCGCGAGCTCGACGAGCGCGCGCACGATCACACGCGGGCGCGCGCCCGTCTGGCGCCCGAAGCGCCGGCGGCGGTGCGACACGGGCACCTGATGGATGCGGAAGCCGGCCTGCGCGGCGCGCACCAGGATCTCGGTGTTCACGAACGCGCCGACCGATGCGATCGGGATCGCCTCGAGCACGTGGCGGCGGAACACCTTGAACGCGCAATCGATGTCGCGCACCCGCACGTCGAAGAGCCGGCGTACGAGCGCGCCCCACACTGCGGCCATCGCGCGACGTCCCCAGGGATCGCGACGCGGCTCGCGATGGCCCGCGACGATGTCGAAGTCTCTGGCGTGGGCGAGCAGCGTCGCGAGCTCCTCGAGATCGAACTGGAGATCGGCATCGCTGAAGAAGACCAGCTCGCCCTGCGCCTCGCGCAGGCCCGAGCGCAGCGCGGCTCCGTAGCCGCGGTTCGAGGGGTGGCGGATCAGGCGCACGCGCGGCTCGGCGAGGCGACGCTCTTCGGCGATGCGCGCGCTCCCGTCTCGGCTCCCGTCGTCGACCACGACGATCTCGAAGTCGGGGGCGAGACGGGGTGCGAGGTCGAGCGCCTGATCGAGCAGCGCTCCGAGGTTGCGCTCCTCGTCGAAGACCGGGAAGACGAGCGAGAGCGTGGGGCGGGATGCCGCTCTCATTCCAGGTACCCGAGGGCGCGCAGCCGCTTCGCCACCGCCTCCTCCTCGCCGGGTGTGTAGTCGAGCCGCCGGCCGGAATCCATTCCCGAGCCGCTCGCGTCGCGAGCTTCCCAGGCGAGTCCCAGCGCGGCCGCGAGCGCCGGCGCCGCGCCAATAAGGCTCGCAGGCTCGGGGAGGCGGGCCCACGCGGCCGGTCCGGGCGCGTCCGCGATCCAGATGCCGTGCCGCCGATGGGTTCCGTTCGTGCCGCGTCCGCGCCCGCCCGCGAGCTCGCCGGCCCCGAGCAGGCGCAGGGACTCGGAGGCGGTTTCGGACCAGGGAGTCGGCACGGCGACGAGGGGATAGCCCGCCTCTTCGGCCAGCTCGACCACCACGTCGGGCGCTCGATGGGCGAAGGGGCCCGCGTGCACCTCCTCGCGCGGGAGCGCCCGCGCGACGACGGGGCCGCCATCCGGGAGCTTCCAGTCGAGCAGGCAGTCGATCGCGTCGCGGCGCACGCGCTCGGCGTCCGACGCGGCGACGGAGCCCTGCGCCTCGCGCTGGCGAAGGTTGAGCCAGATCCCGGGCTGCGTGTTCACGTCCTCGGTGAACGCCGCCGTGTGCCGCCAGTCGATCCCGCCGAAGCGCACCTGGCTCTCGAGGCGCGCGGCGGCCGGCCGGGCGCGACGGAAGATCGCCTGCGCGGCTCGCGGCGGGAGCTTGCGCAATGCCAGATCCCGGGCCCCGCGCGCGAGGCGGTCCAACGCCATGCCGCCGGCGCGGCTGCGTCGCAGCAGCCCGGCGTCCGCGAGGCGGCGCCCGAGGTGCACCACCCGACGCGCGGAGCCGCCGCTCCCGTGGTCCGAGAGCACGACGCAGGGCGCGTCTTCTCCGTACGCCGCGCGAAGCTCCGCGCAGGCCGCGTCGAGCCGCGCGTAGACCGCGGCGACCGCGCCGCGGCAAGTCTCCGTCGCCGTCGGGTCGTGACGGGGCGACCCCGGGTCGTGATCGCGCCAGAAATGGTGCGCCACGGTGTCGCTCTCGGAGTAGACGATCACGACGAGATCCGGGCGGGCGCCTTCCGCGCGGCGAAGCTCGTCGAGCGCGGCGAGGGCGAAGGCGGTCTTGCGCTCGATGCGGCGCAGCAGCACGGCGACGGCCTGCTCGTGCCAGCCCTGCGCGTGCGCTCCCTCGTCGAGGTCGGGGCGCATCCACGGGCCGGCGCGTGCGGCGATGCGTCGGTAGAGGGCCGGGTCGCTCGTCTGCCGCGCGTCGCTTCCGGTCGAGACGGGGGCGTCGAAGCCCGAGACGAGGAGCCCGCGCACCGGCTCGGGTGGGAAGGTCGCCGGCACGCCGAGCACGAGCACGCAGCCCCCGGCGCGGCTCGCGCGCCCCCAGAGGGTCTCGCCGTGGCGATGGGTCGCATTCGCGAAGCGGATCCTGTACGCGCCGTCGAGCTTTTGGGTGAAGTCGAAGAGCCCGTGCCGGCCGGGCGCCAGGCCGGTCGCGAAGCTCGACCACGCCGGAAAGCTCATCGGCGGGGTCGTGCTCGCGAGCGGCGCCGCCAGGCCGCGCTCGCGCCACGCGGCGAGGGTCGGGAGCCGCCCGGCGCGAGCCAGCGGATCGATCACGTCGAAGGTCGCGCCGTCGAGGCCCAGCACCAGCAGCGGGCGCAGCGCGCGCCCTCTCACGGCAGCTGCTCGATCACGGCCTCCGTGAAGCGGTCGAGGTTCGCAGCGCCTCCGAGATCCTGGGTCCGGGTCGCCGGATCGGCGATCGCCGCATGCACGGCGCGCTCGAGCGCGGCGCCCGCGCCCGTCTCGCCGAGGTGTCGCAGCATCTCGACCGTCGAGAGCAGGATCGCCGAGGGATTCGCAAGCCGCTTGCCGGCGATGTCGGGTGCGCTCCCGTGCACCGCCTCGAAGATCGCGCAGCGGTCCCCGACGTTGCTGCCCGGAACGACGCCGAGGCCTCCGACGAGACCCGCGCACAGATCCGAGAGGATGTCACCGTACAGGTTCTCCATCAGCAGCACGTCGAAGCGCTCCGGATTTCGCACCAGCTGCATCGCGCAGTTGTCGATGATGATCTCGTCGTAGGTGAGCTCCGGCCAGTCGCGCGCCGCCTTGCGCGCGCACTCGAGGAAGAGGCCGTCCGACAGCTTCATGATGTTCGCCTTGTGCACTGCCGTCACCCTCCGGCGGCCGAGGCGTCGCGCGAGCGCGAAGGCGAAGCGCGAGATGCGCGTGCAGGCGTGCTCGGTCATCACCTTGATGCTCTCGACGATGCCCGGCGCGACCCGGTGCTCGAGACCCGAGTAGAGGCCTTCGGTGTTCTCGCGCACGATCACGAGGTCCACTCCCTCGAAGCGCGTCACGAGGCCGGGGATCGATTTCACCGGGCGCACGCAGGCGTAGAGGTCGAGCGACTGGCGCAGCAGCACGTTGGCGCTCTTGAACCCGCCCGCGATCGGGGTCGTGATGGGGCCTTTGAGCGCCACCCCGGTGGCCCGGACCGCGTTCAGGACGTCATCGGGGACCGGCGAGCCGTACTTGGCGATCACCTCGCCCCCCGCCTCGACGACCTCCCAGTCGACGGCGACCCCGAGCGCCTCGACACAGCGGACGGCCGCTCCGGTGACCTCGGGGCCGATCCCGTCGCCGGGGATCAGCACCACTTTGTGAGGCTCGCGGGACTCCGGGACCCGACTCGACATTGGCCTTGCTTCCTCCTACATTCCGGGGCCCTCGGAACCCCCAGGGGTTCCCCGCGCCCGGAGAGTGCCGTGCCCATCCATCTCCTATGCCGGAAGATCGGCTCGACCCAGATCTTCGCCGAGACCGGGGAGTGTATCCCGGTGACCGTGCTCGAGGCTGGCCCCAATACGGTCGTCCAGAAGAAGACGCCTGAGCGGGACGGCTACGCGGCGCTCCAGCTCGGCTTCGGCGAGCTGCGGCCCAAGCTGGTGTCGAAGGCCCTTGCCGGGCACTTCGTGAAGGCCAAGGTCGCGCCGAAGCGCCACCTTCAGGAGTGCCGCGTGACGGACGCGGAGGCGGCCGATCGGGAGGTCGGTAGCGAGGTGCGCTGCGACGTCTTCGCAGCCGGACAGCGCGTCGACGTGATCGGCATCTCGAAGGGCAAGGGGACCGCGGGTGTCGTGAAGCGGCACAACTTCACGATGAAGCACAACACGCACGGGACGCACGAGAACCGCCGCCACACGGGCTCCATCGGCCCCGGCACCTACCCGGGTCGCGTGATCAAAGGACTCCGGATGCCGGGTCGCATGGGCAACGAGCGCGTGACCCAGCTCAACGTCGAGGTCGTGCGCGTCGACGCCGAGAAGAACCTGCTGTTCGTGAAGGGGGCGCTTCCCGGCCACCGCAACGGCATCGTGAGCGTGCGCCCGTCGGTGAAATCCCGCTCCTGAGCCGCTACGAGCGAAAGGACAGCTTCCACCGCCGCGCCAAGCGCGAGGGCTTTCGTTCGCGCGCCGCCTACAAGCTTCAGGAGATCGACGAACGCCATCACCTGCTCCAGCGCGGGGCCCATGTCGTCGATCTCGGCTGCTGGCCCGGTGGCTGGCTGCAGGTGGCAGCCGCCGCGGTGGGCCCCGGGGGCCGCGTGGTCGGCGTGGACCTGGCGGTACTCGACCCGTTTCCCGAACCCCAGGTGGTGATCCTCGAGGCCGACCTGGCGCTACCGGGTGTCGCGGAGCGGATCCTCGAGGCGCTCGGCCGGCCGGCGGACGTCCTGCTCTGCGACGCTGCGCCCAAGCTCACCGGGATCCGCGATCGCGACCGCGCGCAGGAGGAGGAGCTCTTGCTCGCCGTCGAGGGGCTCGTGTCGTTGCTGCTGCGGCCCAATGGCGACCTGCTGGTGAAGATCCTCGAGAGCCCCGAGGCACGTGCGGTCGAGCGCCGCCTCGGAGCGCGTTTCGAGCGCGCGAAGGCGCTGCGCCCTGCGGCGAGCCGTCAGGGGAGCAGCGAGCGCTACCTGCTCGCGCGCGGCCTGCGAGATCTTGGGGATCGGAAGCTCAAAGTTACTGCGGATGGGAAGCTCAAAGTCATTTAGAGAACATGTTCGCAAAGCGGAGATTCCATGAGCGAGCGCCCCTTTCAGATCCTCGGCGTCCAGCAGATCGCGGTCGGCGCTGCGTCGAAGCAGGGCCTGCGCCGGCTGTGGATCGACCTGCTCGGCCTGGCACCCACCGGAAGCTTCCGCAGCGAGTCGGAGAACGTGGACGAGGACATCGCCCTCGCCGGGCGCGGGCCCTTCGCGGTCGAAGTGGACCTGATGCAGCCGATCGACCCCGAGGGTCGGCCTCGGGTGCACGAGCCGGCGCTCAATCACGTGGGACTCTGGGTCGACGATCTCGCGGCGGCCGTCGCCTGGCTGGGGCGCCAGGGGGTTCGTTTCACTCTGGGAGGTATCCGCAAGGGCGCCGCCGGGCACGACGTCTGCTTCATCCATCCCAAGGGGAGCGACGGCTCTCCGATCGGCGGCGAAGGCGTGCTGATCGAGCTCGTGCAGGCGCCGCAGCACGTGATCGAGGCCCATCGGCAGCTCCGCTGAGCCTTCTCCCGTCTATCCCGGGGGAGACCGGGGACCGGCCGCCGCCGCTACGCTAGTACTCGAGACCGCTCGTGATGTAGCGTGGTGACGCCTCGCAGGCCCGAGAGGCCCGGCCTCCGCCGCTTGCTCACAGGAGACCCCCATGACCCCCCGCTTGCTGCTCGTCTCCGCCCTCGCGGCCGCGCTCGTCGCGGGTGCTCCCGTCGCTGCCCCCGCCGCCGAGGACGCCGGCGCCCTCACCCCGTCGTTCAAGCCCGGCGACGTGATCAGCTTCGATCAGCTCGAGAAGCTCCGGCCCTTCCTGCCGGAGGCCTTCTGGAACAACCGCGACTTCTTCTTCTACGAGGGGATGAAGCTCGAGATCGCGCCGGCGGGGGATTACGCGACGCCTCCCGAGTTCGACGCGGCCAGCGCGAAGTTCAAGGGCCAGCCGCGCATCGGGCCGGACAACAGCCTCGAGAACTACGTCGCCGGACTCCCCTTCGACCCGGCGCAGATCGACTGCAAGGGCGATCCCCAGGCGGGCGTCAAGTGGATGTACAACTTCGACAACCAGTGGGACGGTGACGGCTCGCGCGCGAGCTTCTTCTATTCCTACTGGGATCGTGGCGAGCAGCTCCCGCTCTACTACGAGGGTACGGCCAAGACGATCGAGCTCTCGAGCCGGATCGAAAAGGAGTACCTCGACACGAGCGACGGCGACCTTTTCCGGGGCGAAAAGCGCAAGAACGCCTTCGGCGTGCAGGTGGACGCGCCCTTCGACGCTCGCGGCATCATGCTGATGTCCTACCGCTACAAGTCCGCGGACATGCCGCGCAGCGAGGCCAAGAACGACGACACCTGGGTCTACGTGCCGACGCTCCGCCGCGTTCGCCGCATCTCGACGGCTCAGCGCACCGACGCCGTCTCCGGCACGGACTTCACCTTCGACGATCTGCGCAGCTTCGCGGGGATCGTGCCGCAGTACGAATGGCAGTGCCTCGCCGACACGAAGATGGTCGCGCCGATGAACACGAAGGTGAAGGCCTACCCCTACGAGAAGGACCACAACTTCGGCCCCTATGGGCTCTCCTTCGCCGACGATCGTTGGGAGCTACGCGACGTCGTGGTGATCCGCTTCATCCCGAAGAACTCGGACCACCCCTATCACCACAAGGACATCTACATCGACAAGCAGTCGCTCACGGCGCTCTACTCCTTCGCCTACGACGGGAAGGAGGAGCTCTGGAAGATCATCTGGCACAACAAGCGCTGGAGCGAGGACACCACACTCACCGGCGAATGGTACCCCGGCTGGGAGGGCGTGCCGAAGCCGATGGATCTCCGCTACGTGAGCGACATCATCATCAACGTCCAGACGGGAACCGGAAACCGCATCGAGTTCTGGGACGCGGAGGGAACGCCGATGAAGAGCAAGGGCAAGATCCGCCGCTACATCGACGTCGGTCGCCTCACCAAAGGTCGCTAGGCCCCGAGCTTCGCCTGGATCCGGGATCTGCGCCGAGGCCTCCGCCGCCGGCCGCGACTCCCCGACGGACGGAGCGGCCGCTGCGCCTGCTGCGCCGGGCGATCGGAGACCGGCGCGCAGTGGCCGGCAAGCTCGCCCGCATCGGCCGCACGCTGCGGCTCTGGTTCGACCGCGCCGAGCTCGAGCGCCGCATGGCTGCGCTGGCCGCGCGCGGCTTCCTCGCGACCCGGCCGAGCCGCGCGCAGATCGTCTTCGGCGGTCTCGAC
>CAYPSI010000030.1:0-4017 GCA_964413375.1 uncultured Spirochaetales bacterium | reverse complement strand
GCAGGTGGACGGCGCGGGAGAACCGATCGCGAGCCGCTTCGCATCGCGCGAGGAGCTCCTCGAGCTCGTGCAGGAAGCGGGGCAGGCCGGCGGGGGGAGCATCGCCTACCTCCCGAAGAGCGTGATCGGCGGCCTCGATGCAGAGGACGAGGAGCTGCTCGTGGCACTCGGCCAGGCCAGCCGCCTCCCGATCGTGATCCAGGGCCTTGGCGGGCGCGACAAGATCGATGTACCGGGGTCGGGCTGGGGACGCGCGAAGGAGTTCCTCGAGGACGCGGCGCGTCGCGGCGTCGCGATCTTCTCGCTGCTGCGCAATCACCCCTTCGATCGCCCGATCGATCTCGAGCGCGGCTCGCCGATGTACGCGGGCGTCTTCTCGTGGCACGCGCTGATGGGTCTCCCGCACGCGGAGAAGGTCGCGAAGCTGCGCGACCCCGAGGTCCGGGCGCTGATGCGCAGCGCGGTGGAGCACCCGAACCGCGACCCCGACGCCGGATCCACGCTCCCGCCGCCGCACTGGAACGCGCTCTTCGTCGACGAGGTGGACGAGCCGCGCCACGAACGCTTCCTGCGCCGCTCGATCGCAGAGATCGCCACCGAGCAGGGCAAGGCGCCGGCCGACGCGATGCTCGACCTCGCGCTCGAAGCGGACCTGCGGCTCAAGTTCCGCTGGGAGAACCGCTCGCCCGCGTGGGAAGCGGCGGTGCGCGAGAGCATGCAGCACCCCTCGATGCTGATGGGCGTCTCCGACGGCGGAGCCCACCTCGACCGCGACGACGGCTCCGACTGGTCGAGCTTCTTCTTGCGCTTCTGGGTGCTGGAGCAGAAGGTGTGGACGCTCGAGGAGGGGATCCGCCAGCTCACGCAGATTCCGGCCGCGCTCGCCGGACTCCACGAGCGGGGCGCCGTGCTCCCAGGCTTCGCCGCCGACTTGATGCTCTTCGACCCCGAGAGGGTCGGTCCGGGGACGAAGCGCAGGGTCCACGACCTCCCCGGCGGCGAGGGGCGCTTCGTCGCGCGGCCCCAGGGCATCGTCGCGACGATCGTGAACGGCGAGCCGATCGTCCTCGACGGCAAGCTCACCGGTGCGCTTCCCGGCCGCGTGCTGCGGCCTGCCGGCACGAGGCCCGCAGCGTGACGGCGCTCCCCGCGGAGAGCTGCCCCGACGACGCCTGCGCGCCCCCGGGCGCGCAGGCGCCCGCGCAAGAGTGCGCGCCGCCCGAGCAGATCGCGCTCGAAAGCGGCTCTCCGGAGGAGATGCTCGAGCTCTTCGAGGCGCGCGGCTGGGGCGATGGGCTCCCGCTCATCCCGCCGACGCAGGAGCGCGTCGAACAGATGCTCGCGGTCGGGACCGACGGCGCCCCCGCCGACGAACTCATCGCGACGCTGCCGCCTCGCTTCGGTCGCGCCACGCGTCGGACCCTCGCCGTGAACGCCGTCCTCGCCGGCTGCCGCCCGGGTCTCCTTCCGGTGCTGGTGACCGCGGTGCGCGCACTCGCGCGTCCCGAGCTGAACCTGCGCGGCGTGAATGCGACCACCCACCCGGTGGCACCGCTCGTGATCGTGCACGGCGCCGTGGTGCGCGAGCAGGGCTTCAACGCGGAGCGGGGAACCTTCGGCCCGGGCTGCCGCGCGAATGCAACGCTCGGCCGCGCGCTGCGGCTCGTACTCCTGCACGTCGCAGGCGCGCGCCCGGGCGACGGGGACGCTTCGACGCAGGGACAGCCGTCGAAGTACGCGTACTGCATCGCGGAGAACGAGGCTGCGAGCCCGTGGGAGAGCTACGCGCGCAGCTGCGGCGTCGACGCGCCGAGCGCGGTGACCGTCTTCTGCGGCGAGAACCCGCACAACGCGCACGACATGGAGAGCGACGCACCCGCCGGAATCCTCGACAAGCTGGCGAGCGTGATGGCCACACTCGGATCGAACAACGCGCCGGTGTCTTCTGCGGAGTTCTTCGTGGTGCTCTGTCCCGAGCACGCGGCGACGATCGCCGCTGCCAGCTGGACCCGACGCGACGTGCAGGGCTACCTTTTCGAGAAGGCGCGCCTTCCCGCGGGCCTCTTGCGCCGCTCCTTCGGCGTCGTGCAGTGGCGCCCGTGGGAGAAGGCGCTGGGCGATGCCGACCCCATGCCGATGACCGATCATCCGGAGAACATCCGCGTGCTCGTGGCCGGAGGCCCGGGCAAGCACTCGTGCGCGATCCCGAGCTGGGGCATGACGAAGAGCGTCACGCTTCCGCTGGTTCCGTGACGGGGTGGAGGACGCCATGACGATCCGTATCCTTTCGCCCGAGGGCAGCGTCGGCCGACCGGCGCGGACCCTCGCGAGCTCGCCCGAGCTGCTCGGCGGCCGACGGCTGCTGGTGCTCGACAACGGCAAGCCGGGTGCGGAGCTGCTGCTGCGGCGCATGGCCGAGGGACTGGCGAAGCGCACCGGCGCGTCGCTCCTCGGGGTGCGCCGCAAGCGAACGGCGGCGACCCCCTGCGAGGAGGATCTCTTCGCCGAGCTCGTGGAGACGGCGGAGCTCGTGCTCACGGGGACCGCGGATTGAGGGTCGTGCACGTCGTGGAGTCTCCACGACACGGCGCGGCTCGAGGCGGCGGGAAGGCCCACGGTGGTGGTGGCGACGCGACACTTCGCCGGGCTCGCGCACGAGGAAGCGAGCGCACAGGGGCTCGCAAACGCGCGCATCGCGGTCGTGCCGCACCCGATCGGGGGAACGGACCGGACGCTGCTGCTCGAGCGGGCGGACGCCGCGGTGGACGAGATCGTCGCTCTCTTCTGCAACCAGGGCGGTTGAATCGGGAGGAAACGGGATGGGGCGCTTCGGCTACTACGTGATCGACGCAGACGGACACGGCGGCGAGCCGCAGGGCTGGCGCAAGCGCATTCCGAAGGCCTGGGAGCCCGCGATGCGCCGCTACGTCGCCGCGATGAAGGCGCGCTACACGAATCTGCCGGGCGGGGGAGCGCAGATCAACGAGGCGAACCCGCGCGACGCGCAGCGCCCGGAGGACGATCTCGACTTCGACGTGGCCCAGCGCCCGGGAATGCTGGACCCGGCAAAGCGCCTCGAGGACATGGAGCTCGAGGGGATCGACATGAGCGTGCTCTTCCCCCCGGGCTCGGGCGAAGAGTGGGCACTCGACGACCCGGGCTTCGCGGCCGCGCTCTGCCGGACGCTGAACGATGCGCGCGCCGAGTATGCATCGCACGCCCCGGACCGCATCAAGGTACTGGCGAAGCTCCCGATGATCGAGCCCAAGCTCGCCGCGGAGGAGCTCGAGCGCTGCGTCGTGCAGCACGGCTTCGTCGGGATGGTGACGGCCACTCATTTGCGCGAGAAGAATCTCGATGACCCGAGCTTCGACATCGTCTGGCGGACGGCCGAAGCGCTGGGCGTGGCCGTGTGCACGCACGGCGGAGGGCAGGCCCCCGGACAGACACCCTTCGCGATCGACCGCTTCACGACGCGGCTCGGAATCCACGCGATCACGCACCCCATCGGAGCCATGCAGGCGGTCTTCAATTTCACCGTCGGCGGCATCCTGCACCGCTTCCCGAAGCTCCGCGTCGGGTTCATGGAGGCGGGCGCCGGCTGGCTCCCCTTCTGGCTCGAACGCCTCGATGAGCACTGGGAGCTGATGCCGGAGCAGGCGCCGCTGATCGATCGCAAGCCCAGCGAGTACTTCCACGGCCGCTGCTTCGTCACGATCGAGCCGGAGGAAGGGACGGCGCCCTACGTGCTCGAGACGCAGCGCAACGAAGCCGTCTGCTACGCGTCGGACTACTGCCACTGGGATTGCGCGTTTCCCGACTCCGTCCGGATCCTGGCCGAGCGCCGGGACCTCGACGACGCGATGAAGCGCGCCATCTTCGCCGAGAACCCCGCGAAGCTCTACGGCTTCACCCTTCCGCGAGAGGCCCGGTGAGCCGGCCGCTGATCCAGCCGACGACGCCGGCCATCGGCGCCGAGGTGCGCGGGGTCGACCTGCGCGAGCCGCTCGCGCGGGA
>CAYPSI010000029.1:0-2622 GCA_964413375.1 uncultured Spirochaetales bacterium | reverse complement strand
ACCAGGCCTACTTCGACGGGACCGCCTCCGTGCAGGACTGACCGGCCTGCCCCCCAACGGGCCCTTTCTGCCACTCACTCCTCGTTGGGCACCGCGAAGCGCTCCTGGTAGACACGGAAATGCTTGCGCAGGGCGCTGCGGTCGAGGCCCAGATCGTCGAAGGAGTAGTCGTGCTCGCCGTGCTCGCCCGCCGTGCGCGCGGCCAGGGCCTCGCGCACGCGGGCCTGCAGCTCGTCGCCGAAGTGCCGGCCGAAGCGCGCATACAGGGCCGCGAGAACCGCGAGCGGGTCCTCGAGGAAGTCTTCGTAGCGGCTGTGGTGCAGCTGCGCGGCGGGGACGCGTTCCGAGTCCGTCCATTGCACCAGCCGATCGAGCGATGCGCGGTAGCGCAGCGCGTGCGCGCGGGCGATTGCCGGGTAGTCGACTGCGTCGCTGTGCGCCCAGCGCAGCGTCGCGATCAGGCTCGTGAGCGAGGCCAGCATCGCAAGCGGGTCGCGGTGGGTCACGGCGACGCGGGCGTCCGGATACACGTCGAAGAGGGTCGGGAGCGAGTGCAGGTGCACGGGGGATTTCAGCACCCATCCGGAAGGCCCCGTTCTGCGCTGGAGCACCTGGAGCACGAGGCGGTGCATTGCGTACGCGGGCGTCCTGTCGCAGCGCTCGAGCCAGGCCTCGTAGCTCGGCACGTGGTAGCGGGCGGTGAACTCCTCGGAGAGGAACGCGAAGGACATCGCCGAGAGGCACTCCTTCGGCCGGCGTCCGCCATAGACGTGGATCGCGAGCAGCCCCGAGACGACCGTCTGCGGCAGCACGAGCTCGCGGTCCGCCAGGCCGATGCGCGGGTCGTTGGAAGATCGAACCGGGTCCGGAACTGGCGGCGGCACCGGTCGCAGGAGCTCCCAGCCGAGCGGCACCCGATGGGCCGGGTCCGCGGCCAGCATCGCGTGCAGGATGGTGGTTCCGGTGCGCGGCGCTCCGGCCACGAAGAGCGGCGCTTCGATCGGCTCGTCGCGCACGCCGGGGTCCGCGCGCAGATGCGCCATCAGCTGGAGCCGGACTTCGAGCAGCCGCAGCAGGAAGCGGCGCGTGAGCCAGCGCCCGATCGGCGTGAGCTCCGCCTCCTGCTCCAGCGCCGCGAGTACGCGGCCCAGCGGCTCGAGGAAGCGATCCGCATCGAACTCCGCGTGGCAGAAGTCCGCAATGCCTCCGTCGGACAGGCCCAGGCGCGCGCGGGCCTCGGCCAGCAGCAGGTCTCGTTCGAGCGGGAGCGCGGCCACCGCGGCGATCGGCGGGATCTGGCCGGCGTTGATCGCCTGCACCCATTCGGGTCTCGCCGGAGGTTTCCAGCTCACGAGTCGCCCGGTTCCTTCAGGTGCGGAAGCGCCATGCCAGATGCTCCTTCCGCGCGCGGATCTCGCGGCGGCGGGCCGCCGCGTCGACGCGAGGCGTCCCCGCCGGCAGCAGCGCGGCCAGCTCCCGCAGTGGGACGACGCGCGTGCGGGGGCTCGGGTCGCTCTCCGGCCAGAACCAGCGGAAGGTCGCGAGGCCCTCGCGTCGACCAGCGCTGTCGAGCCAGTTGGAAACGCCGGGGTCCTCGTGGGCCAGCACGACCCGCACCTGCCCGTCGGGGTCTACCTGCAGCTGGTTCTGGTTCCGCGAGGTGATGCGGTGGACGGGATCCACCGGCTCGAACCAGCCGAGCGTCGCCAGCTGCAGCCCCCAGTAGCGCGCCTTCGGAGGGTCCGTTTCGACGAGGAGTGCCTCGTCGGGAGCGAGCGACCAGAAGCAGAACATGTAGCGCGCGACGTCGAGACCCTTTGCGACCTTCATCGGCAGCGCGAACTGGTTGTCGATTCCCTTCGCCCTGTGCTCGCGCAGGTAATCGTTCCAGTGCACGAGCGAGCGCTCGATCTGGGTGATCGCGTGTTCGAGCTGCGCCGCGAGCTCCGGCCCGCTGAGGCGCGCCGGCGCGGGTACCTCGTCGAGGCACTCGATCGCAAACACCGCCGGCTCCTCCGCACTCCAGTCGAGGTAGTACTCGCGCAACGAGACGGTGGTCACTCCTTCCGGGATCTGGATCCAGTCCGGGTCGCTGCCGTCGCCGCCGAGCAGCAGCTCGAAGGCGTCACCGCGCGCGATGCCGCGCTCTGAGGCGGTGAGCGCGGCCTTCGTTCCCCACGTCGGCATGTGCATGAAGCCGGCGCGCAGCGTCAGCACGAAGTCCTCGCAGGCGTGCATGCTCCCGCGGATCCGGTAGCGACGCGCGGGGTCGATGCGAGCGTGGTGGTAGGCGTTGTCCTGGTTCGGGCCGCCCCACTGCGTCACCAGATCGTTCGAGCGGTGGAAGAAGGGCGCTGCCGGGTCGCAGTGGCCGATCGCCCAGCCGAGCCAGCAGGCGACCTGTTCGGCCAGGTGCGCGATGCCTTCCGGGCGATCGGCGGGGCCGTTCGGGAACTCGCTGCCGAGGATCCGCTCCCCGAGCGCCTCGAGGCGGCCGCAGAACGCGCGCCAGGCGGAGAGCTCGTCCGGCTCACGCACGCAGGATGCCGCCGCCGTCGACCATCAGCGTCTGACCGGTCACGTACTGACTGGCGTCGGAGAGCAGGAACGCGACGACCGGCG
>CAYPSI010000028.1:0-19154 GCA_964413375.1 uncultured Spirochaetales bacterium | reverse complement strand
CGCACGAGCTCGGCGAGAGCGACGCCCACGGCGGGAGCGGCCCGCTCCGCATCGGCCGGCCCCGGGTGAAGCACCCGCTCGCGGTGGCCTTCGTCGAGGCGGGGCAGCAGGCTGGCCATCCCTACAACGACGATACCAACGGCCACCATCGCGAGGGCTTCGGGCCCACCGACGTCACCGCGTGGAAGGGGCGGCGCCAGAGCACCGCCGCGGCCTATCTACGGCCCGTGCGCTCGCGTCCGAACCTTTCCGTGCTGACGCACGCCCACGCGACACGGGTGTGCTTCGAGGGCCATCGGGCCGTTGCTGTCGAGCTTCGCAGGGGAGGCACGCTGCGCCGGGTCCGCGCCGAGCGCGAGGTGATCCTCGCGGCGGGCGCCCTCAACTCTCCGCAGCTCTTGATGCTCTCCGGCGTCGGTGACGGCGGGCATCTGCGCGAGCACGGCATCGAGGTGATCGTTCCTCTCGAAGGGGTCGGCCGGAACCTGCACGACCACCTCGCCACCCACGTGAAGCTCCGCTCGCGCGTTCCGAACTCGATGTTCAAGTACTTCGGCCCGGTGCAGGGAGCGCTCGCGATCGGCCGCTACCTGGCCTTTCGCAGCGGGCCGCTCGCGGATCCGGGCATGGAGGCGGTGGCCTTCGTGAGGTCGGACCCGTCGCTCGCCGACCCCGATCTCAAGTTCCACTTCCTGATGGCGCTCTACCGCAACAATGGTCGCGAGCTGATTCCCGAACACGGCTTCGGCGTCCACATCAACGCGGTGAAGCCGCGCAGCACGGGGCGGCTGCGCCTGGCCTCGGCCGATCCGGCCGCGGCGCCGCTGATCGACCAGGGCTACCTCTCGGACCCGCGCGACCTCGACGTGATGCGGGCCGGCATCCGGATCGCGCGCGAGGTCTTCGGGCAGCGCGCCTTCGATCCCTATCGAGGCGAAGAGCTCGACCCGGGAGTGCAGGCGCAAAGCGACGCCGACCTCGACGCCTACGTGCGCCAGAAGTCTGAGGCCGACTACCACTCCGTCGGCACCTGCAAGATGGGGCAGGACCCGCTCGCGGTGGTCGATGCGCGGCTGCGCGTTCACGGAACGGAGGCGCTGCGCGTGGTCGACGCCTCCGTGATGCCCCGCATCGTGAGCGGAAACACGAACATGGCGACGATCGCAATCGCCGAAAAGGCCTCCGACCTGATCCTGGGCCTGCCTCCGCTCGCGGCCGCGAGTTTCCGGACCCCGACCGTTTCGACGTAGAGCGCAACCCGCGCCGGATCCTCTCCTTCGGCCACGCGGCCCACGTCTGCCTCGGCGCGCACGTGGCCCGCCTCGAGGGCCGCGTGCTGCTCGAGGAGCTCCTCGCCCGAGCCCCCGAGTACGGCCTCGACGAGTCCCGACTCGTGTGGCGCCGCGCCGACCAGATCCAGGGCCTCGTGTCCGCGCCGATCGAGCTGCGGGCGCGGTAGACTGGGAGGCCTCGGGGGCTGCGTCGTGAAGATCCGGCCAGGAGGTGACCCGATGAAGATCGATCCGCAGAAGTCGCTCGAGAAGGTCGAAGCGGCGATCGCCGCCGATCCGAATCCGCGCCATCGCGCGATGCTCGAGAACTTTCGCGAGCACCTGCTCGCCGAGCTCGAGGGCGACGTCGATCGGATCATGAAGACGCAGGTCGAGGAGCCGAGCTACCAGTTCTGGGGCTCGGGCATCGGGGACTTCGGCCCGAAGGGCGGCGAGCAGGTGCGCGCCTTCTACCGCCACATCTTCGAGCAGGGCTACAACAAGCTCACCTACGAGATCGATCGCATCTTCTGCGGCGACGACCACCTCTTCCACGACGGCACGCTGCATATGGTCTGGCCCGGTCACGCGCTGCGCAGGATCGGCGTCGCCGTCGACGATCCGGAGGCCCACTACCTCTACTCGTACCGTTCGGCCGCGATCTTCAAGTACGACGCCAAGGGCCTCTGCCTCGGCGAGGACACCTACTCGGACGGGCACCCGACCCTCGAGCGCGTGCGCAAGCTCGCCCCCGAGGAGCTTCCCGACGCGTGGCGCCGCAGCTGACCGGCCGTCTCCAGTACTTCGTCGAACAGCGCCCCTGACTCGAACCCGAAAATCATCATCGGGTGAGGTAGGCGCGCCACGCTTGAACGATCAGACGCTTGGAAACGACTCGAAGGATCGTACCCGTGTCAGGCACGAGTTTCCGGCACCAGGACATAGTGTTCGACTGTGGGGAAAGGCTCGTAGAATCGATGGAGAAGCTCACGCCAGCGCTGGTAGGCGGGTGATTTCCGGAAGCCCTGGGTATGACTCTCGAGCGAATCCCACCAGACCAGCAGGAGATAGCGGTTGCGGGTCTCGATGCAGCAGCGGAGCTCGTGTTTCTGATACCCCGGGCTGGCGGCGAGGATCCGCTGCGCCACGGCGAAGGCGGCTTCGAAGGCCTCCGCTTCACCAGTCCGGACGTCCAGGACGGCGACTTCGAGGACCATGACCGCGAAGGTAGCGGGGAGCGTCCCCGCCAGGAGCTACGCCTCGACGATGTCGGGCTGCGTGCTCTGGATGAAGGCAACCACCTCGCTCCGCTCGCGCTGGGGAACCTGGAAGGCATCGAGGGTCGCATCGAGGTGGCGGCTGAAGGCGGACCAATCGCTGTCGCTGATGCGCATGCCCCTGTGCGAAGTCTTCATGTCCCGTCCGGTGTAATACACGGGGCCGCCTGCACTCGAGCACAGGAAGTCGATCAGGAGTTGCTTCTCCCGGGCGATGCCATCCTCTCCGCGATGGCCCCAGAAGCGGCCGAGCTGCGAATCCGCCCGGAGGCGAGGCAGCAGATCGTTGGCGACGGCCGCGATCGCGTCGTAGCCACCCAGACGTTCGTAGAGTGTCTTCTCGCTCATGGATTCACCTCGATGTACTGGCGCTGCCCGGTCAGCTCCAAGGGTCAGGGGTCCCCAGGTCTCATTCGGCTCCGCGATTGAAGCGGGGTCTTCGCTTCTCGAGGAACGCGCGAATCCCTTCACGCTGGTCTGGGGTGCCCATCGTTGCCAGCACCGCACGCCGTTCCTCCGCGATGCCCTCATCGAGCGGCTTCTCGCCGGCTCCGACGATGCAACGCAGCATTCCTGCAACCGCGGCGGCCGGCATCTCGGCCAGTTCGCACGCCAGATCCCGAGCCCGCGCAAAGAGCTCCTCGATCGGCCACACTTCATTCACGAGGCCAATCCGGTGCGCCTCGGGGCCCGAGATCTTCTTTGCCCGGAGAATCAAGTCCAGCGCGTGGTTGCGTCCCACGCAGCGGGTCAGGCGCGCGCTGCCGCCCCAGGCGGGCACGGTGCCCAGATCGAGCTCGGGCAATCCGATCCTGGCTCCCTCCGCAGCCGCCAGGCGGAAATGGCATGCGAGCGGAAGCTCGAGCCCTCCGCCGAGGCAGTAGCCGTAGAGAACGGCGATGACGGGCTTCGGAAGCTTCTCGATCGCGCTCAGCACCCGGAGGCGCTGATCGAAGAGGGCTTCGGCCCCCCCCATTCGCGCGATTCCCTCGGGCAGCTGCTTCAGGTCCATTCCGACGGAGAAGTTCTCTTCGCCGGCGCCGCGAATCACGACGGCGCGCACGTCAGGGTCGTGTGCGAGGCGTTCCACCTCGCCCTCCAGCGCATCCATGAACGCGAGGGTCATGCGGTTTCGCGGCGCGTCATTGATCACCAGGGTCTCGACGGCGCCAGCGCGTTCGATCAGGAGAGGAGCATCGGTGGTGTTCTCGTCAGCCGACATCAGATTCCCTGCTGCGACACCGCTCGACGGGCCGGGCGCAGCGCTGCGGGCCACGGTGCCAAACCCGGACGCAGTCTTCCTTCGCCTCGCATCGATTCAAATCGACGGCCGGGGCAACCTTGCCAGGCTCGCCTCTGCAGGCTTCGGGAGCAGGTGCCGTCATTCCAGGGAGCAGCCATCCGTCCACTCGCTAGCGGAGATCGAGCCGGACGAAGGTCCTCGGCGGGAAACCAGTCAGGATCCGAAAGACCCAGCCGAGGCTGTTCTCCCCGTCGACGCGATCGTGCTCCTCACCCGTGACGGGGACGGTCCGGTAGTCGCTCTTCGCACCCTCCAGCGTGACCTGCACGTCCGGGTTCTTCAGCGCGCGCTTGTACCAGGCCCGAGGCCAGTGGTTGGCCGCGACGTAGAGCTGGCCATTGCTCTCGAGGCGGGACACGACCCGGTCGTGCGGGGCTCCGTCTGCGTCGAAGGTGGTGAGGACGAGTGTCGATCCGGTAGAGGGCTGGAAGGTCCCGATCATCGCTTCGAACGCGACGACGATTCCCACGTACGCGAAGACCACGATCGCGACGATCTTCACCGCCTTCATCGATTACTCCCAGAGCCAGGGAAGGGCGCTCCAAGGGACCAGGCATCGAGCTGCCGGCCGCCCGTGACGGTACCATGCCGCATCGGACGGGCGCCCGGCGGGCCCACCCCGAGCCGATGAGCTCCGATGAGCGCATAAGGGAAAGGAACGCCGGCCCCTCTAGTGAGCTCCGATCGGCCGGCCCTTGCCCGCGCGTCAGGACATCGAGCCCGGGCCGCCCGGCATCTGGAGGAACTCGATCAGGGTCGGGTCACCGGCGCGTTCGAGGTACGCGAACTTCGTGTCGGCGGACCAGTGCTTGAACCAGATGGCCTCGTAGCCGTGCGGGCGCAGCTTCTCGACCCACGCGTCGCAATCCTCCACGCGGAAGTGGAGGTGGTGCATGCCCTCGCGACCCTTCTCGATGAACTCGCGGTGGGGGCAGTCGCCGGAGACCCACTGGATCAGCTCGATCTCGATGTCGCCACTCCAGCCGAAGGCGAGCTCGAGGTGGCAGTCGGCGAGCTGGCCGCGGTAGAGGGCCTTCTCCACCGAGCCGTTCATCGTCTTGAAGGGCCCGAAGAGGGGATCGTAGAGGCGGATCGCTGCGTCGAGGTCGCGCACGACGTAGCCGATCTGCGCGACCCGGGGGAGCCCGATGCGCTGGACCGTGCTGGAATCGTTCATGCTCGTCCTCCTCGGATGGGGGTCGGCGGGATTCTACGCCAGCGCGCTGCGCACCGCGGGGATGACGTCGCGCGCGAAGCGCTCGAGGGTTTCTGGGGCTGCGCCGTCGTGGAAGGCGAGGACGAAGCCCTCGACACCGGCGCGCGCCTCGGCCGCGAGCGCGCGGGCCAGCTCGGGAGCCGTGCCGATGAGGGCGCCTCCCCAGCCTGCGAAACGGCGCTCGGCCCGGACGCGTAGCGCGGGCAGCTCGTCCTCGCTCGCCGCGAGGGCCACCGGGTGTTGCACCGATACCCGCGCGTTTCCGGCGAGCGGTCGCAGCTCGGAAAGCCTTGCGACGCCCGTCGACACGCAGTTCCACCAGTCGGCGTGGCGGGCGACGAGCGGCATGGTGAGCTTCGGGCCGGCGCCGCCGATGTGCAGCGGGATGCGGGGCTGGAGCGGCCGCGGGCGCGCGATCGCATCGCGCAGCTGGTAGAAGCGCCCGGAATGACTGACTCGTTCGCCGCTCCAGAGCAGGCGCAGCACCTCGATGGCCTCGCCCAGGCGCGCGGCCCGCACGGCCGGCGGCTCGTCGCCGATGCCGAAGGCCGCGAGCTCGTCGGGAACCGATCCCCAGCCGAGGCCCAGCTCGAGCCGGCCGCCGCTCACGTGGTCGAGCGTGGCGCTCATCTTCGCGAGCAGCGCCGGGTGGCGGAACGCATTGCACAGGACCATGTGGCCGAGCCGTAGCCTGTCGGTGCGGACCGCGAGCGCCGTGGCCAGGGTCCAGCCCTCGAGGCAGTCCGCCTCGGTGGCGCCCGGCGTCCAGAGGTGATCCATCAGCCAGAGAGCATCGAAGCCCGCCGCCTCGGCCGCGAGGGCCTTCTCGAGCACCTGCTCGAAACGCAGCGCAATCTGCGGCAGGAAGACGCCGAAGCGCAGCGCTGTCGCATCCATCGCGAGGTCCTTCGTCCTGGTGCCGCGCTTGTTCGCTACCGACGGCGCATGTTAGCGTGAGAAGGCTTCGCGAAACGGGGCGATCGAGCGTCCGCTGCGAGGCGACTGACGACTGACGACTGGCGACTGGCGACTGCGACCGGGACGGGCGGCGAGCGAGGGAGGGCGATGCGGACGATCATCGACGTCGACGCCCATTTCGAGCCGGGCCATGACTGGCTCGATCCCTATCCGGAGCTCGCGGCCAGGCTGCCGAAGCTCGATCCCGCGCGGCTCGCCGTTCACACGATCGTAGGTGATCTGCTCCGAGACGTTCCCGAGGATGAGCGGCCGCCGATGGCGGAGCTGCTGCCGCCGGGGCTCCTCACTCTCTTCGGCAACGAGAAGCAGGCCGAGGCGGAACGCCGCGCCGAGTTCGTGGGCAAGCACCAGTTCCAGGCCGCGAATGCGAGGGCGCGCCTCGCGTGGCTCGACCAGCAGGGGATCGCGATCCAGAACGTGATCTGCCTGGCGGGTGTCGCCTACGGGCTCTTCCTGGAAGACGCGGCGCTGCGCCGCGAGACCCTCGCGACCTGCAACCGCTGGCTCGCGGACACCTGTGAGGCTTCGCAGGGCCGCCTTCTCCCCGTCTCCGCGCTCGACTACGACGATCTCGAGTGGGCTGCGGCGGAGCTCGCGCGGATGCGAGCGCGCGGGAGCCGGATCTTCCTGGTGCCGGGCTACCCGGTGAACGGGATCCCCCCGAGCCACCCGAGCTGGGATCACGTGTGGTCCGCGGCCACGGAACTCGGGATGGTTCCGATGCTCCACACCGGCTTCGAGCACATGCGCTTCGATCCGGGCTGGGCCAACCAGGGCGGCGACGTGACGCTGCTGCGGCAGATCGGGGGCGCTCATCGACACGTGGCGCCGATGACGCTGCTCTACTCGCTGATCTACGGCGGCGTCTTCGAGCGCTTTCCAACGCTCACGCTGCTCTTCGCCGAGGTCGGGACCGGCTGGCTGCCCTATCTCTATCGCGAGATCGACGACCGCATCTCGCCCACGGCCGAGCTCTTCGTCGGGAAGTGGAAGCTCCCGATGAAGCCGAGCGAGTATCTGGCTCGCAACGTTCGCGCCACGCCGCTCGACGGCGGCAACGACCGGCCGCTCGCGAAGATCATCCAGGAGCTTCCGGACGACATGATCGTCTTCTCCTCCGACTTTCCGCACTTCGAGGGCCTCAGCGATCCGATCGGGCACTACACGAAGGCGCTCGAAGGCCTGTCGACCGAGCGGCTCGATCGCTTCTTCGGGGGCTCGATCGCCGACGTGTACGCGCGCATGGGAGACCCGCTCGCCTGATCCTCGACGAGATCGTGCAGCGCGCAACGCGGGCGTAGCGTAGACTGCGTCGTCCAGATGGAGGGATCCCCCCTTGGATCGGGATCGACTGCGCCGGCTCTTCGACCTCAGCGGTCGCGTCGCCATCGTCACCGGCGGAACGCGTGGGATCGGTCGCGCGATCGCCGAAGGCTTCGTCGCGGCGGGCGCCAAGGTGGTGGTTGCGAGCCGCAAGAGCGAAGCCTGCGCCGAGACCGAAGCGCACCTGACCGCGATGGGGGGCGAGGCGCTCGGCGTGCCGACGCACCTGGGCGAGGTCGACGCATTGCGCCCGCTCGTGGACCGGACCCTCGAGCGCTTCGGGCGCCTCGACATCGTGGTGAACAACGCGGCGAACGCGCTGCGCCAGGATTTCGGTCGCTTCACGCCGGAGGCGTGGGAAAAATCCTTCGCGGTGAACCTGCGCGGCCCGGTCTTTCTGGTGCAGGAGGCGCTGCCGCACCTCGAGAAGAGCCCCTGTGCCGCGGTGCTGAACGTGATCTCGGTGGGTGCCTTCCTGGCGAGCCCCTTCCAGGCGATCTACGGCAGCGGCAAGGCGGCGCTACTGCACTTCACCCGCTCGATGGGAGCCGAGTTCGCCCCGCGCGGAATCCGCGTGAACGCGCTCGCTCCGGGCACCGTCGACACCGACATGGTGCGCAACAACCCGCCGGAGATCCAGAAGATGATGGCCGGGGCGAGCGCAATGAAGCGCGCCGCATCGCCGGACGAGATGGTAGGCCCGGCGCTCTTCCTCGTCTCCGATGCGGCGAGCTTCGTGACGGGGCAGGTCGTGATCGCGGACGGCGGCCTCGTCTCCCACTGATCGGGCCGCGGGAGCTCGCTGCGTGAGGCTCTACGAGGAGTTCGGGCTGCGCTTCTCGGCAGCGGAGGGGTATGCTTTCGCCCCCGCCGCGCGCGGGGAGGGAGGCAAAGGTGGCGAGGCTGGTACGGATCGCGCTCGCACTCGCAGTGCTCTTCGGGGTCGCGCTCCTGGTGATCTGGCCCGGTCCGGGGGAGCACCAGGGCCCTGGCGAGATCGCGGCGCCGCGCCTGCCCGATGCGCTTCTCGCCTCGCGGGTCCGTGAGCAGGCCGAAGCGCGCCGCGGCCCGGGTGCGCGTCCGAGGCCCGCCGAGAAGCAGATCCTCTTCGGCGATCTCCACGTGCACACGACCTTCTCGACCGACGCCTTCTTCCGTAGCCTCCCCTTCGTCGCGGGCGAAGGGCTCCACCCGCCGGCCGACGCCTGCGACTTCGCGCGCATCTGCTCGCAGCTCGACTTCTGGAGCATCAACGACCACGCCGAGGCGATCACGCCCGAGCGCTGGGCCGAGACCCAGGAGTCGATCCGTCAGTGCAATGCCGTGGCGGGCAGCGAGGGGTCGCCCGACGTCGTCGCCTTTCTCGGCTGGGAGTGGACGCAGGTGGGTCGCACTCCCGAGGATCACTACGGACACAAGAACGTGGTGCTGCGTGGGCTGGACGAGGACGCCGTCCCGGCTCGGCCGATCAGCGCGAGCGGAGGGCCGGTCGGCGCGATCATGCGCATCGGCTTCCCCTTCCGGATGCGAGCGGGGATCCCGCTCCTCGACTGGTCCGAACGCGATCGCTACTACGATTTCTGGACCTTCCTCGACGAGATCCGTGACACTCCAGAGTGTCCAGAGGGAGTCGACGTACGCGAGCTCCCCGAGAACTGCGTCGAGTCCGCCGACACCCCCGACCTTCTCTACGACAAGCTCGCGCAGTGGGGCTTCGATTCGCTCGTGATCCCGCATGGGAACACCTGGGGCTTCTACACGCCGCCGGGCTCGAGCTGGGACAAGCAGCTGGTGGGGCCGATGCACGACCCGGAGCGCCAGACCCTGATCGAGGTCTACTCGGGGCACGGCAACTCCGAGGAGTACCGGGACTTCCGCGTCGTCGACCGGGACGCGCAGGGCGAGCCGCTCTGTCCCGACCCCCAGCCCGGCTACGAGCCCTGCTGCTGGCGCGCGGGCGAGATCATTCGCGAGCGCTGCGGGGACGAGGTCTCCCTGCAGGAGTGCGACGAGCGCGCCGGAGAGGCGAGGCTCGCCTATGCGAAGCTGGGTCAGCTCGGACACCTCTCCGTGTCGGGTGCGAGCGCAGAGGACTGGAAGGGCTGCGGGCAGTGTCTCGACTGCTTCAACCCGGCGTTCAACTACCGCCCCGCCGGGTCGGCGCAGTATGCCCTCGCGATCTCGAACTTCGATGACGCCGCGAAGCCGCGGCGTTTCGAGTTCGGCTTCATCGCCTCGAGCGACAACCACAGCGCCAGGCCGGGGACCGGCTACAAGGAGTACGCGCGCCGCGAGATGACCGAGGCCACGGGAGCTCGCGACGAGGCCTGGCACGAGCGCATGACCGCCTCGGAGCCGCCGAGCCCGGAGGCCCGCAGCATCGACCCGGCCGAACTGGACCCGGGCCGAGCCACGAGCCAGGTGAACGTGCTGCGCATCGCGGAGACCGAGCGGCAGGCCTCCTTCTTCATGACGGGCGGTCTCGTGGCCGTGCACGCGGCTGGACGCGGGCGCGACGGCATCTGGGACGCCTTCGGTCGGCGCGAGGTCTACGGAACCAGCGGCGACCGGATCCTGCTCTGGTTCGATCTGGTGAACGGGCCGGAAGGCTTGCTCCCGATGGGATCGTCGTCGGCGCTCGCCTGGCCGCCGCGCTTCCGCGTGCGCGCGGTCGGCGCCTTCGAGCAGCTCCCGGGCTGCCCCGAGTTCGCGCACGACGCGCTCCCGGCCGACCGTCTCGAGCGTCTCTGCCGCGGGGAGTGCTTCAACCCGGGCGAGAAGCGCCGGCGCATCACGCGCATCGAGGTGGTGCGAATCCGCCCGCAGGTCCGCCCCGGCGAGCCGGTCATGGATCTCGTCGACGATCCCTGGCAGACTTTCGCCTGCGCGCCCGGAGCCGCCGGCTGCGTGGTGGAGTTCGAGGACCCGGAGTTCGTCGACGCGGCGCGAGAGGCCGTGTACTACGTCCGGGCGATCCAGGAGCCGACGCCGGCCGTGAACGCCGCGAACCTCCGCTGCACGCTCGACGAGAGCGGGAACTGCGTCGACGTCGATCCGTGCTATGGCGACTACCGTACCGCCTTCGACGACGAGTGCCTCGCGATGAACGAGGAGCGGGCCTGGTCCTCGCCGATCCGCGTACGGCCGCAGTAGTCCGATGAACTCCGCTCGGCTTCGCCTCGCTGCGCGTCGGCCGACTCTTGAGTCGGCCTCCTAGCCCGATGAACTCCGCTCGACTTCGCCTCGCTGCGCGTCGGCCGACTCTCGAGTCGGCCTCCTAGCCCGATGAACTCCGCTCGACTTCGCCTCGCTGCGCGTCGGCCGACTCTCGAGTCGGCCTCCTAGCCCGATGAAGACCATTCGGGTGCTCTCGCACCTGCCGCGCGCGTCGGTCGAGGCGCTCGCGGGGCCGCTCCCGGATGTCGAGATCCTGCACGTCCCGACGGAGGGGGAGCCGCCGCCGGAACTGCGCGGCGAGGTGCTGCTGACCTTTGCCTGGGGCAGCCCGAACCTGGCGCTCCTCGCCGAGCGCGGGGTTCGCTGGATCCACACCATCGGCACCGGCGTCGATCGCTTCCCGCTCGCTGTCGTCGGAGATCGGGTGCTCACCTGCTCGCGCGGCGCCTCCGCAATCCCGATCGCCGAGTGGACCCTCGCGATGCTGCTCGCGTTCGAGAAGCGGCTCCCCGAGAGCTGGATCGCCGGCCCGCCGGAGCGGTGGAACCAGGCGGAGCTCGGCGGGCTCCACGGTCGCACGCTGGGCCTCGTGGGTCTGGGCGGGATCGGCGCCGCGGTGGCCACCCGCGCGCAGGCCTTCGGAATGCGCGTGCTGGGACTGCGCCGCAGCCCGGGACCGGGCCCGATTGCGGGCGTCCTGCCCGCGACAGACCTCGCAGAGCTGCTGGCTGCGTCGGACCACGTCGTCATCGCCGCATCGGCCACGCCCGAGACGCAGCACCTGATCGGACGCGAGGCTTTGGCGCAGGTGAAGCCCGGCGTCCACCTGGTCAACGTGTCCCGCGGCTCGCTCGTCGACCAGGACGCGCTGCGCGAGGCGCTCGACGCGGGCCGCGTCGAACGCGCCTCGCTCGACGTCTGCGATCCCGAGCCGCTGCCCGAGGGCCACTGGCTCTACTCCCACCCGCGCGTGCGGCTCTCGCCGCACATCTCCTGGAGCGCGCCCGGCGCGCTCGAGCGCCTCTTTGCGACCTTCGCGGAGAACCTGCGGCGCTGGCGCGAGGGGCTGCCGCTCGAAGGGCGGGTGGATCTCGAGCGCGGCTATTGATGCAGGGCCCGCCCGAGCGCCTCGCGCGCTTCTGGCCCGAGGACCTGCGCGGGCGCGCCTTCTGGGTGGTGCTCGGCTGCCTCGTCTGCCAGATGGGTCTCGGCTACGGCTACGTCTTCGGCCCGCTCGCGAAGGATCTGCTCGACGAGTTCGGCTGGACGCGCACGCAGTACTCCGCCGCGCGCATTCCCCAGCTCGCGGTGATGGCGGCGGCGAGCCCGCTGCTCGGCGTCCTGACCGTGCGTTTCGGAGCGCGCCCGATCCTGATCGCGTCGACCGCGCTGCTCGGCTTCGCGTTCGCCGGCGTCTCCGGGATCACGACTCTGTGGCAGCTCTACGCGCTCATCATGCTCCAGGGCCTCGTCGTGACGGGGCTCGGAGACATCTCCATCGGGCAGGTGGTCGCGCGCTGGGCGACGAAGAGTCGCGGGCTGGCGCTCGGCATCGTCTACACCGGGTCGAATCTCGGAGGCTCGCTGCTGACGCGCCTCGCGGCCTGGCTTGCCGACCGCGAGTCCTGGCGCGCCGCCTTCGCGGTCCTCGGCATCGGGGGCGTCGCGGTGATGCTCCCCTGTGCGCTCTGGCTCGTGCGCGACCGGCCGCCGCGTGCGGAGCTGGATCCGACGACGCTCCCGGATGAGCCAGCCGCCCCCGCGGAGCGCGAGCTCGACCTGCGCGCGGCCCTTCGCACCCGGAGCTTCTGGATTCTCGCCGGGTCTCTCTTCAGCTTCTTCTTCTACTTCGTCGGCATGCTGGAGCACCTCGTCCTCTTTCTCACGGATCAGGGCATGCCGCGCGACGAGGCGACGGCGTACTTCAGCAACGCGATCGCGCTCGGCATCGCCAGCAAGCTAGGCTTCGGCTGGCTCGCGGACCGCATTCCGCACCGGAGCGCGATGCTGCTCGACTACGGGCTGCTCACCCTGAGCTCCTTCCTGCTGCTGGCACTCCCCGATCCCGGCCTGGTGATTCCCTTCATCCTCAGCTACGGGATCGCGACGGCTGCGCGGGACGTGGTGACGCCGCTGATGATCGTCGAGTGCTTCGGCGTCCGGCACCTCGCGGCGATCTACGGGGCGATCATGCTCGCGCTCTTCCCCGGCGGCGGCTTCGGCCCACTCTTCGCAGCGACGGTGCACGATCGCACCGGGAGCTACGAGCTTGCCTTCGCGGTCTTCGCGGGAATGAACCTCATCGCGTTCGCGTCTCTCTTCCTGCTGCGGCGAGAGCGAGCAGGAGCATGCGAAGCCTGATGCAGGAGCCCGTCCGCCCGGCCTACGCGCGTTACGTGCTCGGACTCCTCTTCGTCGTCTACGTGCTGAACTTCGTCGATCGGCAGATCCTCGCGATCCTGCTCGACCCGATCAAGCAGGACCTAGGCGTCTCGGACACCGCGATGGGCTTGCTGACCGGCTTCACCTTCGCGGCCTTCTACACGGTGGCGGGAATCCCGATCGCACGCCTGGCAGACCGCGGCTCGCGGCGCACGGTGATCGCCGTCGGCCTCGCGGTGTGGAGCGCGATGACGGCGGTCTCGGGCCTGACGCGGAGCTTCGCCCAGCTGGCGATCGCCCGCGTCGGTGTGGGAATCGGCGAGGCTGCCGGGGTGCCGCCCTCGCACTCGCTCCTTGCGGACTACTTCCCACCCGAACGCCGCGCCGGGGCGCTCGGTTTCTTCGCGAACGGCATCTACGTGGGAACGATGCTGGCCTTCCTGCTCGGCGGCTGGGTCGCGGCGCACTTCGACTGGCGCACCGCCTTCTTCCTGGTCGGCCTGCCGGGCCTTCCGCTGGCGCTGCTGGTGCGCGCGACGGTCCGCGAGCTTCCACGCGGCGCCAGCGAGACGACGCCGGCCGACGACGAGGAGCTTCCCTTCGCCGAGACGCTGCGTTTCCTCTTTGCCCGCCGCAGCTTCGTCCGAATCGTGTTCGGAAGCTCCCTGCTCTCGCTCACCGGCTACGGAATGCTCGTATGGGGCCCGGCCTTCCTCGGGCGCGTGCACGGGATGGCTCCCGCCTCGGTCGGGATCTCGCTCGGGATCCTGATCGGGGTCGCCGGCAGCGGCGGCGCGTGGCTCGGCGGGCTGCTCGCGGATCGTCTCGGTCGCGTCGACGTGCGCTGGACGCTGCGCGCACCGGCTCTCGCGATGCTGGCCGGACTTCCCTTCGCCGCGGGCTTCCTGCTGCTCCCGACTCCCGGACTGGCGCTCTTGTCCTTCGCGCCCTTCTACCTGCTCTCGAACATGCACGTAGGGCCGGTCTGGTCGGCGCTCCAGGGGATCTCGAGGCTGCGGATGCGGGCGACCGTTTCGGCGGTGTTCCAGCTCATCCTGAACCTGATCGGGCTGGGCTTCGGTCCCCTGATCGTGGGCCTGCTCAACGACGCGTTGGCCGACCGCTTCGGAGACGCCTCGATCCGCTGGTCGCTGTGCATCGTGACGGCCGTCGGCGCGATCGGCGCGCTCTTCCTGCTAGGCGCGAGCCGCTCGTTGCCGAGCGATCTCGTGTCACGCGCCGGAGCGCAGCCCGGGAGGCGCTGATGTTGCGGCGGACGCAGAGCCAGCGGCGACGGCTCGGGCCCGCAGCTCCGCGGTGGGTGTGTAGCGGCCGTCGCGCTTGAGCTCGCCCGTCACGTGCACGTTGCCGAGCACCTTCGCGAGGTAGTCGGGGCCCTCGGCGGTCGGCAGGAACCAGCCGGTGGGGCACATGGTCAGGATCTCGACGAAGGAGAAGCCCTGGCCCTCGAGCTGCGTCTCGAGCGCCCTGCGGACCACGCGCTTGGTCCTCGCCACGCCGGCAGCGTCGTGCACGCTGGCGCGCGCGGCGTAGGCCGTGCCGTCGAGCTGGGCGAGGATGTCGGCGATCAGGATCGGATGGCCATGATAGGCCGCGTCGCGCCCGTCGAGGGAGTTCTTCGTGCGCTGCCCGAGGACGGTCGTTGCCGTCATGTGGCCGCCCGTTTCGCCGAAGACGCCGTTGTTGAGCAGCACGCAGGTCACGGACTCGCCTCGGGCCGCCGTGTGGATCACCTCCTGGAGCCCCTCGTTCACCATGTCGCCGTCGCCCTGGAGCGCGAAGATCAGCGAGTCCGGACGCATGCGCTTGGCCCCGGTCGCGACGGAGGGGGCCCGGCCATGGAGCGCCTGGACGAGATCCACGTCCATCAGCGGAGTGAGCGCCGTGTAGCAGCCGATGCCGATGATGCCGATGGCGCGCTGCGAGCAGCCGAGCTCTTCGATCGCCTCGAGCAGGCAGCGCAGCGCGAGCGGCTCGCCGCAGCCCGCGCAGAGGTCGTGTTCGACGCCGAGCTGGAGAGCAGGCTTCAGCGTTCCGACCTTCCTCGCCTTCGCAGTGGCATCGGCTTCGAGCAGGGTCGGCTCTCTCTCGTTCATGCGGACACCTCGCGACCCGCGAGAGCGCTCTCGACGCGCTCTCGCACGTTCTCGCAGTCGAGCAGCGGGCCGATCCCGAAGCCCGCCGAATCGGACGAGATCCCGCCGATCGCGCTGACTGGCTTCGAGCCGAGGAGCGCGAGCCGGACGTCGTCGATCATCTGACCGGCGTTCATCTCGAGGACGGCGACGCGGCGCGCCGATGCCACGGCCCTGCGCAGCGCATCGGAAGGGAAGGGCCACAAGCTGATCGGGCGGAAGAAGCCCACGCGCCTCCCCTCGCGCCGCAGCTCGCGTACCACATAGCGCGCGAAGCGCGCGAGCGTCCCGAAGGCGACGACCACGAGCTCCGCGTCCTCGACCTGCTCGGCTTCGAAGCGCGCCTCGCGGCGCGCCATCTCGTCGTGCTTGGCCTGGAGGCGCTTCCAGAAGGGCTCCGGGTCGATCCCCTTGTGACCCTTCAGCATGCCGATCGGGTTCACGTTGCGCGAGCGTCCGCTGCCACCGAGCGAGCCGTCCACGGCCCAGTCCTTGGGCGGGAGCGGGTCGAAGCGCAGCGTCTCGACCTCGACCGCCTCGGACGTGTGCGCGAGCAGGTAGTCGCCGTAGAGCATCACCGGATTCCGCCAGCGGTCGGCCAGGTCGAAGGCGAGCTGTGTGAGCTGCATCGCCTCGGCCACGTCGATCGGCGCGAGCACCAGGTGACGGTAGTCGCCGTGGCCTCCGCCGCGGGTCGCCTGGAAGTAGTCGCCCTGGCCGCGGGCCATGTTGAAGACGACGAGCGGGAGTTCGGCCCGGGTGATCTCCGAGAGCGACTCCTGCATCAGTGCCAGACCCTGCCCGGTGGAGCCGGTGGCCGCGCGTGCGCCGGTCGCGAGGGCGCCCCAGGCCATGCCGATCGATTCGAGCTCGCTCTCGGCGTTGACGCACACGCCGCCGATCTCTGGGAGCCTCTTCGCAAAGTTCTCCAGGACCTCCGTGAAGGGCGTCATCGGGTAGCCGGCGAAGAAGCGGCAGCCGGCCGCGATCGACGCCTCCACGATCGCCTCGGATCCTTCCATCAGACGGCGCGTCACGCGACTCCCTCCATCGCTGCATCGAAGCGGTAGACCTCGAAGCAGAAATCCGGACAGACGAGCAGGCAGGCCCGGCAGCCGGTGCAGCCCGGCAGCAGCTCCGGGTAGGGCACGCCGAGCTCGTTGTGCGCCTGCGACATCACGAGCACGCCGGGCGGGCAGGCCGGAATGCACAGCTCGCAGCCCTTGCAGCGCTCCACGTCGATCGTGACGGTGCCACGGCTCGCCCGGGCGCTCATGCGGCCTCCGACGGGGCCCACGCGGGTGCCGCTCCCGGGGTCACCGCCTCGAAGCCCGCGCGCAGCGCCTTCTCGTTCGCTTCGACGTGCTGGCGGCGATAGGACGGGACGGACTCGCGCATGCCGGCGACGAGCGCGTCGACGCCGACGAGGCCCGTGATGCGCGCGGTCGCGGCGACGAGCACCAACGAGGCCGAGAGCGGGCTTCCGATCCGCGTCGCGATCTCGCCGGCGCAAACCTCGAAGACGCGGTGTGCGCTGCGGTCGATCTCCGCAGCGAAGACAGGGTGATTGACGACGACCACGGAGCCCGGGCGCATCCGGACCTGTGCCGGCCCCCAGAACTGGTGGTGCATCGCGACGACGGACCAGACGCGCGACACGATCGGCGGGGCGGTGATCGGCTCGTCCGCGACGACGAGGGTCGAGTCGGTGTTGCCACCACGCATCGTCCCGCCGTAGGTTCCGAGCAGCATCACGAAACGCCCCTCGAGCACGGCGGCCCGGGCGAGGACCTGCGCGGCGAGCTGCACGCCCTGGCCTCCGACACCGGTGAGGATCAGCTCGCGTTCCATCGCTTCATGCCTCTGCGCTGGCGTTCGCCGCGGCGCCCCGCAAGAGCCCGTGGCGTGCGAAGTCCACGAGACGCTCCGCATCGCGGCGATCCGGCGGCCGTCCATCGACCAGCCGCGCCTGGAGCCAGCCCATCGCGAGCTGATAGAGCATCTCCGCGTCGTCTTCGGGATCGGCGCTGGGAAGCTCACCGGCCGCGAGCGCGGCGCGCAGCGCGTCGCGCGCGAGCTCCGTGAGCTGTCGTTCGGACTCCGCCACCTCCTGCGGGTGTGCCTCTGCGAGCCGGATGCGGGCGAGCACGAAGGGGCGCGTGGCGCGCGCAGCGGCGGGGGAGAGCCCCTGCTCGAGCAGGCCGCGCAGCCACTCGCAGACCCGGTCGCTGGGGCTGGCTGCGGCCTGCATGCGGTGGTCGAGGTAGCCCGCGAGAATGCGGACGCCCTCATCGAGGACGGCCACCAGCAGCGCCTGCTTCGACGCAAAGTGTCGGTAGAAGGCCTGGTTCGAGAGCCCGGCCTCCCGGACGATGTCCTCGACACGCGGTTCGAGCAGACCGGTGCGCTCGATCAGCAGGAAGGTGGCCTCGAGCAGCCGCCGGACCTCGCCGGCATAGGCCTCGCGGCGCCCGCCGAGCGCTCGCTCGACCGCGCGCTCGGCGGCCGAGGGCGGCTCAGAGGCGCCAGGGCGGGCGTCCTGTGGAGTGGCGGGGAGCAGGCTCTGTAGACTCTTGTTCTTCATTTCGAGAATGATATTCTAGCCGCTGTCGCATGGAGTTCGCAAGCCCGCTGCTGATCGGCGATCTGATCCGGCGCAACGCCCGGGCCGTCCCCGGCCGCACCGCCGCTTCGCTCGCCGGCCGGCTGCTCTCGCACGCGGAGCTCGATCGGGCGGCCAATCGGGTCGGCTGGGCGCTTCGCGAGCGCGGGATCGGCTGCGGGGATCGCCTGGTGGCCTGGGCCGACACCTCGCTCGAGCAGCTCGCGCTCTTCGCCGGCGCGGCGAAGCTGGGGGCGGTCTTCGCGCCGCTCGACGCGCGGCTCGGCCCGAAGGAGGCCGCGCTGGTCGCGAGCATCGCGAGGCCGCGGCTCCTCGTCGCGGATGCGCCGCACCTCGAGGCCGCACGCGGCGTCGCGGAGCAGCTCGCTATCGACGTCGCGCTGCTGGGGCAGATCGACGGCGAAAGGAATGCCGGCGCCCTGCTCCACCCGCAGCGCCGCGCCGATGACGTCGTTGCGCCCGACCTGCGGGAGGGAGATCCGCACGTGATGTTCTTCACGAGCGGAAGTACCGGGCGCCCGAAGGGCGTCGTGCTCTCGCACCGCGCGAACTACCTGCGCAGCTTCCAGGGCGTCTTTCGCGACCTTCCCGAGCTCTCCGTCTGCATGTTCCCGCTCTTCCACATGGCCGGCTTCACGCTCGCGCTCTCGGCGTGGCAGACGCGTGGCGAGATCGCTCTCGTTCCGGACGCGAGCGCCGAGGCGATTCTCGAGGCCGTGGAGCGCCGACGCGCCAATCGGCTGTACTGCATCCCCTCGATCTGGCAGCGCCTCCTCTCCGCGAACCCGGCGCGCTGGGACACATCGAGCCTGCGCGAGCTCGATACCGGCACCTCCGCTGTGCCGATCGAGATCATCCAGGCGCTCAAGCAGGCCTTCCCAGGCTCGACGACGCGCGTGTACTACGGGTCCACCGAGTGCGGCTCGGCGGCGGCGCTTCCGGACGCCGACGTCCTGCGCAAGCCAGGGAGCGTCGGTCTCCCCTCGCCCGGTGTGGACCTGCGCCTCTCCGAGTCCGGCGAGATCCTGGTGCGGAGCGCGTATCTGATGGACGGGTACTTCGAGGATCCCGCCGCTACCGGCGCGGCGTTACGCGACGGCTGGTTCCACACCGGAGACCTGGGAGATCTCGACGACGAGGGCTACCTCCAGGTCGTCGGTCGGATCAAGGAGGTGATTCGCACCGGCGGCGAGAGCGTGGCGCCGGCCGAGGTCGAAGCGATCCTCGCAGGTCACCCGTCCGTCGCGGAGGTGGCCGTCGTCGGAATCCCGGATTCGCAGTGGGGGGAGATCGTCTGCGCAGTCGTCGTTCCGGCACCGGGCGCCACGCCGACGCTGGCGGATCTCCAGAAGCATTGCGAGGGCCAGATCGCGGGGTTCAAGAAGCCGCGTCGACTCGAGCTCGCGCAGGCGCTTCCCCGTACGCCGGCCACCGGTCAGGTTCAGCGC
>CAYPSI010000027.1:0-12436 GCA_964413375.1 uncultured Spirochaetales bacterium | reverse complement strand
TCGAGGAGCCGGCGGCAGAGCACGCGGTGCGTGAAGCCGGTATCGCGCTCGAGCGGCTCGCCGGCCACGTCCGCGAGCTCGCCCATCATCACCGGGTCGGCGAGCTCGAGCTTTACGTTGCACCCCGGGTCCTTCGGCTCGACGGATGCCGCCGGGTCCTCGAAGACGTGGCCGTGGCGGTACCGTTTCACCTCGTCGAGCGGCACGCGAGAGCCCAAGGTCAGGAACTCGAAGAGCTCGTCGGTGGAGGGCTTGCGGCGCATGTCGAGTACGGTCGTCGCGGGCTTCTCGACTTCGGGCCCCCACGCGTAGGCCGACTGGAGCCGCAGCTCGAGGCCCATCTGCTGCGCCATGCCGTAGAAGAACTCCCACTCTTCGACCAGATCCGAGCCGGCGGGAGGGTCGACGATCTTCGGCGTGTACTGCGCGTAGGGCATCCCGTAGCCCATCGCGTAGGGCACGAGTGTCTCGGCCGGGAGCGACATGCCGGGCTGCTCGAGCGAGAGGGGCGGCGCGATCACGTAGTGCGCGAGCTTCGCGGTGGCGGACATCTTGATGTCGAGGGTCACGAGCAGCTCGAGCTCCTGCATCGCGGCAAAGGTCTTGAGCTGGTCCGGCCAGGCCGCCATCGGATTGCCGCCGAGGCAGAAGAGCGCCCGGACCTGCCCATCGCCGGGGAGCAGGATCTCGTCCGCGAGCGCCGCAGTCGGGAGCCCCGCCGCGGTGTTCGCGAGGCCGCGCACGCGCAGCTTCTCGCCGAAGCCCCAGCCCCGGGTCGGGGCCACCGCCTGCGCCTTCGCACGCGCGGTCGGCATCAGCGCACCCGGGTTCGGGATGCGCTCTCCGGCCCGCAGCCAGCGCCCGCAGAGCGTGTTGAGGCAGAGCAGCAGATACTCGGTCAGGTTTCCGCGGGCCGACATGTTCGGCCCGGTTCCGGCGTTCGCGCAGCCGCGCCTGGCACCCGCGAAGGTGCGCGCGGCGAGCTCGAGCTGTGCGCGAGGCACGTCGGCGCGGCGCTCGACGTACTCCGGCGTGAAGGGCTCGACGGCCTGGCGCAGCTCGTCCAGGCCCTGTGCGTTCTCGCGCACGAAGTCCCGATCGACGAGACCCTCGCGCAGGATCACGCGGAGCATGCCGGCCAGGAGGGTCGGATCCTCGCCGGGCCTCCCCTGGAGGTGGACGAAGGCCTGCTTCGCCGCGTCGCTGCGGCGCGGGTCGATCACGATCAGCTTCATCCCGCGGCGAAGTGCTTCGTGCAGGTACCAGGCCGGGTTGTAACAGGGGATCCCGATCGATTTCGAGACGGTGGGGTTCGCGCCGACCAGCAGCCAGGTGTCGGCGCCTTCGAAGGGCTGCGCGCCTCCCGCCCAGCGGCCGTGAAGGGCCGGTGCCACCATCTTCCCAGGCTGATCGATCGTGGCGCTCGTGAAGAGCATCGGCGAGCCGATCGCCTCCATCCAGGCCATCGCGATCGGCGCCGCGGCGGGGTAGGGGAAGGAGAAGGTGCCGGTGTAGAGCGCGACCGCGCGCGGCCCGTGCCGCTTCACGATCGTCTGCACGCGCTCGGCGACCTCGCGGATCGCCTGCTGGTGCGGGATCGGCGCGTGCGAGCCGTCGGCCCTGCGCTTCTGCGAGTGCAGCAGGCGCTCGGGGTGCGCGTGTTGTTCGGGCAGCGCGCGTCCCTTCGCGCAGGTGTAGCCGTGATAGATCGGGTTCTCGCGGTCGCCGAGGACGCGCACCGCGCGCCCGTCCTCGACGTCGACGAGGATCGCGCAGGCGGCGTGGCAGAAGCGGCAGATCGAGGGCTCGGTCCGGGTCTCGGTCGCGGGCATCGCAATCCCCCGTGGCGGTGGCGGACCCGGCCATGATACAAGGATCGCTCGCCCCGGGAGCCCCCGAATGCAGGTCGGCACGATCCAGGAGCTGTGGCGCCATCCGGTCAAGAGCCTCGCCGGCGAGAGCGTCGCTTCGGCCCGGCTCACGAAGCAGGGCGTGCTCGGGGATCGCTGCTGGGCCCTCGTCGACGCGGCCTCCGGCGAGATCCGCTCCGCGAAGCAGCTGCCGAAGCTTCTCGGGTTCCGCGCGAGCTTCGCCCCCGGCGCCGAGCCCACCCCCGAGGCCTATGGCGACGCGGTGGCCCCGGTCGAGATCGTCGGGCCCGACGGCGCGCGCACCGCCGGCCGCGACGCGGAGGCGCAGCTCTCCGCGGCGATCGGCGCTGCGCTGCGCCTCGTCCCGCTGGCGCCGCCGGAGGACGCCGCGCACTACCGGCTGCGAGCGCAGCGCAGCGCGGAAGTGCTCGCCGAGCAGATGCAGCTACAGCCCGGTGAGGGGATGCCGGACTTCTCGGGTACGCCGGTCGAGATGCTCGCGATGCTCGCGGAGTACGCGACTCCACCCGGGAGCTACACCGACGCCTACCCGGTGCATCTGCTCACGAGCGCGTCGCTCGCGGCGCTGCGCGAGCGCTCCGGTATCGACGCGGATCGCCGCCGCTTCCGTCCGAACCTATGCATCGACACCGGAGACGGCGCGCCCGACTTCCGGGAGTTCGCGTGGATCGGTCGCCGCCTGCGCATCGGCGACGCGATCCTCGCGGTCGAATCGAAAACCATCCGCTGCTCGATGCCTTCGCGCGCGCAGCCGCCCTTCGGTCTCGAAGAGGAGCCCCGTATCACCCCGGCGCTCGTCGTGCATTGCAAACGCCACCTCGGCGTGAACGTCCACGTCGAACGCGAGGGCACGCTCCAATGCGGCGACCCGGTGTGGCTGCTCGACTGACCCGATGAACTTCGCTCGCCTGCGGCTCGCTGCGCGGAGGCCGACCCCCGGGTCGGCCTCCTTACCGATCGAGGGGAGGAATCGAGATGACCATCCGCCACGTGAACCCCGCCGGCCTCTTCCAGATGCCCGAAGCCTTCTCCCAGGTGGTGACGAGCTCCCCGGGAAAGCTCGTCTTCGTCGCCGGGCAGGGCTCCTTCGACGCCGACATGAAGCTGGTGGGCGCAGGTGACTACGAGGCCCAGGCAAAGCAGGCCTTCCGCAACCTCGCCACGGCGCTCGCCGCGGTAGGCGCCGGCCCCGAGCACGTGGTGAGCAGCACCCTGTACGTCGTGAACCTCGCCCCCGAAGCGCTCGCGGCCTTCGCGCGCGGCATGAATCACGCCCTCGACGGGAGGCCCTTCCCGCCGAACGCCTCGACCCTCGTCGGCGTGCAAAGCCTCGCCTTCCCCGGAATGCTGGTCGAGATCTGCGCCACCGCGCTGCTGCCGGGCTGAGCCCGGGCGCGAAGTGGGGGCTCAGATCTCGTAGTAGAGGTCGCCATCGCCGAAGGCGCCGCCCTCGCGCGGGCAGCCGGGGCAGGGGTCGGGGATCAGCGTGTAGGCGTGGCGGATCGCGAGCAGCGTGCTCGTCTGGCGCACCGGCTGCTCGAGGAAGATCTCGCCCTCGCCGAGGCGCGCGGCGAGGCCACCGCGCTTCATCGCCGAGTAGAGATGTGAGCGCACACCGCACATGATCACGTGGACGCCACGCGGCTTCATCCGCTCGAGGAAGGCTTCGAGCAGCGTGAGGCCCACCGCGTCGGGGTTGCGCACCCGTTTGAGCCGCAGCACGACGACCCGGGTGTCCTCGGTGACGCGAGCTTCGATGTGCTCGAAGTGCTGCTCCAGGTTCGCCGACGAGCCGAAGAAGAGCTCGCCCTCGAGCCCGAAGATCAGCATCCGACGGCACACCTCGTCGTCGGGCAGGCGCTCGTGGATGCGGCCGTCCTCGGTGAGGACGAACTCGGTGAGACGCATCCGGCCCGCGCGCGGCACGGCCAGCATGAAGGACATGAAGATCCCGATCAACACGCAGAACTCGATCGAGATGGCGACGGCCGAGACGGCGGTCGTGGCGACGATCGCGGCGTCGAAGCGCGTGGCGCGCAGGTGATAGGCGAGCGCGCGCCGGTCGACCATGTTCCAGGCCGAGACGACGAGGATCCCGGCCAGCGCCGCGCGCGGGATCAGGCGCGCGTAGGGCGCGAGCAGCAGCATGATCAGCCCCACCGCGGCTGCCGACCACACGCCGGACCACTGCGTCGAAGCGCCGGCCTGCTGGTTGATCGCGGAGCGCGTGAGAGAGCCCGAGCCGGGGAAGCACTGGAAGAAGGAGCCGGTGACGTTCGCGAGCCCCTCGCTCAGGCACTGCTGGTTCATGTCGAGCTTCTGGCGGGTCTGCGCGGCGATCGACTTGGCCATCGCGATCGCCTCGAGCAGGCCCAGCACCGCGATCGCGAACGCGCCGGTGGCAAAACCGGTCACCGCCACCGGATCGACCACCGGCACGCGGAAGGACGGGAGCTTCGCGGGAATTTCCCCCACCACCGCGACGCCTCGGGCATCGAGCCCGAGCCAGCCGACGAGCCCCGCCATCGCGATGACGACGAGCAGGAGATCGGGAAGCAGTCTCCAGCCGACGCGCGCCTTGAACCAGCGGAGGGCCACCACGAACGCGACCGTTCCGAGGCCGATCGCGGCTGTCTCCACGTGCACGCCGCCGCCCTGCGACAGGCTGAGCCAGAAGCGTTCGAGGAAGTGGGCGTGGACGCCGCCCACCGCGCGCAGGCCGACCAGGTTCTTCAGCTGATCGAGCACCAGCAGCGAGCCGGCTCCCGCGGTGAAGCCCACGATCACCGAATGCGAGATGTAACGGGTGAGGTCGCCGAGGCGGAGCAGCGTGATGCCCAGCTGGATCGCGCCCACCATCAGCGCCAGCAGCACCGCGGCCTGGATCTTCGGATCCTGCCCCTCGACACCTGCGATCACGCTCAGCACTGCGATCGAGATCGCGTTGGTCGGGCCGTTGATCAGCTGGCGCGAGGAGTCGAAGATCGCCCCGACCGCCGTCATCACGATCGCGGTGTAGAGGCCGTATTCGGGGGGAAGGCCCGCTACCATCGCGTAGGCCATCGCCTGGGGCACCGCGACCGCGGCGACCGTGAGGCCGGCAACCGCGTCCGCACGCGCGTCCGACACGCGGTAGCCGCGCAACGCGCCGAGCGCCGGGACGAGCTTCCAGACGAGATCGGAGCGCAGCGCGGATCTCATCTCTCGACGGCGTAGAGCCGCCACTCCCCCGGGACCCCCTTGAGGGGGCGGTAGGTGGTGCTGACGCCGCCGATCTTCGCGTAAAGAGTCCGGGGCATCATCGCGACCTGTCCTCCGCGCCGGGATCCTGAGCGCCGAGGCTAGCGCTGCTGCGCTTTCACGGCGCTCGCGAGGAAGCGCGCGGCAGCGTCCGCGCGTTCGCGCACCGGATAGTCGTCGAAGTGCACCCAGCTGAGCGCCAGCGAGGCAAAGGTGCCGCCGACGACCTCGGCCAGCGTCTCGACCGGGACGTCGTCGCGGACGCGGCCGCGCGTCACTCCTTCCGCGAGGAAGGCCTCGAAGGCCGCGTGGAAGCGGTGGTCGCGCGCGGCGGGGGCCTCCGCGTAGGCGATCGCGTGGATGTGACCGAGCAGCTCCCGGCTCTCCGGCCGCGTCTCTGCGAGCGTTTCGGCGCTGCCGGAGAAGAGCGCCAGCAGCTGGTCCTCGATCGTGCCCGGCTGCTTGGCGAGCTCCTCGAGGTCCTCGGTGATGCCCAGCAGCGAGAGCTCGGCGAGCTGGCGAAGCACGTCCCGCTTCTCGGGGAAGTGGTTGAAGAAGGTTCCGTAGGCGACGTCGGCGCGGTCGCAGATCTCCGTGATCTTCGTCTCGCCATAACCGCGCTCCTCGAAGAGCGCGCGGGCTGCCGCGAGAATCCGCTCGCGCAGCTCGATCCGGCGCCGCTCGCGGCGATCGCTGGGGGGATTGTCCATCACTTCTTTTATACTTGAATTCAACGACGCATTTCAATCATAATCTTTCCCGACAGTCGCCTTTCCTCGTCATCAGCCGAGCGCCGAGACTCCGCCGAGGCGACTACGCCGACCGCCCGATCGGCGCCCGCCGAGCCAGCCTTAGGAGGAAAACATGGATCGCTACCTCGTGATCTCCTCGGACTGTCACGCGGGGCTTCCGCCCGAGCGCTACCGGGACTACCTCGATCCGCAGTACCGCGAGGAGTTCGATCGCCAGCACGCCGCCCGGCTCGCGATGCTCGCGCAGGCGGGTGAGAAGCTCGAGATGGCCGAGGAGAGCGCAAAGTGGGCGGAGGGCAAGAGCGACGGACTCTCCGGCGCCTGGGACCACGACAAGCGCATCGAGGTGCTCGACGCCGACGGCATCGCGGGCGAGATCATCTTTCCCGATGGACTCACCGAGCAGAACTCTCCGCCCTTCGGTGGCGACCTCGGCCTCTCGCCGCTCGGCGCGAACCCGGAGCTCCAGTGGGCGGGCGCGCGCTCGCACAACCGCTGGCTGTCGGAGTTCGTCGCGATGGCGCCGGAGCGCCGCTTCGGCCTCGCGCTGGTGCTGCCCTTCTGGGGCGTAGACGAAGCGGTCAAGGAGATCCGTTGGGCGCGCCAGCGCGGTCTCGGCGGCATCCTGCTGCCGCCGATGTGGCACGACCAGCCCGCCTACCACCACCCGAAGTACGAACCTATCTGGGCCGCGTGCGAGGAGCTGGGCGTGATCGTCCACTTCCATTCGGGGCCGGCGGCGGTCAAGGACTACTTCGGCGCCGACATCTTCGGCGCCGCGGCGCCGGGGTCGGCTCCGCCGGTGGAGATGCCGGGGGCGCTCGGCATCTACGTGACGGAGGTCGCCTTCTGGCTGGTGCGGCCGCTCGTCTTCATGATCTGGGGCGGTGTCTTCGAGCGATACCCGAAGATGAAGGCCGCCGTCACCGAAGGCACCTCGATCTGGGCGCCCGAGCTGCTCGCGCTGATGGACCAGCGCTACGGCGAGCACCACTTCTCCGCGAAGCTCGGCACCGGCTACCGCGCGGCGATGTCGATGAAGCCGAGCGAATACTTCCGGCGCAACATCATGATCGGAAGCTCCTGCATGCCGCGCCGCGAGGCCGAGATGCGCCACGAGATCGGCATCGGAAACATGATGTGGGGCACCGACTACCCGCATCCCGAGGGCACCTGGCCGATCACGCGAAAGATGATGGTGGAGACCTTCCACGGGCTACCCGACGCCGAGATCGAGCAGATGCTCGGCGGCAACGCAGCGGCCTTCTACGGCTTCGACACCGGGAAGCTGCTGCCGCTGGCGGCCCGGATCGGCCCCGAGCGCCGCTGGTTCCGCGGCGAGCCCGCCCATGGCTGAGCCTTCGCATCGCCGGGAGGAGCCCGTGTCCAAACTGATGATCATCAGCAGCGACTGCCATGCGGGAGCCCGGCCGGAAACCTACCGCGAGTACCTGCCGGAGCGCTTCCGCGCGGCCGCCGACGCGTGGTGGAAGGCGCTCGAGCAGGAGATGGCGAAGCGGGCGGGAACCTTCTTCGATCAGGACTCGCAGGAGGCCTTCGACAAGAGCGAGTCCGTGCTCGCGGGCGGCAGCGCGGGCGAGTGGGATCCAACCACTCGCGTGCGCGAGCTCGAGGCGGACGGCATCGTCGGAGAGGTGATCTTTCCGCAGATGGCGCCCTTCGGCGCCGGGCTGATGCAGTACCGCATGCCCATCGATCCGGAGCAGAACCTCGCGGGCATCCGCGCCTACAACCGCTGGCTCGCGGACCTGTGCAATGCGAACCCGGGCCGGCACGCCGGCGTGGCGCTGATCAACGCCGAAGACGTCGGGGACGCGGTCGGCGAGATCCGCTGGGCGCGCGAGCACGGGCTGTGGGGCGGCGTGCTGATTCCGGCGAGTACGGGGGAGCATCCCTACTACCACCATCCCCGCTACGAGCCGATCTGGGCCGTCTGCGAGGATCTCGACATGCCCGTGCATACACACTCGGGCTGGTCGCCCGATTACGGGGACGCGCCCGCGGCGACGGCGATGTTCATCAGCGAGGTTTCCTGGTACGCGCACCGGCCCTTCACCGCGCTGCTCTGGTCCGGCGTCTTCGAGCGCCACCCGCGCCTCAAGCTGATCATGACCGAGCAGGGGAACTCGTGGATCCGCGACGCGCTCCGGATGTTCGAGCGCCACTACGCTTCGCCCTACTTCAAGTACTTCCACAAGCAGCTCTCGCTGCGCCCGACCGAGTACTTCCAGCGCCAGTGCTTCATCGGTGCCTCCTTCCTCCACCCCGAGGATTGCGAGGAGCGCCACCGCATCGGCACGCAGAAGCTGATGTGGGGCTCCGACTACCCGCACCTCGAGGGGACCTGGCCGCACACGATGGCCTCGCTCCGCGAGACCTTCTCGAGGGTTCCCGACGACGAGCTGCGGGCGATGCTCGGCGGCACCGCGGCGAAGGTCTTCGGCTTCGACACGCAGCGTCTCGAGGAGATCGCGCAGAAGATCGGTCCGTCCGTGGAAGAGATCCGCGCGGGCGCTTGAACAGGTTCAACCATTCATCCCACCCATTCCGAGAAGGAGAGAGCGATGACGCAAGCAACGGCACCGAAGATCAATCCCGGCGACATCGGAGGCTGGCCGATCCTGAAGATCGACTACCCGACGGATCGCGAGAAGATCCGGACGCTGCTGCCTCCGGGCATCGACCCGAGCGCCGAGCCGACGGTGCATCTCTCGGTCTATTGCGTGCCGGTGCCGGACGAGCCCGAGTACGGCGTGCTGCTCACGGTCGACGCGGATTACCGCGGGACGCAGGGCCACTATGCGATCGGTTACGGCATCGACCAGGAGTCGGCGATCTTCATCAGCCGCGACATGAACGGCCAGCCGAAGTATCCCTGCGAGATCGACTACTACCGGATGGGCGATGCCGTTCGCGCCCGCGCCACGCACCAGGGCTACACCTTCCTCGAGTTCCACGGCAAGACGACGGGCGTGGCGCCGACGCCGCCCGCGCACATGGAGCACGAGTGGTGGGTCAAGGTCTCGCGCGCGGTCGGCGGCGCCGAGAAGAGCTACGACTTCCCGCCCCACGTCGTGCAGGTGAAGACCGGCTTCCAGACCACCCACGTGGAGACGGTGGAAGGGAAGCTGTCGCTGCTCGACAGCCCCTGGGATCCGATCGCGCGGCTGCTGCCGGTCCGGGGCGAGGTCAAGGCCCGCCTGCGGAGTGCTTTGCCGACCAGCCGGGAGATCAGCCTCGAGGGCGCCCTCGACCCCGAGGCCTACTGGCCCTTCTCGGATACGATCGGCGGATCGCGCTGGATCGGCAGCATGGGTGGACCCAGGCGCGACCGCTGAGTCGCGCTCGCCGGTGAGAGACGCTCGCAGTCACGCCGCGGCGGCTTCAGCCGCCGGCGGGCGAAGGAGGAGTGCGCGATGAAGGATTTCAAGGGCCGCGTCGCCGTCGTGACCGGCGGCGCCAGCGGCATCGGAAAGGCGCTCGCGAAGGCCTTCCTCGGAGCCGGCGCGAAGGTCGTGATCGCCGACGTCGAGAAGGATGCGCTCGCGGCAACCTGCGAGGAGCTGGGCAAGGGCAAGGAGATCTCGGGCGTCGTCGTCGACGTGCGCGATCCCGCGTCGGTGAACGCGCTCGCCGACGAGGTCTTCGACCGCCACGGGGCCTGCCACGTGCTGGTGAACAACGCGGGCGTCGGCGTCGCGAACCTGAACGTCTGGGAGACCGAACCCAGCGACTGGCAGTGGGTCCACGGCGTGAACGTGCTGGGCGTCGTGCACGGCATCCAGTCCTTCGTGCCCAGAATGCTCGCATCCGGCCAGGAGGGCTTCGTCGTGAACACCTCGTCGGGGGACGGCGGGATCTCGCCGCTGGCGGGGCAGAGCGTCTACGCCTCGAGCAAGGCGGCCGTCTCGATCCTGACCGAGTGTCTCGCCGCCCAGCTCGTCGCCGAGCAAACGAAAGTGCGCGCCGCGATCTTCTACCCGTCGGGAGGCCTGCTGAAGACCGGGATCTGGACCACCAAGCGCAACCGTCCGGCGGAGCTGGCTCGCGCGAAGGCGGTGCCCGCGGGCTCGGAGACCAGCTTCGAGGAGTTCATGGGCTGGATGAAGCAGCAGGGGATGGACCTGCCGGTGCAGGACCTCGATGAGCTCGCGCTCTTTGCGCTCGACGGCATCCGGAAGGGCGACTTCGTGATCATGATCGGCCGCGAGCAGATGGAGACGCAGCTCGTCGCGCGCGCGAAGAAGCTCGCGAAGGGAGAGTGCCCGATCGGCGTCGGCTGGCACTGAGCCTTCGAGGCACGGCGCATCCGGACCGCGGCCCGGGAGCGCGCCGGGTCGGGAGCCGGTCACAGTCCTCGCGCCGTGTGATGCGCCTCGTGGATCGCGGCCTGGAGGTAGCGGGGGCCGCGCGCGTCTCCGACCACCAGGACCTTGCAAGCGGCGTCGGCGAGCGCATCGGCGAGAGCGTGCTCGGGCAGGCTTCCGGCGACGAGGACGACGAGCTTCGCGGCGACATCCTCGTCGCGGCCGCCGTCGAGCGAGCGCAAGAGCGCCCGCCCTCCCCCGAGCTTCACGAGCCGCTGGCGGCCGCGGAAGCGGAAGCGTCCGGTCGAGTGCAGACGCTCGAGCGTGGGCTCCGTCTGGAGCGTGAGATCGAGGAGCGGCATCAGGCGCTCGAAACGACTCGCGAAGGTGACGCTTCCCCCGGCGACGAGCAGGAACTCGGCAGCCCCGACGGCCTCGTAGTGTCCGACGTCGTCGAGGACGAGGGCCGTCGCCGCGGGCTCGATCAGTCCCGCGAGGAGCTCGCGGCTGCTGCACACGTGCGCGTCCTCGAGACCGTCGATGCGCGCGCCGGGGCATGCCGCCTGGAGACCGTCCGTGCGCGCGCGCGAGCCCGTGGCAACGATCACCGCGTCCGGCGCCTCGCGCTGCACGAGCGCGCGGTCGACCCGCGATCCGAGCCTCACCTCGACGCCGAGCCGGCGCACTTCGGCGGCGAGCCAGTCCGTGATGTCTCCGATCTCTCCGCGGTGCGGGGCCTGACGCGCAACCCGCAGCTGGCCGCCCGTCGCCGAGCCTTCCTCGTGGAGCACGACCGCGTGTCCGCGCAGCGCGGCGGTGCGGGCCGCCTCGAGGCCGGCCGGGCCCCCGCCCGCGACGAGCACGCGCAGCGATCTCGATGCGCGCTCGATCTCGGGAACCGTCGTCTCGTTGCCCGCGCGCGGGTTTCCGATACAGCCCACGCGCCCGGGCAGGCCCTGGAGCCCCCCCACGCAGCCCTGATTGCAGCCGATGCAGGGCCTCACCTCGGCCGCGCGCCCCTCGCGCGACTTGCGCACGAGATCCGGGTCCGCGAGCGTCGCGCGCACCATCGAGACGAGATCCGCCTGTCCGGAAGCGACGATCGCCTCGGCCTCCGCGAGGCTCGTGATGCGCCCGGTCACGAGCGTCGGCATGCGGACCGCGCGCGTGACGCGCGAGGCCTGCGGAAGCTCGTAGCCGTGGGGCTCGTCCATCGCGCCGATCACCTTGTTGAAGGCGAGGTAGGACCCGAGCGAGACGTCGAGGAAGTCGAGCTCACCCGTGGCCTCGAGGGCGCGCGCCGTCTCGATCGAGTCCTCGACGCTGATTCCGCCGGGCGCGCCCTCTTCGGCCGAGAGCCGCGCACCCACCGGGTAGCCGTGGCCCACGGCCGCGCGCACCGCGGAGAGCACCTCGAGTGCGATGCGCATGCGCTTCTCGAAGCTGCCGCCATATTCGTCGCCGCGCCGGTTCGTGAGCGGCGAGAGGAACTGGCCGACGAGATAGCCGTGTGCGAAATGGAGCTCGACGCCGTCCACGCCGGCCAGACGGCAGCGGCGCGCGGCGTCGGCGAAGCCCTGCACGACCTCCGCGATCTCGGCCTGCGTCATCGCGTGGGGCACGAGGCCGAGGAGCGCGCTCGGCACCTCCGAGGCGGACCAGGGCGGGCCCCCGTCGAGCGGCGCGCTGTGGTGCCCCCCGTGCCAGAGCTGCTGGAAGACGCGCATGCCGTGGGCGTGCACGCGTGGAAGCAGCCGGGCGTAGCCCTCGAGGACGGCATCGTCGTAGCCCATGATGTCGGTCGGACTCGAGGGGTGCACCGAGGAGATCTCGAGGATCGTGAGTCCGACTTCCCCCTGTGCGCGGGCCTCGTGAAAGGCGACGAAGGCTTCTCCCATGCCGCCCCGCGCGAGCCCCGTCACGTGGGCGCTGCGGGCGATGCGGTTGCGGATGCGGCAGCCGGCGATCTCGATCGGCGCGAGGACATGTTCGAAGGGCACGTGGATCCCCCGGAAGCGGAGCCTAGCCTGCGTTCGGTGCAGTCGCGCGGGCCTCGGTGATGTTAGGATACGTCGGCCCTTCGGAAGAAGAGCGCAAGGGGAGGGAGCTCGATGTCAGGCGCGAGGGCGACCGCGGGCTGGGACCCGCGCTGGGATCTCGTCGGGGACTTCGTCCCCGCGCTGCGCTACACGAGCCAGGACTTCTTCGCGCTCGAGCTCGAGCA
>CAYPSI010000026.1:0-18182 GCA_964413375.1 uncultured Spirochaetales bacterium | reverse complement strand
CCCTCGGGGATATGAACAGGCCCTCCGGGATCTGAGGAGGATGCGAAAGATGCCGCAGCTGTCCTTCGTGGCTGTCGCCGCGCTCGTCGCGATGTCGCTCTTCGGGTGCGCGGGCCGACGCCCGTCGACGCTCGGCGTCAGCGACGCGCGGCTCGCTGCGTGTCCGTCATCGCCCAACTGCGTCTCGAGCGAGGCCGCGGACGAGCCGCACGCGGTCGCGCCCTTCGAGCTCGCCGTGCCGGCCGCGCGGGCCTGGTCCGCCGTCCGCGAGGCCGTGGCGGAGCTAGCGCGCACGCGCATCGTCACGGATGCGGAGGGCTACCTCCACGCCGAGTGCCGCAGCGCGCTGCTCGGCTTCGTCGACGACCTCGAGCTGTACCTGCGCCCGTCCGAGGGGCGGATCGAGGTGCGCTCGGCCTCGCGCCTCGGCCATTCCGACCTCGGCGTGAACCGCCGCAGGGTCGAAACTCTCCGCGCAGCCCTCGCCGCACGCGGCGTGCTCCGCTAGGCAAGGCGGCGAAGCCGCCGCGCAGCGAGGCGCAGCCGAGCGAAGCAGGACTAAGGCAAGGCGGCGAAGCCGCCGCGCAGCGAGGCGCAGCCGAGCGAAGCAGGACTAGACTCCCACGCGGCGCGCGGCGCTGAAGCCTCCGTCGACGACGAGCGCGGCGCCGGTCACGAAGGAGGCGTCCTCGGAGGCGAGGAAGAGCGCCGCGGCTGCGACCTCCTCCGGGCGTCCGGAGCGGCCGAGCAGGTGCGCGTTCACGAACTGCTCGCGCACGGCCTCGAGCCCGGGTGCGGAGAGCAGCGCCGTCATCGGCGTCTCGATGTAGCCGGGGCAGAGGCAGTTCACGCGGATCCCGAGCGGCCCGTAGTCGGCGGCCATGTTCCTGGTCAGCAGCACGACCCCCCCCTTCGAGGCGTTGTAGGCGGCCTGCTGGGGCATTCCCAGCACTCCCTCGACGCTCGCGAGATGGATCACGCTACCGGCGCGCCGCGCCATCATCCGGCGCACCACGTGCTTCGAGACGAGATAGGTGCCCTTCAGGTTGACGTCGACGATGCGGTCCCACTCCGCCGCATCGAGCTCGTCGACGCCGCCCACGCTGAAGACGCCGGCGGCGTTCACCAGGACGTCGATCCTTCCGAAGCGCTCCACCGCGGTGGCGACGGCGCGCTCGACCGAGGGCTCGTCGCGCACGTCTGCCTCGAGGAAGACCGCGTCCGGCGCGGACTGGACGACGTTGCGCCAGGCCGCATCCGTGGGTTTCTGGACGTCGAGGCCGGCGATGCTCGCGCCCTCGCGCGCGAAGCGCTCCGCGCACGCGGCGCCGATTCCCGACGCCGCCCCGGTAATGAAGGCGACCTTGCCTGCGAGCCGGCTCATACCCCCTCCTGAGTGGACGCTGCGCTCCGCGCGATCCCCGGACCTGCGGGCGGATTATCCCTCGGACAGCTCTTCCGTCGCAACGCGGCCCAGCAGAGTCGGGCGCCACGGCCGCTCGCTAGACTGCGCGGTCGAGCGCGCCGGGTAGCTGCGCGCCGGAGGTCGCCATGAACCGGGGTCCGCTCTTCGCCTTGCTCGCTGGCTCGCTCGCCGCCGCTGCATGTGCGGGCGAGGCCCCGCCCCCCGCCGCCGATCCGGCGAGCCTGCGTCGGCCGCCTGCCGGCGACGTGGTGGGTGTCGTGTCGGACTACGGGAGCCACGCCTGGCGCGGCCTTCCCTACGCGGAGCCTCCGCTCGCTGCACTCCGCTGGCGCGCGCCGCAGCCGGCCTCCCGCTGGAGTGGTACCCGTGAGGCGCTCGTTCCCGGCGCGATCTGCCCGCAGCTCGCGAGCCCCATGGCGGGCGACACGACGGTCCGCGCGGGAACGCCGGTGGGAAGCGAAGACTGCCTCGTGCTCGACATCTGGGCGCCGCGCACGACCCCCGATGCGGTCCCCGTGGAGGGGGCGCGGCTGCCGGTGATGGTCTGGATCCACGGTGGCGGGAACGTGGTCGGGGCCTCGCGCTTCTACGACGGGGGCAATCTCGCCGCGAGCGAGCAGGTGGTGGTGGTGGTGGGCGTCAACTATCGCCTGGGCCCCCTCGGATGGTTCTCGCATCCCGCTCTTCGCGGGCAGGGCACGACCGCCCTCGATCGTTCCGGCAACTACGGGACGCTCGATCTCGTGCAGGCGCTCGAGTGGGTGCGCGTCAACATCGCCGCCTTCGGCGGAGACCCCGCAAACGTGACCCTCTTCGGCGAATCCGCCGGGGCGCGGAACGTCTTGTCGCTGCTCGTCGCGCCGCAGGCGGCCGGGCTCTTCCAGCGGGCGATCTCCCAGAGCGGCGGCACCGAGACCACGCCGCGGAGCGAGGCGGAGCATCTCGTGGATGCTCCCGAACCCGGCGACCGCAACAGCTCCGGGGAGGTGCTGCTGCGGCTGCTCGTGGCCAGCAGCCGCGCGGGGTCGCGCGAGGCGGCGGTGGCGCTCGTCGCGTCGATGTCGCAGGCGCAGATCGAAGCCACGCTGCGCGACGCGAGCCCCGCCGAGCTGATGGCTGCGTACGGCAAGGGGCAGAACGAGGGCCTGATCGACGTCCCGCAGCTCTTCCGCGATGGAGCGGTGCTCCCGCTGCAAGCGATCGCCGAGCGGCTCGCGAGCAGCGCGCGTCACCCGGTCCCGGTGATGCTCGGAACGAACCTCGACGAGTTCAAGGTGTTCCTGATCTTCGACCGCGAGCTCGTCCGCTGGTGGTTCGGGAGGCTTCCGCGGCTGAAGGATCCGGAGCACTACCAGGCGATCGCCGAGTCGATGAGCGGCTGGTGGAAGGCGACTGCCGCGGACGGGCTCGCAACGGAGATGGTGGCGGCCGGCGCTTCCGACGTCTTCGTCTACCGTTTCGACTGGGACGAGGAGCCGAGCCTCTTCGGGCTCGCGGACCTGGCAACGCTCGTCGGCGCGGCCCACGCGTTCGAGGTCCCCTTCGTTTTCGGCCACTGGGACCTCGGGCCGATGAGCAAGCGCCTCTTCACGTCCGAGAATCTCGCGGGCCGCGAGCGGCTCTCGGCGCAGATGATGTCCTACTGGGCGCAGTTCGCGCAGGCCGGCGCACCCGGACGCGGGCGGCGTGGAGAGCTCCCCGAGTGGAAGCCCTGGTCGGACAGCGCAGCCGATGTGCCGCGCTACGTCGTGCTCGACACAGCGGCGGGCGGCGGAATCCGCATGGAGACGGATCCCGTCACGCGGGCCGCGGTCATCGCGACGATCGACGCCGACCCGCGGCTCGCGTCGCAGCGCGACCGCTGCGCGATCTACCGGAGACTCGTACTCTGGGGCCGCGACTTCAGCGAAGAGCAGTACGCGCGCGCCGGTGCGCAGGGCTGCGCGGGATTTCCGATCGCCGAGTATCCGTGGCGCGACGCGGTATCCGACGTCGCAGCCGGAGGCTAGGTGGCGGAGCCCTCGCGGCCGCGCGCGAAGAGTCCGTCGATCTTTGGCCTGCGTTTCCTGCGTTCGTTGTGGCGGCTGCTGCGCGTCTACTGGACGAGCGCGGACGCGCTGCCAGGAGCGGCCCTGCTGCTGGGGGCGATCGGTCTCGAGCTCGCCACCGTCTGGACCCACGTGCTGCTCTCGGAGGCTCAACGCCGGATCTTCGACGCGCTCGAGCTGAAGGCGGCGGAGGCCTTCTTCGCGGCCATCGGCTTCTTCCTCGTCGCGACCGCGATCTTCGTCTTCGCCTCCACCTACCGGATCTTCCTGCGCCAGACGCTCGAGATGCGCTGGCGGCGGGGCCTCACGGCCCACTACATCGAGCGCTGGATCGGGGCCCGGGCCTTCTTGCAGGCGAAGCTTCACGCGGATGCGATCGACAACCCGGACCAGCGCATCCAGGAAGACGTCCGCGACTTCGTCGCAAGCGCACTCGGGCTTGCGCTCTCGCTGCTCGCGGCGGTGGCGACGCTCGTCTCCTTCGGGGGGATCCTGTGGCGGGAGTCGAGCGACTGGCCGATTCGTTTCTCGGGCCAGGAGTTCACGCTTCCGGGCTTCATGATGTGGGTCGCCATCCTCTACGCCGTCTTCTCGATGTGGCTCACGCACATCGTCGGGCGGCGCCTCGTGCCCATCAACTTCGACCGACTGCGCCTCGAGGCCGACTTCCGCTATGGGCTCGTCCGCTTTCGCGACAACCTGGAGTCGGTCGTCCTCTCGCGCGGCGAGGCCGTCGAGCGGCAGAACGCGCTGATCCGCTTCCGCCACGTGATTGCGAACTGGTGGCAGCTGATCCGCGCGCAGCGAAACCTCTCGCTGCTCACCACGGGCGTGGGACACGCCAACGAGATCGTGCCGGTGCTCATCGCCGCACCCGCCTACTTCGCCCATTTGATCACTCTCGGCAGCATCGTGCAGATGCGGATCGCCTACGCACAGGTGTCCGGGGCGTTGATCTGGTTCGTGAACGCGTATCAGGAAATCGCACGCTGGCGGGCGAACATCGAGCGACTCGCGGCCTTCGCCGACGTGATGGACGAGACCGAGCGGGAGGCAGCCGCGACGCGGATCGAGGTCGTGACGGGGACCGGGGCGCGGCTGCGCCTCGAGGACCTGCACCTCGAGTCGCCGGACGGAAGCGCGCTGATCCACGGAGCGCGAGCCAGTGTCGAGCCCGGGGATCGCATCGCCGTGATCGGTGCCTCGGGCTCCGGCAAGACGATCCTGCTGCGCGCGATCGCCGGCATCTGGCCCTTCGGCTCGGGGCGCGTCGAGCTCCCGGTACGCGATCGTCTGCTCTTCGTGCCGGAGCGGCCCTACATCCCGCAGGGATCGCTGCGCGCGGCGCTCTCCTTCCCGGCGCCCGAGGGAACCTTCTCGGACGAGCAGATCGTCGAGATGTTGCTCCTGCTGGGCCTGCGCAACTTCGAGCGGCGTCTCGACGCGGTCGAGTCCTGGGACCAGGCGCTCTCGGACAACGAGAAGCAGCGGGTCGCGCTGGTCCGCGTGTTGCTCCACGAGCCCGAATGGCTCTTTCTCGACAAGGCGACCTCGGCGCTCGACGAGGAGGCCGAGCGGCGGGTCTACGAGCTGCTGGCGGAGCGGTTGCCGAATACCACGGTCATCACCGCTGCGCATCGACCGTCCGTCATCGGATACCACGCGCGCCGCTGGACGATCACGCCGAGCGAGACGGGCCCGGCGACGCTAGAAGCCGCCTAGCGCCGGGTCCCGGCGCTGCAGGAACCAGCGGTCGACGACGATACGGCTTGCGAACCAGCGGGAGGCCAGTGCGTGGTGTGCGAGGGCGCCGCGCCAGCTCGCGGGAAGGCGGCCCGTGAGGCCTGGGCGCGCGCGACCGGGGCGGGCTCCGAAGCGCTCGAGCAGCGCGCGTGCGTAGGCGCGGGCCATTTCGGCCGGTGGGCGTCGGATCCCTTCGGCAATCGCGCGCGCGGCGAGCAGGCCCGACTCGACCGCCGGGCGGATCCCCTCGCCGCTGCGAGCGCCGGCGAGACCGGCCGCGTCGCCGACGAGGAACACGCCCTCCGCTGCCAGCGCTCGCGGCGACTCGGCGTAGAGCAGGTAGGCGTGACTGCGCAGCTGCCGCGCGACTCCGGTGGGAATGCGGCCCGTCGCAGTGAGCCAGGTCAGGAACTCGTCTGCGCGGCGCGGGAGGTCGCGGCCGTCCCGCCGGCCGAGCCCGATGTTGAGCCAGTCACCCTTGCGCAGCACCCAGCCGTAGCCGCGGAGGTCGCGGCCGAAGACGAGCGCCGGAAGATCCGGCCGGACGGCGCAGGCGCGCTGCTGCGCCGGCGTCATCTCGAACTCGATCTCGCGGGCGTGCACGGTCGCCGGCTCGCTACCGTCCGGGCGTGCACCGAGCTCCCGGGCCACCGGGCAGAAGTGCCCACCGGCGCCGACGAGGACGCGGGCCGCGAGTTCGCCGTTGCGCACCCAGCGCCCCGCCTCCCGGCGAAGATCGAGCGTCGGGTCGCCGAGGTACAGGCGCGCGTTCGTCCGCTCGAGCAGGAAGTGGTCGAACTCGCAGCGGCGGACCCCGAAGCTCACGACCTCGCCGCAGTCGACGACGGTCGCGAGATCTCCCTGGCGCGCGAGGCTCAGGCCGCGGATCGGCTGAAGCACGCGCTCCGTGCGGTAGGCCTCCGGCTCGATCCCGAGCGCAGACAGGACCTGCGGGGTGATCCAACCGGCGCAGGGCTTGTCGCGCGGGAAGGTCGCGCGGTCGGCGACCCTCACGTCGAGGCGACTGTCGCGCAAGCCCCACGCGCAGCTCGAGCCCGCGGGCCCACCACCCAGGACGAGCACGTCGCAGCGCTCCACGCTAGTCAGCCTCCTCCGGCGTCTCCCATCCTATGCCGCTTGCCAGCGGAGCGGTCAAGTCTCGCAGCGACCGGTTGCGGACTACGATAGGGGCCCGGCCCATCCCGCGGAACAGGAGGTGAGGACCCTGGCTGATCCCGTCACGCTCGAGCGCCCTCGCGAGAACTGCGGCGGCCCGCGCCCGTGATCCACGCGCTCTGCTCCCCGCGCGCCGCACTGCGCCTCGCCCGCGCCCGCGAGTGGCTCGCGCTCCACGGCGGGTCCGGGGGCGAGGAGATCCTCGTCGTCGCGAGTCCCGACGCCGCGCGCGATCTGCTGCGCGAGGCGGCGCTCGAGCGAGGCGCTGCGTTCGGCTGGCACCGCGCGACGCTCGCGCGCATCGCCGCCTCGCTCGCGGCCCCGGCGCTCTGCGAGCACGCGCAGGTCCCGATCGGAGCGCTCGCCGCGGAGGCGCTTGCGACGCGCGTCGTGCACGAGCTCGGGCGCAGCGGTGGACTCGGCCGCTATGCGCAGGTGGGCGACGGCCCGGGCCTGCCGCGCGCGCTGGCTCGGTCGCTGGAGGAGCTGCGCCTGGCACGGCTCGATCCGCCGGCGCTCGGCGGCGTGGCAGCGGAGCTGGTGGCCCTGCTCGGTGCGTACGAGGAGGCGCTCGCGCGCGCGGGCCTCGCGGATCGCGCTCGCGTCTTCGCGCTCGCCGTCGCGGCGGCGCGCGACGCCGCGCTCCGGCACCCGCTGCTCGGGCTGCCGACGCTGCTCCTCGACGTGCCGATCCAGCACGCGGTCGAGCGCGAGCTCGTCGAGGCGCTGCTCGCTCGTGCGAGTGCGGGACTCGTGACCCTTCCGAGCGGCGACGGGCGGACGCTCTCGCAGCTGCGCGCGATCGGGCTCGAGCCCGAGGCGCCGGAGATGGAGAGCAGCGGCGCGCTCGGCTCGCTCCAGGCGAATCTTTTCGAGAAGGGTACGGCTGCGCTCCAGACGGCCGGCGAGGAGCTCGAGATCCTGTCGGCTCCGGGCGAGAGCCGGGAGTGCGTGGAGATCGCGCGCCGCCTGCTGCGCCATGCCCGCGCGGGGATTCCCTTCGACCGCATGGCAATCCTGCTGCGCTCGCCGGAGGAGTACCGCCCGCACCTCGAGGACGCGCTCGGCCGCGCCGGGATTCCGGCGTACTTCGCGGCTGGCGTCGTACGGCCGGATCCCACCGGACGCGCCTTCGTGGCGCTGCTCGCCTGCGCCGCGGAGGATCTCTCGGCGCGCCGCTTCGCCGAGTATCTCTCGCAGGGCGAGCTGCCCGACGCGACCGACGCGGGTGCCCCGCCGCCTTCCCCGCCGGCCGAGCTGCGCTGGGTCGCGCCCGACGCAGAGCTCGTCGCAGAGGCGGTGGCCGAGTCGCTCGGCGCGCTCGCTCCGCTAGCCGAAGCGGACGCCGATGCGCTCGTTTCCAGCGCTGCGCCGGAGCTCGCGGAGGATCCGGAGCGCGTTTCGGTCACGGCTGGCCGGCTGCGCGCGCCGCGCCGTTGGGAGGAGCTCCTCGTCGAGGCGGCCGTGATCGGCGGGCGAGCGCGTTGGGAGCGGCGCCTCGACGGCCTGCGTCACGAGCTCGAGCAGCGTCTCGCCGAGCAGCGCGATCCGGAGCAGTCGGACGCGCTGCAGCTGCGCCGCGAGCTCTCGGAGCTCGCGGCGCTGCGCGGCTTTGCGCTGCCGCTGCTCGCGGAGCTCGAGTCGCTTCCGAGCGAGGCCGCGTGGGGGGTCTGGCTCGATCGCCTCGGAGCGCTTGCGGCGCGCGCCCTTCGCCGCCCGCAGCGCGTGCACATGGTGCTGGCAGAGCTCGCGCCGATGGCGGAGGTCGGCCCGGTGGGGCTCGGAGAAGTGCGGCTCGTCCTCGCGCGACGCCTGCTCGAGCTCTCGCTGCCACCCGAGCGCAGCCGCTACGGGCGCGTCTTCGTGGCCCCCTGTGAGGCCGCCCGAGGCCTCGCCTTCAACGTCGTCTGCGTTCCCGGCCTCGCGGAGAAGCTCTTCCCGAAGCCGATCGGGGAAGACCCGATCCTGCTCGACCGTCAGCGCCGCGAGCTCTCCGCAGGGCTCGCGACCAACGAGGACCGCGTGGCGCGCGAACGCCTCGCGCTGCGCCTGGCCGTCGGCGCCGCGCGCGATCGGCTGCTGCTCTCGTGGCCGCGCGTCGATCTCGAGAAGTCCCGTCCGCGCGTCGCGTCCTTCTATGCGCTCGAGGCGCTGCGCGCGGGCGAAGGGATGCTCCCGGGCTTCGACGCGCTCGAGGAGCGGGCTGAGCGCGCGACGCAGGCGCGCATCGGCTGGCCCGCCCCGATCCTTCCCGAGGACGCGGTGGACGAGGCGGAGCACGACCTGGCACTGCTGCGCCGCGTCTTCGAAGGAGATCCGGAGCGGAGCGCCGGAACGGCCCGCTACCTGCTCGATGCGAACCCGCACCTCGGCCGCGCGCTGCGCTTCCGCGGGCGGCGCTGGCTGCGGCGCTGGACCGGGGCAGATGGGCTCGTGCGCCCAGCCGAGGATGCGCGCGAAGCCATCGCACCTGCGGCGGTCGCCGCGATCGCCACCCATGCACTCTCGGCGCGCAGCTACTCGCCGACTGCGCTCCAGAACTTTGCGGCCTGTCCGTATCGTTTCCTGCTGCAAGCCGTTCACCGGCTCGCGCCGCGCGTGGTGCCCGAAGCCATCGACGAGATGGACGCGCTCGAACGCGGCTCGCTCGTGCACGACGTGCAGTTCGAGCTCTTCGGGGCGCTCGAGCGCGAGAAGCTCCTGCCAGTGCGGCCGGGAAATCTCGATCTTGCGCGCGGGCTCCTCGACCAGACGCTCGACCGCGTGGCGGCCCGGCACCACGACGAGCTCGCGCCGGCGATCGAGCGGGTCTGGGCGGACGGCGTCGCGGGCGTGCGTGCGGACCTGCGCGAGTGGCTGCGCCGCGCGAGCGAAGACGACTCGGGCTTCGTGCCGTGGCGCTTCGAGCTGGCCTTCGGCCTCCCCGAGCGGCGCGCGCGCGACCCGCACTCGACCCCCGACCCGGTGCCGCTCGACTGCGGGATCGCGCTGCGGGGCTCGATCGACCTGGTCGAACGGCGCGCGGACGGGGCCTTGCGCGCAACCGACCACAAGACCGGTCGCGAGCGGATGGGCCAGGGCGGCGTGCTGGCCGGCGGCCAGTCGCTCCAGCCGGTGCTCTACGCGCTCGCCGCGGAGAAGCTCTTCCCGGAGGCGCGCGTCGAGTCCGGCCGGCTCTACTACTGCACCGCTGCGGGTGACTATCGCGAGGCGGAGGTTCCGCTCGACGCGGCCGCCCGCGCCGCTGCGGAACGCGTCGCGCGCGTGATCGGCGCGGCGCTCGCAGTGCCTTTCTTGCCCGCTGCGCCGGCCGAGGGGGCCTGCCGCTTCTGCGATTACGCGGAGGTCTGCGGGCCCTACGAGGAGATCCGCACGCGCCGCAAGAGCCAGCCGGAGCTCGCCGAGCTCTTGCAGCTGCGGGAGATGCGGTGAGCGCGCCTCGCAGGCCTCCGGTAGATGCCGAGGCGCGCCGGCGCATTCGCGAAGACCTCGCGACCACGCTCTTCGTCGAGGCGGCCGCCGGCACCGGGAAGACGACCGAGCTGGTCGGGCGGATGGTGGCGCTGCTGCGCAGCGGCGGCGCGACGCTCGATCGGATCGTCGCCGTCACCTTCACCGAGAAGGCCGCCGGCGAGATGAAGCTTCGCCTGCGCGCGGAGATCGAGCACGCGCGCAGTGCGGCCGAGGGGCCCGAGCTCGAGCGCTTCGCGCGCGCGACCGAGCACCTCGAGCTCGCGCGCATCGGGACGATCCACGCCTTCTGCGCAGATCTCCTGCGCGAGCGGCCGATCGAGGCCGGCGTCGACCCGCTCTTCGACGTCGCGTCGGAGGACGAGTCGCAGGGCCTGCTCGACGCGGCCTTCGAAGCCTGGTTCCAGGCAGCGCTCGCGGATCCGCCGGAGGGCGTGCGGCGCGTGCTGCGGCGCCGGCTTCGCGCGCCGGGCTCCGGCGGGCCCCGCGAGTCGCTGCGCGCCGCCGCCGGCGCGCTCGTCGTGCATCGGGACTTTCCGGCCCCGTGGCGCCGGGAGCCCGTCGCGCGCGCCACCGGGATCGACGAGGTGATGGCCGCGCTCGAGGAGGTCGGAGCGCTCGCCGCTCGCGCCGAGCGCGACGATGACTACCTGGCCCGGAACCTCGCCGGGATCGCGCGCTTCGTCGAGGAGACGCGTCGCCTCGAGGCGGTGCGCGGGCGCGACGACGACGGGCTCGAGGCCGCACTGCGCGCGTTCGCGCGCTCGCGCCAGGCGGGCTGGCACTGGCGCGGGTCGCTCAGGCGACGTTATGCCGCTGAGCTCCCGCGGGAGGAGGTGATCCTTCGCCGCGACGCCGCAAAGGACCGGCTCGACGCACTCCTCGCGGCCTGCGATGCGGATCTCGCCGCCTGCCTGCGCGAGGAGCTTCGCCCGGTCGTGTCCGCCTACGAGGAGCGCAAGCGTCGGGCGGGGCGCGTCGACTTCCTCGATCTGCTGGTGCGCGCGCGCGATCTCGTGCGCAGCGACGCGGGCGTCCGTCGCGAGCTTCAGCAGCGCTTCACGCACTTCTTCGTCGACGAGTTCCAGGACACGGATCCGCTCCAGGCGGAGCTCCTGCTGCTGCTCGCCGCGGACGACCCGGGGGTCGCCGACTGGCGCGCGGTGCGCCCGCTTCCCGGAAAGCTCTTCCTGGTCGGCGACCCGAAGCAGTCGATCTACCGCTTCCGCCGTGCGGACGTGATGACCTACGAGGCCACCAAGCGCCAGCTCGTCGCGAACGGCGCGGCCCTGCTCCAGCTCGCGACGAGCTTCCGCTCGCTGCCCTCGCTCCAGCAGGCGGTGAACGCGGCCTTCGCGCCGCTGATCCGCGCCACGCCCGACGGCAGCCAGGCCGCGTACGTCGCACTCGCCCCGTCGCGCGAGGAGCTCCCGGGCCGCCCTGCGCTGGTGGCGCTCCCAGTGCCGCGCCCGTACGGGAAGTTCGGGACGCTGACAGACTTCGCGGTCGACGCGTCGCTCCCCGACGCGGTCGGCGCCTTCGTCGACTGGCTCGTCCACGAGAGCGGCTGGAAGGTGACGGAGCGCGGCAGCGGGGAGCCCGTCCCGGTGGCTTCCCGCCACGTCTGCATCCTGTTCCGGCGCTTCCGGAGCTTCCGCACCGACGTGACGCGCGGCTACGTCCGCGCGCTCGAGGTGCGCGGCGTGCCGCACGTGCTCGTCGGCGGGCGCTCCTTCCATGCGCGCGAGGAGGTGCTCGCGATCCGCAACGCGCTGTGCGCGATCGAGTGGCCCGACGACGAGCTGCGGGTCTTCGCGACGCTGCGCGGGCCCCTCTTCGCGCTCGGCGACGATGCGCTGCTGGCCTTCCGCCACCGGGTAGGGCGCCTGCACCCGCTGCGGCGCCTCGAGCCGGACCTGCTCGCGGGACCCGAGCGCGAGGTCGCGGAGGCGCTCGGCGTGCTGGCCCGCCTGCACCAGGGGCGCAACCGGCGGCCGATTGCGGCGACGCTCTCCCGGCTGCTCGCCGCGGTGCGCGCACACGCGGGAATCGCGATCTGGCCGACGGGTCAGCAGGCCCTCGCGAACTGCCTGCGCACCCAGGACCTCGCGCGGCGCTTCGAGCGCGGCGGCGCCGCCTCGTTCCGCGCGTTTGCGGAGCACCTGCTCGCCGAGTCCGAGAGCGGCGAGGCGGAGGACGCGCCGGTGGTCGAGGAAGGCACCGAAGGCGTGCGCATCATGACGGTGCACCGCGCCAAGGGGCTCGAGTTCCCGGTCGTGATCCTCGCGGATCCCAGCTGCAAGCGCTCGCGCGAGATGCCGACGCGCCATGTCGACGTAGACAGGGGGCTCTTCGCCGAGGCGCTGTGCGGCTGCGCGCCGCTCGAGCTTCTCGAGGCCGCCGGAGTCGAGCGCAGCCGCGACGACGAGGAGGCGGTGCGCCTCGCATACGTCGCTGCGACGCGGGCGCGCGACCTGCTGGTCGTTCCGGTGGTGGGCGACGCAGAGCGCGAGGGCTGGCTCGATGCGCTGAATCCCGTCGTGCATCCGAGCTCCGAGCAGCGGCGGCGCCCGCGCGAGGCGCCGGGCTGTCCGGCCTTTGGAGAGGATTCGGTGCTCGAGCGCCCGCCGCGAGCGAGGCTCGCTACGCCGCCGGTGAGCCCGGGTCTGCACGCGGCGCGGGAGGGCGGGGGGCCTGTCGTCTGGTGGGACCCGCGCGTGCTCGATCTCGATCGCGAGGAGGAGGTCGGCTTGCGTCAGCAGCAGATCCTCGCGGCCGACGCCGAAGGAGTGAATGCCGCGGAGGGCGAGCAGGCGCACGCGCGCTGGCAGCGTTCGCGCGGCGAGGCGCTCTCGCGCGGCGGCGAGCCGTCGCTGCGGGTCGCCGCGGTGACGGCGCTCGCCGCCGTGGAGCCCGAGCCCGGAGGAGCGGAGCTTCCGGCGGTGCGGATCGAGCAGGTCTCCGTGGCGCGATCCGGGCGTCCCGGCGGGCTGCGCTTCGGCTCGCTGGTGCACGCGGTGCTCGCGAGCGTCGCGCCCGGCGCGGGCGCCTCCGACGTGCGCGCGACGGCGGAGGGCCAGGGCCGCCTGCTCGGGGCCGCTGCCGACGAGATCGCCGCTGCCGCCGAGGCCGCGCTGGCGGCGCTCGCGCATCCGCTGCTGCTGCGCGCGTTCCGGGCCGGCGAGCGCAGCGGTCTGCGCCGCGAGACGCCGGTTGCGCTGCGGCTTGCGGACGGATCGCTCGCCGAGGGCGTCGTCGATCTCGCGTTCCGCGAGCCGGCCGATGCCGCGCGCGGCGAAGCCCGTTGGACCGTCGTCGATTTCAAGACCGATCGCGAGCTCGAAACGCGTCGCTCCGAGTACGCGCGCCAGGTGGCGCTCTACGCAGAGGCCGTCTCCCGCGCGACCGGCGAGCCAGCGGACGCAGTCCTGCTCGTGGTCTGAGCCGCGACGAGGATCAGCCGGCGCGACGTTCGAAGCGCGCGACGGTCTCGACGTGATCGGTGTACGGAAAGAGCGCCACCGCCACGAGCTCCGCGGGAACGAGTCCCGCCGAGGCGAGCGCCTCGGCCTCGCGCAGGAACGCATCGAGCCCGCAGCTCAGATAGACCAGACGCGCGGGAGGGCGGTCTCGCAGCGCTTCGAGGAGCTCCGAATCGAGCCCGCGGCGCGGAGGGTCGACCACGACGCAGTCAGCCTCTGCCACCCGCCGGGCGTGATCCGCCGCAGGGCCTGCTGCTACCTCCGCACGCTCGCGGAGCTCCGGCGCGAGCTCGTAGAGGCCGCGCGCGAGCCCGTCGAGCGCCGCTGGCTCGCGCTCGTTCATCACGACCTGCGATGCTCTCGCGAGCAGGCCGAGCCCCAGCGCACCGCAGCCGGCGTGGAACTCGACCACGCGCGCGCCTTCGGGAACCCAGCCCACGACGCGCGTGACGATGCGCTCGAAGAGCGGGAGGTTCGCCTGGCCGAAGGCGCCCGGCGGAAAGAAGACGCTGGCGCCGCCGATCCGCTCGCGCAGCATCGGCTCACCGGCGAGCCGCCGCCAGTGCGGGCCGAGGATCGCGTTCGCGCGCGCGGGATTCCCGTTCCAGAAGAGGCCCTGTACGAGGTCTCCGAGCTCGGCGTGCAGCGCCGCCGCCAGCGCGTCGAGCGAGTGCGGATCCTTCGAGTTCGCGACGAGCACCACCTGGACGCGCGCGCGCTCGCGCTCCACCACCACCTGCACCGCGCGCAGCAAGCCGGTGTGCGATCGGTCCAGATAGGGCTGCATTCCGACAGCACGCATCGCGCGGCGAAGCGCTGCGGCCACCTCGTTGATGCGCGGGTGATGGACGGCGCAGCGGGGCGTGTCGACGATGCGATGCGTCCCCGCCTGGAAGAGCCCGATCCTCGGCGCGCCCGCCCGCCCGCGCACCATCAGCCGCGCCCGGTGGCGATAACCCAGACTGGCCCCCCCCTCCACCACAGGCGCCGCAATCCCGTGCCTCGCCGCAAGCTCCTCGAGCCGCCGCAGCGCCTCTCCCGACACCCCCGCCCCCCCCCAGCGCGGGCACCCCGGGCACGGCGGCCGATGGGGGCAACCCTCTTTCCCAGCGATCTCCAGCATCGAGCTCACACGCCCGAGGATCGCGCGAGCCTTGGGGAAGGCAAGCGAAGCGCGCAGCGAGGCGCAGCCGAGCGGAGAGGGCTGCCACCGCCCGGATTCTCGCAGCGTCCTCGAGCCGGAGAGGCCAGCCACCGCTCGAATCCTCGTAACGTCCTAAGACCAGAACGCGATAGAATCAGCACCGGAACTCCGAGCAGGGAGGGATCGACCCATGGGCAACGTCTTCCAATCTCTGTTGCGTGCCGAGGCGCGGCGCTCCGAGCTCGCGGCGAGCAGCGCCGACCCGGAGCCCGAGGAGACCCTCGGGGAGCCCGGTGCGATCCGCTGGGAGGGCGCGATCTTCGAGCGCGTGACCTCCATCGAGCGGCAGCTCGCCGCGCTCGACGAGAACCTCGGCAAGCGCGTGCCGGAGGTCGAGGCGCGGCTGCTGCATCTGCTCGAGGGGCGCCTGGCGGGCCTCGAGACGGAGCTACATAACCTGGTGTCTGGCCTCAACTCCGAGCTGGCCTTCGAGTCCGACCGTCGCCGCAGCGAGCAGCGCCGGCTGCTGTGGGCCCTCGCGGCGATCGGCGCGCTCGTCCTGCTCTTCTGATCGCTTCGCCCCGGGGCTCTTCAGCAGCGGAAGCGGCGCAGCACAGACCGTCGGCGGCGCGCAAGGCTCGCGGCGCGGGCCGCGGGGTCGATCCGCGGCGTGTCGGGCGGGAGCTCGTCGCGTACGCGGTCGAGCGGCACGACCCGGAGCGCCAGCGCGGGAGCCTCGTCTGCGAGCAGGAAGCGCGCGGCGAGCGTTCCGCGCAGGTTCCCGGCCGGGTCGAGCCAGTTCGGAACGCCCGGATCCGTGTGGGCGATCACCGCACGCACGCAGCCGTCCGCGTCGAGGCGCGCCTGGTAGTGATTCAACGAGCTCTGACGCGATGCGTACTCGACCGCCTCCCACCAGAAGTTCGCGAGCGAGAGGCTCCAATGGTGGCAGCGGGGAGGGCGCAGCTCGACGATCACGGCCTCCTCCGCCCCGCAGTGGAAGTTTCCCGTCCCGTAGGCCTGCCCGCGCATCCCCGCGCGCTCGCCGGCATCCGCCGCGTGGTGAACCACCAGCGTGTTCGGCGGCATCGAGAGCAGCCCTCGGCTCATCCGGTCCCAGAGCGCAGCGCCCTTCTCGAGCCAGTCGCGCAGCCGTGCGAGGCGCGCGGCCACCTGCGCCTCGCTGGGCGGTGGGATCGGCCAGGTTGCGTCCTCGCGCTCGATCCACAGATCCGCCGGGCGCTCTCGCTCCCAGTCGGCGAAGTACTGGCGGACCAGCACGAACTCGGCGTTCGGCGCGAGCCGTAGGTGGTTTCCGCTCCCGGCTTGCTCGGAGAGCGTCAGCTCGAAGGCCCCGTCCGCCGCCGTCGCGAGGCCGAAGCCGTCGATCGAGTCGAGCGTCCCCCAGCTCGCGATCTCGCCCTGTGAGAAGTGCCCGAAGTTCACCTGGAGGTCCATGTGGTGCGCGCTCCCCCGCTTTCCCGAGATCCGGTAGCGCGCACCCCCGCGCACGGGGGCGTAAAGGTAGAGCGTGTCCGGATCGTCGAGCCCCCACGGCATCGTGGTGTCGATCATCCGGCCGAAGACCGGATGGTCCGGGTCCGCGTGCGATACGCACTGCACGATCCCGGCCGCGAGAAAACGCGTCAGATAGCGGAAGCCCTCCGCGCGGTCGCGCGGAGAATCGGGTGCGCCCTCCGCGCCGACCAGGCGCTGCGCCACGCGGAGGGCCTCGCAGAAGGCCTCCCACTCGGCGCCGAGACTCGCTCCCATGCTGCGCGACTCCTATCCTGGCCCAGGCTACCACGCGGGAGCGCGCGTGGATCGCGTGATCGTCGGCACCGGCCGCTGCGGCTCGACGCTGCTCTCGCGGATGCTCGCCGAGTGCCCCGACCTGCTCTCGGGCTTCGAGTACTTCAACGGCATGGACATGACCCTGCGCTTCGCGCCGGAGACGCGCTCCCACAGTTCTCCGACGGTGGGCGATGTGTGCGACGCGTGCGCGCCGAGGCGAGCGCCCGCGGGGCGTGAGCGAAGGCTTCGGGTCGCTCGTCGTCGCTTTCATTTCGGGCCAAGACGTCGCCTCGGCCCAAGCGCACGACGCGCAGCGGATGCGCAATGATCGACGAGCACTTCGACGAACGCACGCCTTCGAGGATCGAGACGGCAGATGGCGAGGGGGATGAGCGGATGAGCCGGATCTTCTTGCCGATCATCGATGGCTGGGATGTCGAGCCGCTCGAGAGAAGCGTCTACTCCCTTGGTCATGCGGAAGGTGGCGCGGAGGCCGCACTGTGGGACGAGCAGGAGCGGGAGAACGCGCCCGCGGATGCGCCGCTCTTGCTCGCTTGCGAGGGCGCCGATGGCTCGGGCAGCGGCTGGGCGCTGATCGCCAACGGAAACGCGCGCTTGCTCGTGAACGGTGAGCCGGTGGCACTCGGCATCGCGTTGCTGCGCGATCGCGACGAGCTGCGCGTGGGCGGTGGGGAGGCGGTCTACTTCTCGACGGAGAGCCTCGCCCGTGTGGAAGCATGCGAACGCGAGGATGCGCCGCGTTGCCCGCGCTGCGCGTCTACGATCGCGCGCGGGGAGCTCTCGGTGCGCTGTCCGGGTTGCCAGGTGCTGCACCACCAGCGCGCGGAGCGGGAGTGCTGGACCTACCTCGCAACGTGCGCGCTCTGCGATCAACCGACGGATCTCGCGACCGGTCTGCGCTGGACCCCGGAGGGGCTCTGATGGCCACGCAGGGGAATGCTCTGGCCGGGTGCCTCGCCGCGTCGCTCCAGGCGGTCGAGATCGGAAAGCTCGTGGCGGGCGATCTCGAGCGCGTCGCGGCGGGCCGCGAGGTGCTCTTCGACGCGAGCAGTCACTCGCTCGTCGTGAGTCGCCTCGTCCGCAACCCGGCCTGCCGTTCTTCGCACGAGCGCTGGTCGGTGCGTTCGATCGGCGATCTGACCCTGCGCGCGGCGCTCGCGCTCGGCGGCGGGGAAAGCACTGTGCCGCAGCTCTTCGTCCCCGATCAAGCGTTCGTCTCGAAGCTCACCTGTGCTGACTGCGGCTTCGAAGAGGCGACCTGGCGTCTGCGCGAGGGGCTGGACCAGAGAGCGCGCCGCTGCCCTCTCTGCGGGTCGATTCGCTCGGTGCGCGGCTTCGATCTCGTCGAGCGGATCGCGGCCGCACAGGTCCCGGGCGAGCTGCTCGACCGCCCGTTGTCCGAGCGCGGGCTTCGGGCGGGCGAGGTCTTGGGCGTACAGGGCGAAGGAGAGCGCGCGGGCTACTTCGCGCTGGGCAAGGGACGCGGTCGCAATGAGTCGCAGGCCGCTTCGAGCGGCGGCGTGACCGTGGTTGCGGCCGGGGTGGGCAACATCGGCTCTTTCCTCGCGCCCTTGCTGGCGCGAATCCCGGGAGTGGAGCGCGTGGTGCTGTGCGATCCGGATGCCTACGAGGCGGATCAGCCCTCGGGCCAGGATATCGACGCCCGCGCGGTCGGGCGCAGCAAGGTGGAGGTGCAGGCCGAGCGGCTGCACGCGATCCGTCCGGGGCTGCGCGTAGAGGCTGTCGCTGCGCCGGTCGAGACGCTTCCGATGGGCGAGTTGCTCGGCGCGGTCGTGGCGAGCTGTCTCGACTCGCTCGCCGCGCGGCTGCGCCTCGCGGCGCGGGCGTGGCGGGTGGGGAGTCCCTTCGTCGATGCG
>CAYPSI010000025.1:0-6946 GCA_964413375.1 uncultured Spirochaetales bacterium | reverse complement strand
GCCAGGCGATCTTCGCCCTCGCGCTGGAGGTCGGGATCGTCCGACGCGAAGAGCTGGGTGGTGAGTGCGAGGATTCGAGGCTCCTCCTCGCGGGGCACGCCCAATATCGTCGAGAGGATGCGGAGCGGGTGCGCCGCTGCGATCTCGTTCGCGAACTCGCACTGGCCCTCGCCGCCGCGTGCCCGCTCGACCAGCCGGTCCACCAGGCCCCTGGCGCTCTCGCGCGCCACCGGGTCCACGCGCTCGATGATGGCCCGCGGCGTGAACCACGGCGCGGCGATCTTGCGGTAGTCGCGATGCTCGGGCGGATCCATCACGAGGATCGCGCGAAGCGTCCCGAGGCCCGACTCCGCCTCGAGGATCGTCTTCTGGTGCTTGCTCTCCAGCACGATGCCCCGGCGGTTCGAGAAAAGGTCGGGCTGCTTGGAGATCTCGCAAATGTCCCGGTGCCGCACCACGGGGTAGAAGGAGTCGAAGCCACGCGGCTCGCAGAAGTGGAGATGGTCCAGCCGGCGGAGGTCCGTCAACTGATCATGGGGGATCCCGCGCTCCGCGTAGGCGCGAGGCGAGATGAGATCGCGACCGTCGATGTCGGTCACCATGGCCGGCTCTCCCTTGCGAGCGTTTAACTAGTATCATAGTTTGGAAGCTCCGCCATGTGCGGTCATCGGAGAGAGGGCATGTATCCGGGAAACCACGCAAAGACCTCGCCGGACAAGGCCGCCGCCATCTCCGCCCGCACCGGCGAGGTGATCACCTATGCCGAGCTCGACGCGCGCTCCGACCGGCTGGCCCAGCTCCTCTGGTCCGATGGGCTGCGCCGAGGCGACCACATCGCGGTCTTCCTCGAGAACCACCTTCGCTACTTCGAGGTCGCCTGGGCCGCGCTGCGATCCGGGCTCTACCTCACCACCGTGAACCGCTACCTCACCGCGCCGGAGGCCGCCTACATCGTGGACGACTGCGGGGCGCGGGTGCTGGTGTCCTCGCGCGCGGTGCACGACGCGGCGGCTGGGATTCCCGATCGGGCGCCCGGCTGCCGGCGCTTCCTGGTGGTCGACGGCCCGCCGGAGTCTGCCTCCGATCGCTTCGAGAGCTACGAGGCGGCCCTCGCCGGGCACGCCCCGGAGCCTCTCGAGGAGGAGCCGCTCGGCGAGTTCATGCTCTACAGCTCGGGAACGACCGGGCGGCCCAAGGGGATCGCGCGGCCGCTGCCCGATCGGCCGGTCTCGCAAGGCCTGGCCATGAACCTCGTGCTGAAGGGCCTCTTCCGCGTGGAGGCGGACTCCGTCTACCTCTCGCCCGCGCCGCTCTACCACTCGGCGCCCATCGGCTTCTGCACTTCCATGCAGTCGCTCGGCGGAACGGTGATCATGATGGAACGCTTCGATGCCCTGGAGGCGTTGCGGGCCCTCGAGAAGTACGCGGTCACCCACAGCCAGTGGGTGCCCACCATGTTCTCGCGCATGCTGAAGCTGCCGGAGCAGGAGCGCACCGGTTTCGACCTCTCCGCCCACCGGGTGGCGATCCACGCCGCTGCGCCCTGCCCGCGCAAGGTGAAGGAGCAGATGTTCGCGTGGTGGGGACCGATCCTCCACGAGTACTACGGCGGGACCGAGCTGAACGGTCTGACCTACGTCGGGCCGCAGGATTGGCTCGCCCATCCCGGGTCCGTTGGCCGCGCGGTGATGGGGACGATCCACATCTGCGACGAGAGCGGCGAAGAGCTGTCGACTGGCGAGGCGGGCATCGTCTATTTCGAGCGGGACAAGGTGCCCTTCGCGTACCACAAGGACCCCGAGCAGACGCGCAGTGCGCAGCACCCGAAGCACCCCGCGTGGACGGCGCTCGGAGACGTGGGCTACGTCGACGAAGAGGGCTTTCTCTACCTCACCGACCGGGCGTCCTTCATGATCATCTCGGGCGGGGTGAACATCTATCCCCAGGAGATCGAGAACGAGCTGATCACGCATCCGAAGGTCGAGGACGTGGCGGTCGTCGGGGTGCCGCATGCAGATCTCGGAGAAGAGGTGAAGGCGGTCGTGCAGACCGTCGCGGGCGTCGAGGGCGACGAGGCCCTGGCCGAGGAGCTGATGGCCTACGCGCGCGAGCATCTGGCGGCGTACAAGTGCCCTCGCTCCGTCGACTTCGAGCGCGAGCTCCCGCGCCTGCCCACCGGAAAGCTCTACAAGCGGCTGCTGAAGGACCGATACTGGGGGCGCGGCGACTCGAAGATCGTCCAGGAGTAGACCAGCGACCCGATGTCGGGGTGACCTGCCCACCGCTCGCTCGCGGCTGCCAATTGCTGCGCATGACACCAGGATGCTGCGCATGACACCAGGATCATCCGTGAGGACCTGAAGTCAGCAGTCGTTGTGGGCGATGCCGCTCAATCCCCCGTGTTCCTCCGGCGCAGGATCTCCCGGAGCACGATGACGTCCTGCCGGTCCTGGGGTCGGTCGGCTGCCTCCTTGGAGCGGATGATGTCGGGAAGATCGGACGCGAGGATCTCGACGCCGAACACGTCGAACCGGACCGCGCCCCTTTGGAGATCCTCGAATCCGCGGGTCCCGGAAGGGGTGAAGGCGATGTCCAGGCGTCCGGCAGCCGTGACGAGATTCCAGAGATCGGCGCGAGCCAGGGTCGCGGCGCTGCAATCGAACGGCAGACCCTCTGGCACACTCTCCGTGTAGACGCGGGCATCCAGCTCCTGGAGTGCCGCGGCCAGCCTCTCGAGGTTCTCCGTATTCCGGGCGGGCGTGATGTCCGCATCGGCAGTCAGCCGGGGAAAACCGTGGAGCCGGGCCGCGAGCGCTCCGATCAGGACGTACGCAACTCCGTGTCGATCGAGGGTCTGGATGAGTCGCTCCGGATCGAGGGGGGCGCCTTCAGACACGGCGTGCCGCCGACTCGAAGCGGCTCACGTTGCCGACTTCGCGAAGCCGCTGTTCCGGAGTGAGCGCCAGAATCCGCGCAACGTCTTCGAGCATGTGGGTTTCGACGACGGGAAGGAGAACGAGCTCGGCCCGAAGCTCGAAACCCGCTGCTTCGAGCAACCGCCGGAGCGTTCCACTTCCCGGACGGGTCTGGCCCGCCTCGACCCGGGCGACGACCGACTGCGAGGTACCCGCGCGAGCGGCCAGCTCGCGCTGGGTGAGACCTGCCCTGGACCGGGCCTCGCGAACCAGCAGAGCGGGATCCAGACGAACCGACATAATACGATGATAGCAAATTGGCTATCAGATCAAGATCGCCAAGGATTCTTTCTATCCCAAGCAGTTAAAGACGAAGTTGCCGGTTCGAGTCCCGTCCGCCCCGCCAGGACCTCCCGTCGCCTTGCCGGTTCTTTCGACGGATTTGGGGCCGGGGTCCAGCCGGGCGCCCGCGGTTGCGTCAGTCTCCACCGAGGCGGCGGAAGATCCGATCGCGATCCGCCTCGGGAGCCGAGCCGGTCCGCGCGGCGATTCGCGCGATCTCGCCCAACACCCGCTCGCAGAGCGAGGCCCCTTCGCTGACCCCCATCTTCGCCAGGCGCTCGGGCATGAGCTTCTGCAGGACGGCGGCGATCTCCCGGCTGCCGAGGGCCTCCGCACGGAGCCCAGCGTCCTTCAGCGCGAGGCGTAGCGCGCCGCGGGCCTCGAGGCGATCGAGCGCGGAGTGCCGCTCGAGCAGATCCGCTGCGAGCTCGAAGAGGTTCCGCTCCACGCTCAATTCTCCACCGGAGTCTGCGAGGTCCGAGCGGCGCCACTCAACCAGCGGCGATACGCGACGGGCGGGAAGAACACGAACCAGATCACGGCGAGGGAGGCGAGCTCCAGCCCGCCAACCAGCGCATCGGCCCAGGCCGCGATCAGCCGCTCCTCCGCAACGCTGCTGTACATCGGAAGCAGAGCGAGGCTGCCGGCGACCTGGAGCGCACCGAAGATCGCCCACAGTAGATAGCGATTGACGACGACGGCCTCGCACAGCCCGATTCGCGCCCGCCGCGTCGCGTTGGCGAACGAGAGCAGGGAGTCGATGGCGACCCAGCCGAACGGCGCCGTGTAGCCGATCCACTCGACCCAGAACCAGCCGTTCGAGAGCGTCATGCCCTCCAGATCTCCGGCGAGTGCCGAGAAGAGCAGCCCCGCGAACAGGCAAAGCGCGCACGCCCACACGAGCCATCTCGCCCAGGTGTCGCCTGGATGGAAGACGCGTCGCATGAAGAGGGCCAGCGGCACGATGCCGAGCGCGTACACGACCCGGCCGGCGAAGAACATCGGCGTGACGATCGCCGGTAGCTCGAGGAAGAGCGGCAGCTCATAGAGCAGGTAGGAGACGCCCGTAAAGGCGAAGTAGAGGCCGAGCAGGCGCTCGGGCGCCTCGCCCGTGCGGCGGGCGCGATCGAGCAGGCGGCCCCCGACCACGAGGTACGCGAGGGCGGCGATGATCTCGAGGAGGTAGGCGCTGCCTTCCATTCCGTTCCGACCCGATGCTTCGGACGAGTGCGGCCAGGAGCCCGCCCGGACCGTCATCGGCCATGCGCGTCCCCTGATTGAACGGGGGGCCGTCGGTCGGTGATGCTCGGGGGTATCGATGAACGCTCAGCGTTCGAGGTGAGTTGGGCCAGGAGCGGCGAGAGAGCTCATGCCGAGCCAGGGATTCCCGAACTCGGCGTGCGGTTGAGGAAGCGGCGACGGCCGGTTCCCGACCCGCACACCTTGGGGAACGCGCGGCCGATCTCGACCATCAGCTGCACGAGGCGAGCCACGTGCGGACCGAGGATCGGCTTCCCGCTGGTGAGAAGGGCCACCGCGAGGCGGCGCTGGGGATCGGCCCAGGAGAGGACGTTCGTGAACCCGACGTGACCAAAGGCCCTCGGATTGTTCCAGCCGAAGAGGCTCGGGCCCTCGCTGCCGAGCATGAAGCCGAGTCCGTAGCGGATCGGCAGACCCAGGGTGAGGTCGATCTCCCAGAAGTTCTGCTCCGAGGTGGCGTGGCGCACCGTGCGCGGGTCGAAGACGCGCACCTCGCCCAGCCTTCCCTCGCCGAGTAGACAATCGTAGAGCGTCGCGAGCTCGCCGGCGGTGGTCACGACGTTTGCGGCTGCGATGATGCTGGTCAGGAAGCGCGGATCGTTGGAGAGCTCGACCGCCTCCCGCACCCCCACCCCCAGCGCGCCGCGCAGGATCCAGGAGAGAGGCGGCGGAAGGGGCGGCCCGGTGGCGGCGTTGACGGCAACCTGGTCGACGTCCCTGGGATGCACGCCGTAGCTCGTCTTGTGGAGGCCCAGCGGAAGGGCGATCTCCTTCTCGAACACCTCACGGATGCTCGATCCCGAGGCACGCTGTACGACCTCGGCCAGGAGGAAGCCGCCGCTCACCGCGTGGTAGGCGACCAGGCGGCCCGGCCGTGTGCGGGGCCGCGCCTCGCAGAGCAGCTCGATCACGCGGTCGGGCGTCTGGAGCAGATCGAGATCGAGCGCGCCCGGCGGCAGATTCGGGATGCCCGCCCGGTGGGCCAGGATGTGGCGGATGCTGATGCGGTCCTTGCCGTAGCGACCGAACTCGGGGATGAAGTCGCAGACGCGGTCGTCCAGGTGGAGGGCCCGCTTCTCGTCGAGCTTGTGGATCACCATGGCGGTGATGGCCTTGGCGGCGGAGAAGAGGTTGAAGCGCGTGTCGACCGTGGCCGGCCGCTTCGGAGCCTGCGGGGCATCGTTCGGCCCGTTGCCCGACGCGTGACCGATCGCGCGCTCGAGCAGCACCTGCCCGTCACAGCGGATGCAGATCTGTAGCGCCGGATGCGCTCCGGTCCGGTAGAGCGACTCCACGCGCTTCCAGACGCGCTCGACCGCCTCTGGCGAGGCTCCCGCCGCCTGAGCCGGCACCTCCGCCTCCGACACCGAGACCATGCCGGTGAGATCCGAGGGAATCCGGCACAAGGGTACGATCCGACCTGCCAGGCGGCTGAGCGCTTCGAGTCGATCCATGGCGATCGTATCGGCCCGCTCCAGAGTTCGATTGAAGCCGAGATTCTCGCGATGCGGCACGCCGTCCCGGCGCGCAAGCGCGCCCCCTCGTCCGGGCTCGGCGGGGAGGCGCCGCCGCTAGGGAAGTTGCGGCCGCACGGCCTCTTCGAGGAAGTGGATCACCGCGCTCGAGAAGGCGTCGTTCTGGTCGCCCGCCACCATGTGCGCCGCATCGCTCACGTCCGCGAGCTTCGCGTGCGGGATCTTCGCGAGGAAGTCGTTCACGCCTTCCTCGGTGACGACGTCGGAGAGCTTCCCGCGTACGAGCAGCGTCGGCACCGCGATGTTCGCGAGGGCTACCTCGAAGAGGGCCTGGAAGTCGGGCGGCGGAACCTCACCGCCCTTGCGCGACAGGAAGGCCGGATCCCAGTGCCAGTGCCAGCGCCCGTCCTCCCTGCGTCGCAGCACCTTCGCGAGACCCTCCGGATTCGGCGCGCGCTTGCGGTGGGGCGTGTAGGCCGCGATCGCGGCCGCAGCGTCCGAGAGCGTGGCGAAGCCGCCGAGCCCCGACGCCATGAAGTCCGTGATGCGTTGGATGCCCTCCGGGTTGTTGCGGTGCGTGACGTCCACGATCACCAGAGCGCTCGATACGACACGGTCGCTGTTGCCCTCGGCGAGGATCGCCGATACGCCGCCGAGCGAGGCGCCCACCAACACCGGAGGCCGGCCGAGCTGGTCGCACACGGCGATGCAGTCGGCGCCGAAGCTCGTGAACGAGTAATCGCCGTTCGGGGCCCATCCGCTGTCGCCGTGTCCGCGCAGGTCCAGCGACACCGCGCGCCACCCCGCGCGTGCGAGCGCAGCGGCCGTCCCCCCCCACGCATGCCGCGTCTGCCCGCCGCCGTGCATCAGCAGCACGGGCCATGCGTCGCGTTCGCCATAGACGTCGCCGACGAGCGGAATGCCCTCGAAGCCCGCGAGTCGGATCGTCTCGTG
>CAYPSI010000024.1:0-3495 GCA_964413375.1 uncultured Spirochaetales bacterium | reverse complement strand
GGCCTAGGGCTGCGCAAGCGAAGCCCGGTAGGAAGCAGCCGAGCTACTCGCCGGTAAAGCGCGGAGGCCTCCGCTCGCGAAACGCGCGAGGTCCTTCCCGCGCATCGCGAGACGTCATCACGGCCGCCGAGACCTCGTTCTCGATGCGCAGCGCCTCCTCGAGCGGGCGCCCGCTCGCGCGCAGCACCCCCTCCTTGATCTTGCGCAGCGCGAGCGGCCCGTTCGCCGCGAGCTTGCCCGCGAGCTCGAGCGCCTTCTGCATCACCTGCCCCCGCGGCACGACATAATTGAGCAGTCCCATCGCGAGCGCGTCCTGCGCCGAGAAGGGTTCTCCCACCAGCAGCATCTCCATCGCCTTCGCCCACGGGATCTGGCGCGGCAGGCGCGTCAGCGAGCCTCCACCGGGCAGCAGGCCCACGCGCGCCTCGGGGGTCCCGAAGACCGCGTGCTCCGCGGCGACGCGCAGGTCGCAGGCGTTGGTCATCTCGGTCCCGCCGCCGAGCGCGCGGCCGTTGACCGCCGCGATCACCGGCTTGTAGAGCTCGAAGCCGCGCAGGATCGCGTCGCTGAACTGGGAGAGGTCTCCGAGCAGGCGCCGGTCCCACTCGCTCTCGGGCTTCCGGGCTCCCGTCATCAGCGGCATCGTGAGCTCGAGATCACCTCCGGCGCAGAAGTCCTCGTCTCCCGCGCCGGTCAGGATGGCGACCCGCAGCTCCGGCGAGTCCCGGAACTCGCGGAATGCCGCCGCCATCCGCACCAGCATCTCGGGGCTCAGCGCGTTGCGCTTGGCGGGGCGGTTCATCACCAGGATCAGGACGCCGTCGCGCTTCTCGACGAGCAGATGCGGGTCGGGATGGGAAAGGGAATCGGGCATGGTCTTCCTCGGGGCGGCCGCAGCCGCAGCTCGGATCAGTGGGCGTTGCCGCCCCGGTGGCCGTGTCGATGGTGGACGTCCGGCCAGTGGGGATGCGCGTGTTCGAGGCGCTCGTGGCGGTGCGGATGCGTGTGGCGCGCCGTTCGCGGCAGCCCCGGGTGCGCGTGGAGGTGGTGGCTGTCGTCGTGGCTGTGGCTGTGCACGTGCAGGGTCGCGTCGTGCACGTGCGGGTGGGCGTGCTGGCTGCGGAGAAGTGCCACCAGCGAGAGGGCGAAGAGCGGAGTCGCGGCCGCGTGCTCCCATCCGAAAGGCTCCCCGAGCAGCGCGAAGGAGAGGCCCGCGCCGACGAAGGGAGCGCTCGCGAAGACGCTCTGGGCGCGCGTCGCGCCGAGCTCGTGGGCCGCGGCGATGTAGAGCGCGATGCTGGCGCCGTACGAGAGGGCGCCCGTCACGAGAGCCGCCGCCGCAAGCGCCGGCGGCGCCGCGAAGGGCCCGGCGGCGATGCCGAGCGCGAGTGCCACGGCGCCTGCGCCGAGCCCTTTCGCCAGCGTGCTCGCCGCCGGCGTGATCCCGTCGATCAGCGCGGTCCAGTGATTGTCGAGCCCCCAGCAGACGCAGGCCGCCGCAATCAGCAGCGCGGAGACGAAGCCGGGCCAGCCCGCGCTCCCGGCGAGGATCGCGCCGGCGGCGACGACACCGGCGACGCCCACCCAGCCGAGGCGACCGAGGGGCTCGCGGAAGAACGCAACCCCGAGCACCGCGGTCGCGACGATCTCGAGATTGAGCAGCAGCGACACGGAGCCCGCCTGGCTCTGGCGCAGGCCGAAGAGCATCAGGACGGGGCCCAGCAGCCCGCCGAGCAGCACCGCGCCAGCGAGGCGCGCCGCATTGCCGCGGCCTCCGATCGCGCGCACGCCGCGCCGGCGTTCGAACCAGACGATCGGCGCCACGCCCGCTGCGGCGCCGAGGTAGAGGAGCCCCGTGAGCTGAAGGGGCTCGAGGTCGCGGAGCAGCAGCTTGCTCGCCGGCGTCGACGCGCCGAAGAGCAGGGCCGAGAGCAGCGCGAAGAGCAGCGCGTACACGGGCGCAAAGATATCCGCTGCCGCCGTCGATCACCGCGAGGGTCGCGAGCTCCGGGGAGCCCGCGCGTGGGGTGCCCTTGACCGCCGGCTCGCCGCCAGCGAGTCTGCGGATGGTGCGCCCCGCGCTCCCGGGGGATGGCCGCGCGGAGGCCGGATGGCTCTCGAGCAGTTCCTGACGGTTCCGGCCCAGCAGATCGGGGCGCTCATCGCCGAGACCTGGCTCGCGATGCGTCGGCAGTCGCGCTACCGCGACGTCCCGCCGGCAAAGCCCTCGCTCTCGCTGATTGGCGAGGCGCTTCTCGACCGGACCTTCACGCTCTCGACGAGCGTGATGACCGGCCTTCCGCTGCCGGAAGCCGTGCGCCGCATGGTGGACGAGGCCGAGCAGGCGCGCCGCCTCTTCGAGGAGCGCGGCTGGCTCGCCAACCCGGTCGCCTACCACGAGACTCCGCCTCCGCTACTCGACCCCGAGATCCGCGAGGAGAGCACCTGGTCGGGGCCGCGGCGGCGGCGCTTCCAGCGCCTCGTCTTCGCGAGCGGCTACGAGCCGCACGCCGGTGAGCCGGGGCGCGAGCGCTGGATCGAGCATCCGAGCAATGGCACGGCCCAGGCCTACGTGCTCGAGCACGCGGGAGAGCCGCGCCCGTGGCTCGTCTGCGTGCACGGCTTCGGGATGGGCTCGCCGATGGTGAATCTCTCGGCCTTCCCAGTGCGCCTGCTGCACGAGGGGCTCGGCCTCAACCTCGCCTTTCCCTGTCTGCCGCTGCACGGGGACCGTGGCGCCACGCGCTTCAGCGGCGGCGAGGTGCTGGCTCCTGACTACATCCGCCTCGTGCATCTCTTCGCGCAGGGCACCTGGGACCTGCGCCGGCTCGTCTCGTGGATCCGCGCGCGCGGGGGAGAGCGGATCGGGCTCTACGGCGTATCGCTCGGCGGCTACGTCTCGTCTCTCGTCGCTGGGCTCGAGGATGGGCTCGCCTGCATCGTGGCCGGCATCCCGATGGTCGACTTCCCGCTCGCGGCGCAGGACAACATGCCCTGGATCATGCGCCGCTACGACGACGAGTTCGAGCTCGACTGGCGCGTGATCCGCGCGATCACGCACGTGGTCTCGCCGCTCGCGATGAAGCCGCGCGTGCCCCCGGAGGGCCGCTTCATCTACGCCGGGATCGCAGATCGCGTGGTGAAGCCCGAGCACCCTCGCGCGCTCTGGCGCCACTGGGACCAGCCCGAGATCCACTGGTTCTCGGGCGGGCACGTGCTCGGCGTCTTCAACAAGAGCGTGCAGCCCTTCCTCGAGTCCTCGCTGCGCCGCGCCGGAATGGTGGTTCCCGCCGCCTCCGCCTGACAGCCACTGGCCAGGGGCCGCAAGCGAAGCTGCGCGAGTCCGGTCGAGAACCCTCGTAATCCTGATCGACACGGGCGGGTTGAGCGGCGGCAGCAGGGCAGGCCCCTGCCTCGTTGCAGAAGTTGTCGAGGGAAGAAGCGCGGGCCCGAGAGGGCATCTGGTGGCTCGGGGCGGCGCGCGGCTGCGGAGGG
>CAYPSI010000023.1:0-4187 GCA_964413375.1 uncultured Spirochaetales bacterium | reverse complement strand
CCCGCCGAGTGGCTCACGAAGGGGCCCTCCGACAAGCCGCCCGTTGCCGCCGCGACGGTGATCCTGGTGCGCGACGCGCCGGGCGGGATCGAGACGCTGATGCTGCGGCGCAACTCGAAGATCGCCTTCGGCGGCATGTGGGTCTTCCCAGGCGGGCGCATCGACGCAGCGGACCGCGCAGGCCTCGACCCCGCGGACGAGCTCGCCGTGGCCCGCCGCGCCGCGGTGCGCGAGGCCGAGGAGGAGGCGGGGCTCGCGGTCGCGGAGCCGAGCCTCGTGCCCTTCTCGCACTGGACGCCGCCGGCCATCGCGCCCGTTCGCTTCCACACCTGGTTCTTCCTCGCACCGGCGCCGGCCGGACGCGTCACGATCGATGAGGGCGAGATCCACGAGCACGCCTGGCTGCGCCCCGAGGAGGCGCTGCGCCGGCGCGACGCGCAGGAGATCGAGCTCGCTCCGCCGACCTTCGTGACGCTCTTCGAGCTAGCCGGCATGGGCGACGTCGAGCGTGCGCTGGCCACCGCGAGCGCGCGCAGCCCCGAGCGCTACACGACGCGGATCTCGAAGTCCGAGGGAGGAGTGGTAGCCCTCTGGCACGGAGATGCCGGCTACGAGGCGGGCGACGCGGCCCTCGCGGGCCCGCGCCACCGCCTCTCGATGCTCGACAGCGGCTGGCGCTACGAGCGCAGCACCTGAACGCGGGGCGGGAGCTTCGCTCGGCACCATGTACTTCGGTCTCAGCGACGAGCGGAAGCTGCTCCAGGCGACCCTTCGCGAGTTCGTCGCGAAGGAGCTGCCTCCCGCGCGGCTGCGCCGGAGCTTCGACGCGGGCAGCGGCAGCGACGCGCCGCTCTGGCGCGCCGCCGCAAAGATCGGCATCCAGGGGCTGGCCCTGCCGCAGCGTTTCGGCGGCGCCGGCCAGGAGCTCCTCGATCTCGCGTTGGCCTTCGAGGTGCTGGGCGAGGCGGCAATGCCGGGCCCCTTCCTGGGCCACGCGCTCGCGTCGCTCGCGCTGCTCCTCGGCGGCAGCGAGTCGCAGCGGGAGCGCTGGCTTCCGCCTCTCGCGGCCGGTGAGATCGTCGGCACGGTCGCGCTCGGCGAGGCGGGCGACGCCTGGACTCCCGAGGCGTGGACGCTCTGCGCGACGAGCGGAGCGTTGAGCGGAAGGAAGACCTTCGTCGAGGGCGCGTGCAGTGCCGATCTCTTCGTCGTCGGCAGCGCGGGCGGCGGGCTCTTCCTCGTGGAGCGCGGCGCGCCGGGCCTGCGCGTCGATCCGATCGATCCGCTCGATCGCACCCGCCCGCTCGCCGAAGTGGCGTTCGACGGCGCGCCCGGCGAAGAGCTCCCCGGCGGACGCGAGGCGTCCTCCGCGTTGCTGGATGCGGCGCGGGTGCTGCTCGCGGCCGATGCCTTCGGCGCCGCGTGCAAGCTCGTGCGTCTCACGGTCGACTACGCACTGGTCCGCGAGCAGTTCGGCATGCCGATCGCACAGTTCCAGGCGGTGAAGCATCAGCTCGCGAACCTCGTCTCCGAGACGGAGCCGATGCGTGGGCTCGTCTGGTATGCCGCGCACGCCTGGGACCAGCTCCCCGGCGAGCGCGCGCGCGAGGCGGCAATCGCGAAGGCGCACGTGACCGAGCGAGCGCTCCACGTGGGCCGCAGCGCCGTCGAGCTGCACGGCGGGATCGGCTTCACCTGGGAGTGCGACGTGCAGTTCTGGGTGAAGCGGACGATGTTCGACCGCGCGTGGCTGGGCTCCCCCCGGGCCCACCGCGAACGCGTGGCGCAACTCTCGGGCTGGTAGATGGACCTTCGCTACGGACCGGAGATCGAGGCCTTCCGACGTGAGATCGAGGAATTCCTCGCCTCCGCGTGGCCGCCGGCGCGACGGGAAACGCAGCCGGATGCGGCCGATCGCAAGCGCTTTCTCGCCGCTGCGGGGCTGCGCGGCTACGTCTACCGCAGCGTTCCGCGGCGCTACGGCGGCTCGGAGCAGCCATTCGACCCGCTGCGCGAGGTGATCGTCTCCGAGGCCTTCGATGCGGCCCGGGCGCCCTGGCGCCTCGGCCCGCAGGGCGTGGGGATGATCGTTCCCACGCTGCTGGAGGTCGGCGCGGAGTGGCAGCGCGAACGCTTCATCGCCCCGACGCTCGCCGGAGACTTCGTCTGGTGCCAGGGCTACAGCGAGCCCGGGGCCGGGAGCGACCTCGCCGCGCTGCGCAGCACCGCGCGCCTCGAGGGCGACGAGTGGGTGATCGACGGACAGAAGATCTGGACCAGCGACGCCGACCACGCGCACTACATGTTCGGCCTCTTCCGCAGCGAGCCCGGCGCGTCGAAGCACGCGGGGATCTCGTACCTGCTCCTCGACATGCGCCAGCCCGGCATCGAGGTGCGTCCGCTGCGCCAGATCACCGGCGAGACGCACTTCCACGAGGTCTTCCTCTCCGGCGCGCGCACGCCCGCGGATTGGATCGTCGGGGGGCGCGGGCAGGGCTGGAAGGTCACCCGCGTGAACCTGAAGCACGAGCGCAACCTCGGCGGAGGCGGCCGGATGCGCGGCCGCTTCCAGGCGCTGCTGCGCCTCGCGGCAGATGCGCGGGTCGGCCAGCGGCCCGCGCTAGAGGACCCGCTCGTGCGCGACCGCCTCGCCGAGATCGAGGGCTACGTCCGCTGCTCGGAGACCATGACGCTGCGCCAGCTCTCGGCGGTCGCGCACGGCGAGGAGGCCGACGTCGGTCTCGCGATGCTGGTGAACAAGCTCTACGGCACCGAGATCGGCGAGCGGATCGCGCAGCTCGGCTACGAGCTGCTCGGCGCGGGGGGCCTCGCCGCGCCTACCGGCTCGAGCTGGGCCGCGATCAGTGGGGGCGCCGAGATCGACTGGGTCGATCAGTTCCTCTTCGAGCTCGCCTCGCGCATCGCGGCGGGTAGCTCGAACATCCAGCGCAACGTGATCGGCGAGCGGGGTCTGGGCCTCCCCCGGGACCTGCGGCCGGGGAGCTGAGGTGCCCGGTCCCCTCGACGGCATTCGCATCCTCGACCTCAGCGCGGTCGTCTCCGGACCGCTGGCCGCGGCGCTGCTCGCCGATCAAGGAGCCAGTGTCCTCAAGATCGAGGCCCCGGGGCGGGGCGACGTGCTGCGCTGGGTGGGGAGCTCGCGCGGCGGCATGTCCGCGACCTTCCACCTGAACAACCGCGGCAAGCGCTCGCTCGCGCTCGATCTCTCGAAGCCGCGCGGACTCGCGATCCTCGAGCGGCTGGTTCCCGAGGCGGACGTCTTCATCCAGAACTTCCGGCCGGGGGTCGCAGAACGGATGGGCTTCGGCTGGGAGCGGTTGCACGCGCTGAATCCGCGCCTCGTGTACCTCTCGATCAGCGGCTTCGGCAGCGCGGGGCCGAGCGCGCAGAAGCGCGTGTACGACAACGTGATCCAGGTCCACTCGGGAATGAACGACGCGCAGCGGGATCCGCGCACCGGCGAGCCGCAGCCGCTGCGCCAGCTGCTCTGCGACAAGCTCACCGCGATCACCGCCGCGCAGGCGGTGACGGCAGCGCTCTTCGCGCGCGATCGGCAGGGCGGCGGGCAGCACGTCGAGCTCTCGATGCTCGACAGCGCGATCGGCTTCCTGTGGCCGGACTCGGCCGAGGAGCACGCCTTCGTGGGCGAGGGCGTGGAGCTTCGACCCTCGCCGGGGAGCACCTATTCGCTGATGCGCCTGCGCGACGGCTGGGGCACCGCGACGCCGCTCACGGACGCCGAGTTCCAGGGCCTGTGTCGCGCCTTCGGCCTGGCGCGGATCGCCGCCGACCCGCGCTTCGCGACCGTCGCAGCCCGCATGCGCAACGTCGGGGCGCTGGCCGCGCTCTTCCAGGGCGAGATTGCCGAGGCCGCGGCGCGCATGACCCGCCGGGAGTTCTGCCAGGCACTCGACGCACAGGACGTGCCGGCGGGCGTCGTGATCCCGATCGGCGAGCTCCACGCCGACCCGCAGGTCGTCGCGAACGGGACCTTCGTCCTCAGCGACCACCCGCGCGCGGGGCGGCTGCGCGAGGTCCGCCCGGCCGCCCGCTTTGGATCGACACCGGCGCGCGTCGGATCGGCGGCTCCCGATCTCGGTCAGCACACGGACGAGGTGCTCCGCGAGCTCGGGCTTGCGGATCAGATCGCAGCGCTTCGCGGAGAG
>CAYPSI010000022.1:0-2481 GCA_964413375.1 uncultured Spirochaetales bacterium | reverse complement strand
CCGAGGATCTGGTCCGGGATCCGCATCTCCGCGAGCGCGAGATGCTGCTCGAGGTGGAGCGGCCGGATGCCGCCGCGCCGCTGCTCGTCACCGGGAACCCCGTGAAGCTCTCGGGCGCCGGCCCGACGCCGAAACTGCGCTGGCCGACGCTCGGCCAGCACACCGACGCCGTCCTCGCCGCGGAGCTCGGCCTCGTCCGCTCCGAGCTCGACGAGCTGCGCGCCAAGGGCGTGATCGGCTAGCGCCCGCGAAGCCCGGACCCCCCGAAAGGCAAGCGCGAAGCGCGCGCAGCGAGCCGCAGGCAAGCGGAGTGGACAACCCCCGTTCAGATCCACGCAACGTCCTCAATCGGGCTACCTTCGCCGGGAGCGGAGGATCCCCCCGATGCCCTTCACGCCGAGCCGGGAAGTCGCCGAGATCCGCGCACGCCTCGATCACCCCGTGATCGACGCGGACGGGCACCTGGTCGAGTTCACGCCGCTGGTTCGCGACTTCCTGGTCGAGGAGGCGGGCGAGTCGGTCGCGAAGCGTTTCGACACGCTGATCCACGGCTCGCAGCTGTCGCGCGCGGTGCCACTCGAGAAGAAACGCGAGCTCGGCATCTCGCGCTACGCCTGGTGGGGCCTCCCCTCCCGCAACACTCTCGACCGCGCTACCGCGATGCTGCCCGGGCTCATGTACCAGAGGCTCGACGAGCTCGGGATCGATTTCGCACTGCTCTATCCGACCTACGGCCTCACGATTACCGCGATAGACGACGCCGAGCTGCGCCAGGCGGCGGCCCGCGCCTTCAATCGCAGCGCAGCCGAGCTCTACGCGGGATACCGCGATCGCCTCGAGCCCGTGGCCGCGATCCCGATGTTCACGCCGGCGGAGGCGCTGGCCGAGCTCGAACACGCAGTCGCGGCACGGGGACTCAAGGCCGTGATGATGGCGGGCGTGATCCCGCGGCCGGTCCCGGGGGCAGAGGCGGTGCGCGGCGCGCGCTGGATCGACACGCTGGCCCACGACTCCGAGTACGACTACGACCTCGTGTGGGCGCGTTGTGCGGAGCTTCGCGTCGCTCCGACCTTTCACGCTTCGGGGCAAGGCTGGGGAACGCGCATGTCGCGCACGAGCTATGTGTACAACCACATCGGGAACTTCGCGGCCGCCGGAGAGGCGGCTTGCCGCTCGCTCTTCCTGGGCGGCGTGCCGAGGCGTTTCCCTTCGCTGCGTTTCGCCTTCCTCGAGGGCGGAGTGGCGTGGGCCGCGAGCCTCTACTCCGACATCCTCGGGCACTGGGAGAAGCGCAACGCCCGGGCCATCGCCCACTACGACCCGGCTCGACTCGATCGTCCGCTGCTCGAGAAGCTCGTCGCCGAGCACGCGCCGCGCGAGATCGCTACTCGCGTCGATCGCCTCGACGAGGCTCTGCTGATGCTCTGCGATCCGGACGAGGATCCCGCCGGCCGCGACGAGTTCGCGGCGTGCGGCATCACGCGGCCGGAGGACGTGCGCGAGATCTTCACGCGCCAGTTTTTCTTCGGCTGCGAGGGCGACGACCCGATGACGGCGATCGCCTTCCAGCGCGGGCTGCACCCGCTCGGGGCCAGGTTCCCGGCGCTCTTCGCCAGCGACATCGGCCACTGGGACGTGCCGGATGCCCGGGAGGTGTTGACCGAGGCCTGGGAGCTCGTCGAACGCGGCCACCTCGACCCCGCCGACTTCCGCGACCTCGTCTTCGGCAACGCCCTGCGGCTCTTCGGCGAGACGAACCCCTCCTTCTTCGAGGGAACGGCCATCGCCGATGCAGCGCGCCATGCGATCCCTTCCGCCCCGGAAGGGATCGCGCCGGCCTAGCAGCCCGCCCCGGTTGGGGGAGGACGGGGCATTCCTGGGGCGCTCGTCCCCAGGACCCGGCGAACGCTGAAGCGTACTTTCGAGACGCTGGCACGCCGCCTGCACCCGACTCGAGCTCGCGGCCACGCGCAAAGGAGCCCGCATGTCTCGGATCGTCTTCACCGGGGCCCACCTGCTCGACGGCACCCACCCCGCACGATCGGGCACGAGCGTCGTCGTGGAAGGGGAGCGGATCACAGGCATCTCGCCCGACGGCTCCGTCCAGAAGAGATCCGACGACCGAATCATCGCGCTCGGCGGGCGGACGCTGATGCCCGGAATGGCGACCTGTCACTTCCACGCCGCCTTCGACGGACAGGGCCTCGAGCTCTTCCCCTTCGGGCTCGATCAACCGCCCGGCGTGCTGATGCTGCGCGCGGCCCGGAACGCGCGCCGGGCGCTCGACTGCGGCTTCACGATGGTGGTGGGAGCGGGCGGCGGCGACGCCAGCGACGCCCAGCTCATGATGGCGATCGACCAGGGGATCGTCATCGGACCGCGCATCCTCCCGTGCAGCCGCAACCTCGGAACGACGAGCGGCTACATCGATCTCGAGCCCTGGTGGTACCGGCTCGGAAACACCGGGGCCTGCCGCATGGC
>CAYPSI010000021.1:0-21153 GCA_964413375.1 uncultured Spirochaetales bacterium | reverse complement strand
GAGCGCGACATCCTGCTCGCAGAGCTCACCGGCGCCCACCTGCACGTGGCCCACGTCTCGGTCGCCGGTGCGGTCGACGCGATCCGGCGCGCGCGCGAACGGGGCGTGCACGTGACGGCGGAGGTGACTCCCCACCACCTGACCTTGAGTGACGACGCGACGTTGGGCTTCGACACGCACACGAAGGTGGCGCCTCCGCTTCGCTCGGCCGCGGACATCGAGGCCTGTCGCGCAGGTCTCGTCGACGGCACGATCGATGCGATCGCGACGGACCACGCGCCCCATGCAGTGCACGAGAAGGATCAGGAGTTCACCGTGGCGCCCCCCGGCATGATCGGTCTCGAGACGGCGCTCGCGGTGGTGCTGGACCTCGTCCGCGAGGGAGTGCTCTCGCCGCTCGAGCTCGTGCGGCGACTGTCGACGAACGCGGCGCGGATCCTGCGCCGGCCGGGCGGGAGCCTGGCGGTGGGCGAGCTCGCCGACCTCGTGATCGTGGATCCCGAGCGCCGCTGGACCTACGACCCCGCCAAGGGCTTCTCGAAGAGCCGCAACTCGCCGTGGGCCGGCAAGGCCTTCCAGGGGCGCGCCATCGTCACGCTCGTCGGTGGCCGGATCGTCTACGACGCGGACCGCGGGATGCTCGTCCCGTGAGCCCGCGGAGTCTTCGCCCGGCACGGCTCGCGCTTGCCGATGGGACTGTCTTCCGGGGCAGCGCCTTCGGTGCCAGCGGCGTGGGCGTGGGCGAGCTGTGCTTCAACACGAGCCTCACCGGGTATCAGGAGATCCTGACCGATCCCTCCTACGCCGGGCAGATGGTCGTGATGACCTATACGCAGATCGGGAACGTCGGCGTGAACCCGGCAGACGAAGAGTCGGAGCGGCCCTGGCTGCGCGGCTTCGTCGTGAAGGAGCTCTTTCGCGAGCCCAGCAACTGGCGCTCGCGCGAGCCGCTCGACGCCTATCTCGCGCGCCATGGGGTTCCCGGGATCTCCGGCATCGACACGCGCGCGCTGGTGCGCCGGATCCGTGACGCGGGCTTCCAGATGGGTGCGCTCTCGACCGATCCCACGCAGCAGGACGAGGGCCAGCTGGTGGCACGCGCCCGCGAGGCGCCCGGGCTCGACGGGCGCGACCTCGCCTTCGAGGTGTCGTGCCGCGAGTCCTATCGCTGGAGCGAGGGCCCCTGGCCCGGGATCGACGGGCAGATGCCCCGCCAGCCGCGCCCCAAGCCGGTGTTCCGCGTCGTGGCCTACGACTTCGGCGTGAAGCGGAACATTTTGCGCCGGCTCGTCGAGTTCGGCTTCGACGTGACGGTGGTTCCCGCGCGGACGAGTGCGGAGGAGGCCCTCGCGTTCGAGCCGGATGCGATCTTTTTGTCCAACGGACCGGGCGATCCGGCCGGAGTGCAGGGCGCGCGCGAAGCCGTGCGCCGGCTCGCGCGCGAGAAACCGCTCTTCGGGATCTGTCTCGGCCATCAGATCCTGGGCCTCGCGCTCGGCGGCCAGACCCACAAGCTCAAGTTCGGGCATCACGGCGGCAACCAGCCCGGTCAGGACGTGCATACGGGAAAGGTCGCCATCTGCGCCGAGAACCACGGCTACGCGGTCGATGCCGACTCGTTGCGCGCGGCCGGAGAGCCCGTCGAGATCACCCACCGCAACCTGAACGACGGCACCGTCGAGGGGCTCGCGCATGCAGAGCTCCCCGTCTTCTCGGTGCAGTACCACCCCGAGGCCTCTCCGGGGCCGCACGACGCCACCTTCTTCTTTGCGCGCTTTCGCGAAATGGTGGCCCGGAACCACGCCGGGGAGCGCACGAGTGGTCTCGACATCGCCCGGGGCGCCGGGAGCTAGCGCCGATGCCGCGCCGCGACGACATCCACACGATCCTGGTGATCGGCTCCGGGCCGATCGTGATCGGCCAGGCCTGCGAGTTCGACTACTCGGGCACGCAGGGCTGCAAGGCGCTGCGCGAGGAGGGCTATCGCGTCGTCCTGGTGAACTCGAATCCCGCGACGATCATGACGGACCCCGAGACGGCCGATCGCACCTACGTCGAGCCGATGACGGTCGAGAGCGTCGAGAAGATCATCGAGCGCGAGCGCCCGGACGCGCTGCTCCCGACCCTCGGCGGCCAGACGGCGCTGAACCTCGCCGTCGAACTCGCGCGGGCTGGAGTGCTCGAGCGCCACGGCGTGGCGCTGATCGGCGCGCAGCTCGAGGCGATCGACAAGGCCGAGGACCGGGAGAAGTTCCGCGAGGCGATGCGTCGGATCGGGCTCAAGCTTCCTGTCTCGGGCTACGCCCGCTCGCTCGCGGACGCGCGGCGGATCGTCGAGGAGACCGGGATCCCCGCGATCATCCGGCCGAGCTTCACGCTCGGGGGCACCGGGGGCAGCATCGCCTGGCGGCGCGAGGAGCTCGACGAGCGCGTCGCCTGGGCCCTGGAGCAGTCCCCGCGCCACGAGTGCCTGATCGAGCAGAGCGTGCTCGGCTGGAAGGAGTACGAGCTCGAGGTGATGCGCGACCGCGCCGACAACGTCGTGATCATCTGCTCGATCGAGAACTTCGATCCGATGGGCGTGCACACGGGCGATTCGATCACGGTGGCGCCGGCCCAGACGCTCACGGACCGCGAGTACCAGGAGATGCGCAACGCCGCGATTGCGATCATCCGCGAGATCGGCGTCGATACTGGTGGCTCCAACATCCAGTTCGGGGTCGATCCCAGCGACGGTACGTTGGTGGTGATCGAGATGAACCCGCGCGTCTCGCGCTCCTCGGCGCTGGCCTCGAAGGCGACGGGATTCCCGATTGCGAAGATCGCGGCGAAGCTCGCCGTCGGCTTCACGCTCGACGAGCTTCGCAACGACATCACCCGCGAGACGCCCGCGAGCTTCGAGCCGAGCATCGATTACGTCGTGACGAAGATTCCGCGCTTCACCTTCGAGAAGTTTCCCGGCGTGGACTCCGTGCTGACCACGCAGATGAAGTCGGTGGGCGAGGTGATGGCCATCGGGCGGACCTTCAAGGAGAGCCTGCAGAAGGCGATCCGCTCGCTGGAGATCGGCCACGCGGGCTTCGAGCCGCCCGCGTTGCCGGGGGGAGAGGCCGGCAACGCCGCCCTGTGGGCGCAGATCGACACCCCGCGGCCCGGGCGCCTGTGGGCGCTGTGCGAGGCGCTGCGACGGGGGGCTTCCGTGGGGGAGCTCTTCGAACGCTCGAAGATCGACCCGTGGTTCCTCGGCAACCTGGCCGAGATCGTCGAGATGGAGCGGGAGCTCGCCGCGCTCGAGCCGAACGAGCGTTCCGGTGCGTTGCTGCCGGCGAAGCAGGCCGGCTTCTCGGACCGGCGCCTCGCCGCGCTGTGGAACCTTCGCGAGGACGAGGTGCGGACGCTGCGCTGGGGGGCCGGCGTGCGCCCGGTCTACAAGCGGGTAGACACCTGCGCGGCCGAGTTCGAGGCCCACACGCCCTACCTCTATTCGACCTACGAGCAGGAGTGCGAGGCCCGCCCCACGGATCGGCGCAAGGTGATGATCCTCGGCGGCGGCCCGAACCGGATCGGGCAGGGGATCGAGTTCGACTACTGCTGCGTGCATGCCGCCTTTGCGCTGCGCGACGCCGGGTTCGAGGCGATCATGGTGAACTGCAACCCGGAGACGGTCTCGACCGACTACGACACCAGCGATCGTCTCTACTTCGAGCCGCTCACGCTCGAGGACGTGCTCGAGATCGTCGCGGTCGAGAAGCCGATGGGTCTGATCGTCCAGTTCGGCGGGCAGACGCCGCTGCGGCTCGCGCTGCCGCTCGAGCGAGCGGGCGTCCCGATCCTCGGGACCTCGCCGGATGCGATCGACCGCGCCGAGGACCGCGAGCGCTTCGATCAGGTCCTCGAGAAGCTCGGTCTGCGCCGGCCTCCCGGGGGGGTCGCGCGCAGTGCAGACGAGGCCGAGCTCGTGGCGAAGCGCATCGGCTACCCCGTGCTCGTGAGGCCCTCCTATGTGCTCGGGGGCCGCGCGATGGAGATCGTGCACGACGCGGAGGCGCTGCGCGGCTACATGCGCTACGCGGTCGAGGCCTCTCCCGAGCACCCGGTGCTCGTCGACCGCTTCCTCGCCGACGCCACCGAGGTCGACGTGGATGCGATCTGCGACGGAGAACGCGTCGTGATCGGCGGCATCATGGAGCACATCGAGCAGGCCGGCGTCCATTCGGGCGACAGCGCCTGCTCGCTGCCTCCCTACTCGCTCGAGAAGCCCGTGATCGAGGAGATCCTGGCGTCGACGCGCCGGCTCGCGCTCGAGCTCGAAGTGCGCGGTCTGATGAACGTGCAATACGCGGTGAAGGACGGCGGGGTGTACGTGATCGAGGTGAACCCGCGGGCCTCGCGAACGGTTCCCTTCGTCTCGAAGGCGATCGGCGTACCGCTCGCGAAGCTCGCGGCGCTCGTGATGGCCGGAAAGACCCTCGCGGAGCTCGGGTTCACTCAGGAGATCTGGCCGCGCCACTTCTCGGTGAAGGAGGCCGTCTTTCCCTTCGTGAAGTTCCCGGGCGCCGATACGATCCTCGGGCCCGAGATGAAGAGCACCGGCGAGGTGATGGGCATCGACTCCGATTTCGGGCGGGCCTACGCGAAGGCGCAGATCCAGGCCGGGAACAGCCTTCCCACCGCGGGGACCGTCCTCGTGTCCGTGAAGCCGGAGGATGGGCCGGGTGCCTGCGCAGTCGTGCGCGATCTCGTCGCGATGGGCTTCCGGGCGCTCGCGACGGAGGGCACGGCCGCCGCGCTGCGCGAGCTCGGGATCGCGGTGGAAGAGGTGCCGAAGGTCGGGGAAGGCAAGCCCGACGTGGTGGACCGGATCGAGGCCCGCGACGTGGCGCTGGTGATCAACACGGTTGGGTCCCACCCCGCGGCGGTGCGCGACTCCGCGTCGATCCGCCGCTCGGCACTGCTGCGGCAGGTGCCCTACTTCACCACCCTCGCCGGAGCGCGCGCCGCGGCGGGTGCGATCCGGGCACTCCAGCTCGAGTCGATCGGGGTGCGCGCGCTCCAGGACGTTCACGCGAACCTGCGGCGCTGAGATGCCCGGAAGCCCCTTCCAGGCGGCGCTCGAGGCGGTCCTCCGGCCTCTCGAGTTCGCCGCCCGGGACGACTTCGCGCAGCTGGGCCGCGTTCAGGCTCTCGAGGCGACGGTGGCCGCTGCGGCGCGCCACGCGCGCGGGCTCGCGATTCCCCAGGATGCCCGCAACGAGCTCCGCAGCGTGGAGGAGTCCTTCGCGACGGAGCTCGTTCCCGACGAGCGGCGCCGCTGCGTGGAGGCGGCGCTGCGCCGCCTGCGCCCGATCGCGGAGGGCGACTGGGCCCCGGGCGCGCTCCGGCGCTCGCCGACCTCGCTCGCGGGGGTGGGCCCGCGGCGGGCCGAGATCCTCGCGCGGCGCGGCGTCGCGAGCGTCGAGGATCTGCTCTTCTACCTGCCGGTGCGCTGGGACGACCGCCGCTCGCTCGCGCCGGTCGGCTCGCTCGAGGTCGGCCGGCGCGCGACCTTCGTGGCAAGGGTTCTCGCCTGCGATTTCGCGACGCGCCGGGGGCGAGGCGGGCGCCTCGGGCGCAGCTTCGAGGCGCTCGTCGGCGACGACTCGGGCACGCTCCAGCTCAAATGGTTCCACGGCGGCGACGCGATCACGCGGGTGGTGCGCAAGGGGGCGCTGCTGCTCGTGACCGGCGACGTGCGCCGCTACCGCTTCGCACGCGAGATCCTCCACCCGGAGGTGCAGTCGCTCGGAGACGGAGCGCCGGACGAGACGGAAGAGCCGGAGGCGCTGCGGCGTATCGTGCCGGAGTACGCGACACCCGAGGGCATCCATCCGCGCGCGCTGCGCGGGCTCGTAGAGCAGGCGGTCGAGAACCACGCGGATCTCGTGGCGGGCCATCTGCCCGCGGAGCTCGTGCGCGAGCGCGCACTGCCCGAGCCCGCAGACGCGTTGCGCGCGCTGCACGCACCCGGACCCGATGCCGACCTCGAAGCGCTCCGCTCGGGTCGAGTGCCGGCGCGCGTTCGGCTCGTGCTCGAAGAGCTCTATCTGCTCGAGGTGGGGCTGGCACTTCGGCGCGCGACGCGCGCGCGAGAGCCCGGGATCCGCGTACCTGCCGGGGGGCCGCGCGTCGCGACGGCGATCCAGCGGCTGCCCTTTCGACTGACTCGAGCACAGGAACGGGTGTGGCGGGAGATCCAGGCCGATCTCGGGCGCGCCCACCCGATGCAGCGGCTGCTCGAGGGCGACGTGGGAAGTGGCAAGACGGTGGTCGCGTTCCTCGCCGCGATCGCGCTCGCGGAGGCCGGTCACCAGACCGCGCTGATGGCGCCGACGGAGCTCCTCGCCGAGCAGCACGCGCGCACGCTCGGGCGCCTGGCCGAAGCCGTGGGCCCTGAGGCCGGGCTGCGCGTGCGCCTGCTCACGTCTTCGCTCGGCCGCGGCGATGCCGAGGCGGTGCGACGCGAGCTCGCGGCGGGGGAGGCGGACCTCGCGATCGGCACGCAGGCGCTGATCCAGGAGGGAGTGGCGTTCCGCTCGCTCGGGCTCGTCGTGGTGGACGAGCAGCACCGCTTCGGGGTGCGGCAGCGCGCGGCGCTCGCGGCGAAGGGGGAGGGCCCGTGCGCGCCGCACACGCTCGTGATGACCGCCACGCCGATCCCGCGCACCTTGGCCCTCAGCGTGTGGGGCGACCTCGATCTCTCGGTGATCGACGAGCTGCCTCCGGGTCGTCGGCCGGTGCGCACCTTGCTCGTGCGCTCGGGCGAGGGCCGGCGCGTGCTGGCACTGTTGCGCGAGACCGTGGCGCGTGGCGAGCAGGTCTACGTGGTGTATCCGCTCGTCGAGGAGTCCGAGAATAGCGATCTGCGCTCGGCCACGGAGTCCGCGGAGCGGATTCGCGCCGCGCTCCCCGGAATCGCGGTCGACCTCGTGCACGGCCGCATGGAGGCCGCCCAGCGCGCGGGGGCGATGGGTCGCTTCGAGGCCGGGGAGTCGCAGGTCCTCGTCTCGACGACGGTGATCGAGGTCGGGGTGGACGTGCCGCGCGCGACGCTGATGATCGTCGAACATGCGGAGCGCTTCGGGCTCGCCCAGCTGCACCAGCTGCGCGGGCGCGTCGGGCGCGGCGAGCAGCCCGGGAGCTGCGTCGTGGTCGCGCGCGGCGTCTCCGAAGAGAGCGAGGCGCGGCTCGCGGCGCTGCTCGAGACGACCGACGGTTTTGCGATTGCGGAGGCCGACCTGCGCATCCGCGGTCCGGGCGAGTTCCTGGGCACGCGCCAGCACGGGCACCTGCCCGACCTGCGCCTCGCCGACCTGGTGCGCGATGCCCGCCTCGTCTCGGAGGCGCGCGAGGCGGCGCTCGCGACACTGCGCGGCGATCCGGGCCTGCGCCGCGATCCCGAGCTGCTGCGCGCGGTCGAGGCGCGCTGGGGCGACCGCCTGTCGCTCGTAGGAGTTGGATGAGCGGAGGTTCTTCCTCGCGGGATGATCGAGTCTTCCCGCGGGGCGGCCGGGTAACGCGCAACTTTCGGGACCGTCGTGGGTTCGACGCAACTGCAGGTGTGCGCTGCGACCGGCGCGGCGAGCCGGCGTTCCCAGCAGCGCGCGTCTCGATGCAGCCAGTGAAGTTTCGTGGTGACGCCGCCGTCGAAGCGTCGAAGCGGGCAGGGAGAGGTTCCGATGCGAAGGCACGAGCAGCGTTGCCGTTTCTCGAGATTGCCGCGAGGCGGAGACGTCGTGGTGGCGCTGCTGCTGGGAGCGCTGGCAGCCCCGGCGGCCTCCGCCGGTCCGCCCCCGCCGCCCCCGCCGCGGTCGACACTGCCTCCGCCGCCGCCGCCGGTCGTCGTGGTGCCGGCCCAGCGGTCGCCGTGGGGTCCGCCGGTCGTGGTCGTGCGACCCGCGCCCGCACCTCCGCCGCTGCCGCTTGCGCTGCGCGTGATCTACGCGCCCTTCTACGCAGCCGGTCTGATCCTTCGCTACGGCCTCTACTACACGATCGTCGCACCGCTCGAAGTGCTCGGCCGCACGCTGAGCTACGGCGTCGATGGCGGAGTCGAGCGGCACGCGCCGGTCGATCCTTGACGAGGGGGGAAACGATGTCGAAGAGAAGCCCGGTCTGGTTCGTGAGCGCCTTCTGCGCCGCTCTCCTCACGGCTTCGGCGGCGTGGTCCCTGGAGAGCGACGAAGAGATCGGCTTCGAGCGCACGCCGCCGCGGCTCGGCTTCATCGACGGCGAGGTTTCGTTCTGGCGCCCCGGTGCCGGAGACTGGGCCCCCGCGCAGGTGAATACCGCGCTGGCCGCCGGCGACGAGCTCTTCACCGGTGACGCAGCGAACCTCGAGCTCCAGGCCGGGACTGCGGCTTTCGTGCGCGCCGGCGAGAACACGCAGTTCGGACTCACGAGCCTGGAGCCGGATTTTCTCCAGCTGCGCGTGACGGAGGGGTACGTCTCGCTCGATCTGCGCAGTCGCAAGGAGAGCCAGACGATCGAGATCGACACGCCGAACGCCGCGTTCACGGTCGAGCGGACCGGCTACTACCGCGTCGAGGTGGACGGCGAGACGACGACCTTCACCAGTCGGCGCGGTGGGCGCGCCACCGTGACGACCGCGGCCGGGAGCTCGGCCGTGGTCGCGCCGAGCGAGCAGGTCGTCGTCACCGGTACGGACGCGCCGGGCGTCGAGACCTACGCGGCGCGAGAGCTCGACGCCTGGGACCGCTGGAACTACGAGCGCACCGACGACCAGCTCGATGCGGTGAGCGCGCGCTACGTCCCGGCGGGCGTCTACGGGGTCGACAATCTCGACCACCACGGCGACTGGCGGCTGGTGTCGAGCTACGGCGCGGTGTGGGTGCCGCGCGGAGTCCCGGCTGGCTGGGCTCCCTACAGCACCGGCCGCTGGATGTACGACCCCTACTACGGCTGGACCTGGGTCGACGATTCGCCCTGGGGCTGGGCGCCGTACCACTACGGGCGCTGGGTGTATACCTCCGGCTACTGGGGCTGGTGCCCCGGGCGCGTCGTGACGCGCTCCTACTATGCGCCCGCGCTCGTCGCGTTCTACGGCGGCGGGGGATTCTCGCTCGGCGTTTCGTTCGGAGTTCCGAGCGTCGGATGGGTAGCCCTCGGCTGGGGCGAGCCACTGCTTCCGTGGTGGGGGCCGGTCGGCTTCCGCGGCGTTCCGCGCTGGGGCGGCTGGGGGGGGCCGCGCGTCGTGAACAACGTGGTGATCACGCAGAGGACCGTGATTCACGTCCGCGACATCCAGCACTACCGGAACGCGGGGGTTCGCGACGCGATCGTCTCCGTGGACCGCGATCAGTTCGGACGCCGCTCGGGCGGCGAGCGGCGCTATACGCGCGGGGAGGCGAGCCGCTTCAAGCCCGTCCACGGCGACCTGGGCGTGAAGCCCGATCGGTCGAGCCTCGTGGCGGAGACGGGGGCGGCCCGGCGCCCTTCGCGCGAGGTGCAGCAGCGCTCCGTCGTCGCGGTGCGCGAGCCGCGGCCCGATCGCACCCCCGAGCTCAGCTCGCAGCGGGGGGACGCACGACCCTCGCAGCAGCGATCGCGAGCAGCGAGAGCAGACGCGCCTGCGGCGACGGCACCCACGCGCCTGATGCAGCCCGCGGACGGGAGTCAGCGGATCGAGACGTCGCGGCGACCTCCCTTCGGACGCAATGGCGAGAGCGAGCGCCGCATCTCGCCGCCCGCACCGCGTTTCGAGGAGGTTCAGCGCGAAGAGGCGGCACGGGATCGCCGCGAGCGGTCGCGGGGCGAGGCCGCAACGCGCCCCGAGGCGTCTTCGGCGCCGGCCGCGCCCGAGGGGGCGCGACAGCGGAGCACGCGTAGCGAGCGCGTGCCCGCGTCGCGGGCGGAGTCGTCGCGTTCTGCGACACGTACGCAACCGGCGCCGGTGCCGTCCACACCGGAGCCGTCGCGTTCCGCAGCGCCTACGCCCGCGTCCCAACCGGAAGCGCAGGCCGAGTCGCGCTCCCCTGCTGCCGGGCAGCGCCGCGATCGCGGCACGGCGTCGGGCGGGCGCGAGCGGGCGACGTCTTCGACGCGTCAGCTCCCGGGCGAGCCCGCGAACCGCGTCTACCGGCAGGATTCCGGGAGGGTGCCGAGCGCGCGTCAGTCCGCTCCCCAGGGCACGCCGGGTGCGCGCGGCGCAGCGCAGGGCCAGCGCGGCGGCGGCTCCCGTGGCGTACAGGCGGGCCAGGGGAGCAGCGGCGGCTCCCGTGGCGCCGAGCCGCGCCAGCGTGGCGGCGGGCAGCCTCGCGGCGCCGGCGGCGGACAGTTCCGCCGCTAGCGCACGCTCGCGACGTACACGACGTGGCGTCGCCCGCCGCGTCCGGGCCGCTCGTGTCGCACCGCGAAGCCCGCGCGGCCGAGCTCGCGTTCGAATGAGCTGTCCGGGTCCTCGGACCAGATCGCGAGGATCCCGTCGGGGCGCAGAGCCGCGCGCGTCCGTGCCAGCGCCGCCCTGCCGTAGTGCGGGTGGTCGCGCGGCTGCGAGGCCGGGTGCGGCCCCTCGTAGAGATCGAGGAGCACGGCATCGAGTCGGGCGGCTCCCGGCGCGGCCGCAGCGGCGAGCGCGGACGCAACGTCTTCGACGCGCAGCTCGACGCGGGGATCGTCGACCGCGTGCCCGGTGAGCTCCGCCAGCGGCGCGCGGCACCAGCTCACCACGGCTGCGTGGAGCTCTGCGACGACGACGCAGGCCGCGGCGGGCAGCGCGTCGAGTGCCGCGCGCAGCGTGCAGCCCATCCCGAGGCCGCCGATCAGCATCCGGGGCGCCACTCGCCCCGCGAGCTCGGCGCAGGCGATGCGCGCGAGCGCCTCCTCCGAGCGGCGGGCCGCGCTGTTCATCAGCACGCGGCCTTCGAGCAGGATCAAGAACTCGTCCGCGCCGCGCCGGCGCAGCTCGAGGCGACCGGCTTCGGTGTCGGCGCTGTCGAGGGTCTGCCACGGGCGGGTCACGGTCGAGGAGTCTAGGCGCGCGGAGTCTCGAGGGTGAGGCCGGAGTTGACGCCGGAGCGGGGCTGGCGTATCCAATCGTCGTGGCGATTCGTGGGACCATCGACCTGCTCGAGAGCCGGCCCAAGAACCGGCCCACGAGCCGGCTGCTCTGCCTCCTCGGCGCCCTGCTCCTTCGCAGGGCGGGAGGGGGGACGAGCGGCCTCTAGGCGAATCGTCCGAAAACAACCCTCTCCCGCCGGATCCGGCTGGAGGGGGTTTCGTGTCTCCGGACCCGAGACCGCGCAGACCCGCTCCAGCCGACCGGCACCAGGAGCGAGCCCATGTCCGATCGGGTCATCGTCTTCGACACCACTCTGCGCGATGGTGAGCAGTCCGCGGGTGTCTGCTTCTCGCGTCGCGACAAGCTCGAGATCGCCGAGCGCCTCGAGGCCCTGCGCGTCGACGTGATCGAGGCGGGATTCCCGGCCGCGTCGGAGGCCGAGTGCGCCGCCGTCGCCGCGGTCGCCGAGCGGGTGCGTGAGAGCGCGGTCTGTGCGCTCGCGCGCTGCGTTCCGGGCGACGTCGATGCCGCGGGGCGAGCGCTCGCCCGCGCGGCCCGGCCGCGCATCCACGTCTTCGTGAATGCGAGCGAGGTGCAGCTCGCTCAGCAGCTGCGCAAGACGCGCAGCGAGGTGCTGGAGATGGCCGAGGCCGCGGTACGCAGGGCCCGGCGCTTCACCGCGGACGTCGAGTTCAGTCCGATGGACGCCACGCGGGCGGCCCCGGACTTCGTCGCGGAGATCGTGCGCGTCGCGCTCTTCGCGGGCGCCCGGACGATCAACCTGCCGGACACCGTGGGCTACGCGCGGCCCGAACAGGTGCGCGAGCTCTTCCTCGGGGTCTCCCGGCGCGTTCCGGAAGTCGAGGAGGCAGTCCTCTCGTTTCACGGCCAGGACGATCTGGGTCTCGCGACGGCCAACGCGCTGGCTGCGATCTCGGCCGGTGCGCGTCAGGTCGAGCTCACGGTGAACGGGATCGGCGAGCGAGCCGGAAACACCTCCCTCGAGGAGGTCGTCGTTGCACTGCGTGTCCACGGCGAGGCGATGGGCGTGCACACCGGCGTCGATGCGTCCGGCATCTGCGCGCTCTCGCGGCTGGTGGAGGAGCGGAGCGGGATGCTCGTTCCGCCGAACAAGGCGGTCGTCGGACGCAATGCCTTCCGCCACGCATCCGGGATCCACCAGGACGGAGTCCTCAAATGGCGCGAGACCTACGAGGTCTTCGATCCGGCCTCGGTGGGCCACGAACGCGGCAGCGAGATCGTGCTCGGGAAGCTCTCGGGGCGCGCGGGCTTCGTCGCAAGGGTGCGGGCACTCGGGCTCGGCTTCCCCGACGCCGGGGTCGAGGTCGCCTTTCGCCGCTTCCAGGCCCTCGCCGACCGCACGCGCGAGGTCGGCGACGACGACCTGCGCAGGCTCTTCGCGGCCCTCCGGCAAGAGTCCGCGGCCTAGATGCGGATCGGGAGGGGAGGGGTGGTCGCCGGAGAAGCCCTCGAGGGTGACGGGGCGCTGGCCACAGGCAGCGTCGGCCTACTCTCCCGGCCGTTTGCCGTCGTGCTGGATGATCTCGATCAGATAGCCGTCGGGATCGAGCACGAACCCGACGATCACGGGCCAGCGGTCGAGGCGCGCCGGCACCATGACGGACTCGTAGCCGGCGTCGACGGCCTTCTTCCAGGTCGCCTGGGCGTCGTCGACGTTGATGTAGATCTTCCAGAGGGCGAAGCCGTGGTCGATCGAGCCCGGCCGGAGCGTCTCGGCGAACTTCGCGAGCTGGAGGCGGCCGCCGCCCACCTCGCCGGCGAGGTGGACCTCGTCCACGTTCGGAATCTCGGTCCGGCCCTGCTCCTTCAGCCCCATGATCTCGGTGTAGAAGCGAACCGAGCGCTCGAGATCGGAAACCGCAATGCAGAACTGACCCACGGAGCTCGACACGACCCCTCCTCATGCGTGATGCGCGAGCGCCCGGCCGAGCTTCGGCCACGGCAGCGTCGAGTTCAAGTCCGACGGCCGCTCCGAAGGGCACGAGGCAGCCCTCCGGGATGAACCGCCTTCGCTGCTTCATCGGTGCCGTCTCCACCGACGAGGCGCGTTTCGCTCGGGCGTGTCAGCGCGCCCGAAAAGGTCGAATCGGGGTCATGCCCGCGGGCCGCGACAGAATGCCAACAGGTCGAGGCAGTGCTCGTCGGCCGCCGCGAGCGGGAAGTCGCGCCAGGTGGCATCGGGAACTCCCTCGCTCGCGCCGGTCTGGCGACGTACGAGGATTGCGAAGAGCGCGAAGAGGCGCTCCACGAGCGCGCGAGGGAGTCGATCGCGCAGGCGCAGCGGATCGAGGCGCAGAATGCGGCGGATGCGGCGCGAGCGCGCCTCGAGGTAGAGGCGAACGGGCTCGCTCGCGCCGATGCCGTGCATCTCGACCTCGTCGAAACGGGTGCGGAGCAGGCCTTCGAGCTCCTCGGCCGTGTACTCGTGCACGTGGTAGGGGTTCACGCCGTCGGAGCGGGGCAGGTTCGGCGTGGTGAGGATCACCGTTCCACCGGGAGCCAGGCAGCGTGCGATCCCGTCGAGATAGGGACCCGGATCGACGAGGTGCTCGATCACCTGGAAGCTCGCGACGAGCTCGAAGGCGCGAGGGACGAGGGGAAGGGCAGCGAGGTCCGCACGCACGAAGCGCGCGCCGGCGCGTCGGCTCGCCGGATCGGGCGGCACGCGGTCGAGCGCGACGACGCGGGCGCCGCTCGCGGCGAGCCCCGCGGCTCCGTAGCCCGAGCCGCAGCCGAGGTCGAGAACGCGGCCGGCGCCGAGTCGCGCCTTCGCGATCTCGTAGGCGGCCTCGTGCCGCGCGAGGTCGACCGCGAAGAGCGCATCGCCCCGGTGCAGGCGCTCGCCGGTGAACTCCGGCGCGTCGCTCACGGAGCGCCCGCTTCGGGGGTGAGCGCCTCGCGCATGAACTCGCGCGCGAAGACGATTCCCATCGCCGCGCGCAATGCGATCAGCCCCGCCGAGAGGACCAGCGAGACGGCGATCAGCGTCTCCGGTGGCGCCAGACCGGCAAAGACGTAGACGGCGGCTACCTGACCGGTGCCGAGGCCCGCGACGGCGATGGGGAGCGCCCCGACCACTGCGAGGATGCTCATGCCGAGGACCAGGCGAGCTGTCGGGACGTCGATGCCGAAGCCCACGAAGGTCGCGCCGGCTACGCCGATGAAGCAAGCCGCGAAGACCAGGCGCAGGCAGACCAGCTCGACGAGGCGTTGGAGCGGCGTCGTGCGCAGCGCCTCGAAGACCGCGAGCGAGCGCAGCCGCTCGAGGGGTCCGAGCGACCGGGGCAGACGCAGCAGCAGAATCCCGCCGAACCATCCGATTCCGGCGACGGCGACGGCCCCGACGCGCACGCCCGGCGTGTCGCCGTCCGCGCTCGCGGCTGCGAGGGACCCGAGGCCCAGGATCACGAGCAGGTCCGTCGCTCCGATCAGCAGCACGACGCCGGCCGCCTCGCCGAGGCCGAGGCGCGCGCGGCGGCGCAACAAGACGGTGAGCGCGGCGCCACCGAGGGCGTAGCTCACGATGGTGAGCAGATAGCTCGCGCACTTGATGCGCGCTGCCGTCCAGGCTCCGAAGTCGGGAGGGTGGTTCGGGATCAGCCGCAGCAGGGATGCCGACTCGAGCACCAGCGTGGCGGCTCCGTAGGCGATCAGCGCGGGCAGCATCACGAGGGCTGTGTTCCAGCTCAGCGCCGCTAGGACCTGCGCCAGATCGAAGCGCCCGAGCACCCAGATCAACGCGACCAGGCTCACGACGATCGGTGCGATGCGGCGCAGCCAGGTCTTCATCGCATCGCCTCGGGTGTCCACGCGAGGCCCGGGATCTCGGGCCGCGCGAAGAGACCATCGAAGCTCGTCCCGGCCGCGACGCAGGCGGCGAGAGCGGCGAGCCAGATGCCGACGAGGATCGCCACGCCGCGTCGCTTCGACCAGCGGCAGATCTCGTCGCTCGCGTAGACCGCGAAGGGAAGCGAGAGGCCGAGCAGCGAAGTCCCCTTCACGACCACGAACCACGGATTGTGCCAGGTGTAGAGCGCGTAGCCCGCGAGGGTGAGCCCGCTCGCGAGCACGAGTGGCAGGTCCGCCCCGCCGGGGTCTCGCAGGCTCCTCCGCGCGCCACGCGCGAGGCCGATCCCGAAGGCCGCGCTCGGCAGCAGCGCGAGCAGCAGCGTTGCCGTCCCGAGCCGGCGGACCGCCTCGCTCTCGGCGGGCAGGAAGAAGCGGTGGCCGTCGAACCAGATGGTGACGTAGGTGCTGCCCCAGACCGAGCGCAAGAGCGAGGGCTCGAGCAGCTGGGGGTCGAGGAAGGTTGCGGCCGGCACGCGCAGGTAGTCGAGCCAATCGCGCGCACCGGGCGGCATACCGAACATGCGCTCGTGCGCGGGCAGCCCGAAGGGCTGGAACCAGCCGTAGAGCACACGGCTCCTGACGTAGAACCATCCACCGGTGGCGAGCGCCGCGGCGAGCAGCACGGCGACCCGCGCCGTCGCCGCGCGCCGCGCACCCGGCCGCAGCGCGTCGGCGGCGCAGGTGGCAGCGGCGGTGGCGACCACGACGGCGCCGGAGAGCTTCGTGAGCAGCGCCCCGCCAGCGGCCGCTCCGGCGGCGGCCGCCGTGCCGAGGCTGCCGGGCCCGGCCGCCGGGGCGCGCACCAGGCGCTCGCGCGCCAGGATGAAGATCGCGACCGAGCCGAGGCCCGCTGCGAGCATCTCTTCGTTCACCATCGCGCTCATCTGGATGTGGGCCGGCAGGAAGAGCAGCAGTCCGCCGGCCAGCCATGCGCGTCCTGGCTCCTCGGGTGCGCTGCGGCACACCAGCGCGAAGGCGAGCGCCGCCACGACGAGGCCCGCGGCCGTCGAGAGCAGCGGGATCATCACGACGGCGAGATCGCGCGCGCCGAGCGCTTCGAGACCGGAGAAGAGCGCCGCCCCGACGGCGTAGTAGAGCGGCGGATCGCCGGTGGACCAGCCGGCGGCGGGGTCGGGGAGCGCCCAGTCACGCGAGAGCCGGTAGATGTAGCGCCAGTTGAAGCTGGCATCGAAGCCCCAGTCGGCTGGGTAGGTCAGGGCGTTGTGCAGGCGGATTGCGAGCGCCGTCGCGACGCCCAGCCCGCCCGCGAGCAGCACCAAGGAGCTCGCCCGCTGCGATGAGCTTGCTACCACGACGGGGGGCTGCGCGTCTGCAGCATGCGGATTCCGAGCGGGCCGCGTGGCAACCAGAGGCGGACGCGCGAGCCGTCGCGCCACACCTCGAGCAGCACCCGTTCGCCCGCGATGCCCTCGGTCGTGGCCTGCTTGAGCTCCATCGGCCGGAAGATCCGGTGGTCGGCGTAGCTCAGGATCTGGTCTCCCGGTTGGAGTCCGTTGCGCTGCGCGACCGATCCCTGCAGAAGGTCGCTCACCACGACGCGGTTTTGACGTCCGGTAGCGTAGAGGAGGAGATCGAAGCGATCGTCCCCCAGCTCGGCGCGCAGCGCCAGGCGCATGTCGCGCAGCTCCTGGCGGTAGCGCGGGTCGCGGAACCAGTCCTCGCGGCGAGCCTCGTTCTCGAGCTCGAGGAGCGCGAGCTCCGAGTCGTCGAAGGCCTCGCGAACGCTCTCGACCTCCGCGGGCTGAACGCCGTGCTGAAGCAGTCCGTCTTCGTCGAACCAGGGTCGCTCCGGTCCCTTGGGTTCGTCTCCGCTCGCGCCCGGCTCCCGGGCCTGCTCCCCCGCCTCGGGCGAAGCGTCGGACCAGGCGAGCTGGTCGATCTCCTCGTGCAGGCGCTCGACCTCGAGTTCGAAGGCCTGGCGTTCTGCGCGCTCCTCGCTGAGCGCCTCGCGCAGGGTGGCGGTCTCGAGACGCGCCGCTGCGAGCTCGGCCTCGAGGTCGGGGGGCGGCTGCGCATCGGACGCGTCGTGCCCAGCTCCGGGCCCGCAGGCCAGCGCTGCGACCAGTGCGGAAATGCTGGAGATGCGCATTTCGCCGAAGATCGCCCACCCCCAGGGGTGCGTCGACCCATCGGTCCGCGCGCGGTTCGGTACCGTGCCGGCGATGTGGGAGCGCCGGATGCGGATCGCGGGCTGGTGCATCGCCATCGGCGCCGCCGTGGGAGTGCGGCTTTGGAACGCGCTCGCCGGGCCGTTGCTCTGGGGCTACGACGCCTGGGGCCACGTCGCCTATGCGATCTTCCTCGATCTCTACCGGGCGCTGCCCTGGGCCGACCAGGGCTGGTCCTACTTCCATCCGCCGCTGCACTACCTCTTCGGTTGGGCGCTCGCGCAGGCGGGGAGTGGCGAGCTGCTGGTGCGGGGCCTTTCGCTCGTCGGCAGCGCGGCGAGCCTCGCAACGGCGGCGCTCGCCGCGTGGATGGTGCGCGCGGCGGCCCCCGGGCGCCCGGGCCTCCAGCTCGTCGGCTTCGGGGCGGTGGCCTTCCTTCCGGTCCACTTCTTCATGAGCCCGATGCCCGGCAACGAGTTGACCGAGTGCTTCCTGACGGCGGCGGTCCTCGTCGCATTCGTCGCGAACGAACGCCGTGCCCGACCGACGCTTGCCGGCGCCGCGCTCGTGGGCGTACTCGGCGGCCTGGCGCTGTGGACGAAGTTCAGCGGTCTGCTCACGTTGCTCGTCGCCTGCGCGACGCTCGCGCTGCGCGCCGGCCTGCGGGGGGCGTGGTCGACCCCGGCGAGCGGGGCGATCGCACGTGCAGCGCTCATTGTCGGGGTCGGGCTCGCGATCTCCGCGCCCTACACCCTGCGCAACTTCGAGGCCTTTGGCACCCCGTTCCAGCTGAGCCGCGACTTCGCGCTCGTGGCGCAGGTGGAGCGCGACCAGCCGCCGGGGCAGCGCGGGGTTCTCGACTACCTGCGCCTGCCGGCTGCGACCTTTGCGGACCCGAACCCGCTGGCGCCGCATCTGCTGGGCTCCGTCTGGGCAAGCGTGTACCTGAACGTGTGGGCAGACACCTATCGCGAGTCGGACGTAGCACGCGCGCTCGAGGCGGAGCGCGAGGGGCGCCGCTCGACGACCCTGATGGGCCTGCTCGGACTCGTCGTGACGGGGCTCGCGCTGCTGGGCGCAGCCCTCGCGGCGCGCGACCTTCGGCAGGGGAGGCGACGCGAGGTCTACCTGCCGCTCGCGGTCCAGACCGCCCTCTCGCTCGCGGCTTTCGCCGTCTTCACGTGGCGGGTCCCGCTCTGGTCGGCGCTCAAGGCCTCGTATCTCTTCGGGCTCTCGCTCCCCTTTGCGGTCGCGCTCGCGCGTGCCGTCGAGGGCTGCCTCGACTCGGGGCGCCTGCTGCGCCTACTCGTTCCGGCGTCGCTCGCCCTGGTGGCCGCCACCGCGACGGCGGTCGCGACCGTCGGCCTGGTTCTGCCGCAGCGCGCAGATGCGCCGGCGATGGGCGCCGTCCGCTTCTATTTTGGCGAGTTCGAGGCGGCGCGGCGGATCTACGGCCGGTTGATCGATGGCGCGCGCCATCCGGTCCCCTGGCTCGACAACCTCGCCGCGATCGAGATCGCGGACGGCAACGCGTCGCTCGGTCGCCGGCTGCTCGCGCGTGCGGTCGAGCTCGAGCGGGCCGCGGGTCGCGACGACCCCTACCGGCGCGGGCGTCTCGCACTCGCCACCGCCGTCGACGGTGATCTCCCGGCGGCGCGCGCGCTGCTCGACGAGATCGTCGCCAGCCAGCCGCTTCCGGAGCTGCTCGCGAACCGCGGCGTCATCCGCGCAGAGCTGGGCGACCTGCCGGGAGCCGAGGCCGATCTCACGCTGGCGCTGGCCGGGGAGCCCGCGCAGGTCCCCGCCTGGCTCGCGCTCTCGGAGGTGCTGCGCGCGCTCGGCCGGGAGAGCGAAGCTCGCGAGGCTCGCGCCGATGCGCTGCACTGGGCCTGCGTCCCCCCGCGCCGCTACCCCTACGGCGTGGGGACGGGTGAGGTGCTCGAGTGGGGGATCGCGCGCCGCCCGCTGCTGCTCTGGGACGGCGGCGGGCTGCGGATCGCGCCCCCCGGATTCTTTCGGAGGAGCTGCGGGTGAGCGGAACGCCCCGAAAGCAGGGGTTCGCGCTGGCGGCCCTCACGCTGCTTCCGCTGCTGCCCTTCCTTCCGAGCGCGATCTCCATCGACGCCCCGGTGTTCGTGGCGGTGGCGCGCCAGATCCTCGAGGCGCCAGCCGATCCCTTCGGCTTCCAGATGATCTGGGATCCGACCTCGCCCGACGCCGCATCCTTCAACCGCAATCCTCCGCTGCTGTCCTACTGGCTCGCGCTCTTCATGGCATGGCTCGGCGAGAAGGACTGGGTGCTGCATGCGGCGCTGCTTCCCTTTCCGCTCGTCGCGGCGTTCAGCTTCTTCGGGATCGCTCGACGGCTGTGCGGTGAGGCCTTCGGGCCGGTGGCGCTGCTGGTGACGACGCCAGCCTTCCTGGTGCTGGCGACGACGCTCCTGCTCGATGTTCCGGCGCTCGCCCTCCTGCTCTTCGCGGTCTACGCGTTCCTGCGCGGTTCGGAGCGGGAGGGCGCTCCCGGCTGGCAGTGGGCGTCGGGGATCGCCATCGCGGCGGCGGGCCTCACGAAGTACGTCGCGTTCGCCACCGCTCCGCTGCTCGCCGCGGGCTGCGTGCTGCTCGCGCCGCGAAGCGCCGGTCGCGCGTTGCGCGTGCTGGCGCCGCCCTTCGTCGCGTGGACCTTGTGGGGTGTCTGGACGGCGCACCTCTACGGCACCCCGCACTTCCTCGCCTCGACGGACGTCGTCTTCGACCGCGGTCTCGAGCCGAAGGAGTTCTGGAACCAGCTGGCGTCGGTGCCCGTGTACTGCGGAGCGGCGCTCGTCTTCCCGATCGCCTGGTGGACCACCCGGCTGGCGCGCGGCGGGCGCGGCTCGGAGCTCGCGGTGATCGGCGTGCTGCTCGGGACGGCGGTCGTCACTTTCGTGCTTCCGGGCGGTGAGCCCCCGCGCCGCAACCCGCTCGAAGTGGACGAGGCCGTCCTCGCGGCGCTCGGCTTCGCGGGAGCGTTCGCGCTCTGGCTCGCCTGCCTCGCACCCGCTCGTAGCCTCGGGAGCGCCGAGGATCGCTTCCTGTCGCTCTGGCTGGCTGGATTCCTCGTCTGGAGCCTGTTCCTCAACTGGCACGTGAACGCCGCGGACGCGTTGTTCGCGGCGCCGCCCTTGCTCTTGATCCTGTTCCGCCACCCGGACCTGCGCCCGGGGCCCCGCTTCGTCGCCGCCTGCGTCGCGCTGCAGCTCGCGCTGTCGCTGCTGCTGGCCACGGCCGACGCGATCCAGGCCAATTTCTATCGCAGTGCCGCGGAGCGTATCGCCGCCGAGATCGGGTCCCAGTCCGGCGCGCGCTGGCACGTCGGCCACTGGGGCTTCCAGCATTACCTCGCCAAGCAGGGCTTCCAGCCGGTCTTGCCACCGCAGTACGGGCGAAGCGAGCTGCACGAGGGGGACTGGGTCGCTTCGGCGCGCAACGTCTCGCAGCTCGACGTATCGCGCGACATGAATCGCTATCGCCTGCGCGCGGTCTGGACCTGGACCGAGGCGAGCTGGCTGCCGCTGCGCACGACCAACGCCGACGCGAGCGGCGGCTTCTACAGCCATCACGCAGGCTACGTGCCCTTTGCCTGGAGCAGATTGCCGATGGACAAGGTGGTTCTTGGCCGCGTCGTCGCGGTGCGCGGCGGGCCCTCCCCGGAGATGCCTCGCTAGCCGGACCCGTAGCTCGGGGAGCAGCGCGAGCCGCGACCGATGCCGGGCCACGCCCCCCGCCGGCAGCCCCCCGTCGCGACCCGGCCACCGCGGCCCGCGCCGGGCCCTCTACCCGGCCCCTTCCGGCCGGTCCCCGCTAGCGGCTGCCGGAAACAGGGATGTCCGATGGTTCCCGCTGGTGGTTGCATACCCCATGGATGTCCGATGCTTCCCGCTGGTGGTTGCATACCCCATGAAACACTGGACGATCCGGGCCGGGACGCCTAGCTTTCCGCCGCCCCGGGGCAGCCGGGGCGCTGTGGCCCGCAGGCGACGCCGGCACGGCGACCCTGCCGCGCGTCCCGGTTTCCGAGCGCATACCCTTGGAGAA
>CAYPSI010000020.1:0-42022 GCA_964413375.1 uncultured Spirochaetales bacterium | reverse complement strand
CGCGACGTCTCCGGGGCAGAGCTGGCCGATCATCTGGAGAGAGGTCTCGCGGAAGTCGCTCTCGGGGCCGCTCCAGTCGGTGACGAAGCGCGCGAAGAGCGCCTGCTCGAACATCGTGTTGACGAACATGTCGCGGTTGCCGACCGACTTCGAATAGGCGGGATTGTGATGATAAGGCATGAGGTCGCGCGTGCCGCAGACGGCGAGCGCCAGTGTCTTGATCGTGATCGGGAAGTCGAGGGGCGGCAGCGCCTCCCCGATCTTCACGTCCTCGTAGTGCCGGAAATCCATCGCGTCTCTCCCAGGTTCGAGCCAGGCAGTATACCCGGCTTCCCCGACGAGTAGGGGCCGGCAAGCGAAGCGCGCAGCGAGCCGCAGGCGAGCGGAGTGAGCTGTCACCGCTCAATTCATCGCAACGTCCTCGGGCCGGGTAGTGCGTACGCAACCAGGGCGTCGCCGATCGCGGTGATCGGGTTGCCGCCCATCGCGATCACCACGAACTGCCGGGAGTCGGGGCGCAGCCGGTAGCTCATCGGCACCGCGTTCGCGTTGAAGGGCGTGCGGATCCTCCACAGCTCATCTCCGGTGTCGGTGTCGAAGGCGCGGAAGTACAGGTCGCTGGTGGCGCCGGTGAAGTACATGCCGCTCGCGGTGAGCAGCCCACCGCCGAAGCTCGGCGAGCCGAGGTGGCCGGTGAAGAGCCAGATCGGGAAGGGCGCCTTGTCGCGCGGCGTCCCGAGCGGGACCTGCCAGCGGACCTCGCCGCTCACGAGATCGACCGCCGTCAGCGAGCCCCAGGGTGGCGGGTTGCAGGGCGCGCCGAACTTCGAGAGCGCCGTGAAGCGGTGCAGCCCGTAAGGCGTTCCCTTGAGCGGGTAGAGCTCCTGCGGGTAGATGAAGTCCTTCGGGTCGAGCTTCTCGAACTCTTCGCGGGGGATCAGCCGGTTCACCACCGCCGCGTGCGTCTGGTTCACGTAGAGCATGCCGCTCGCCGGGTCGATCGCGAGGCCACCCCAGTTCATGCCGCCGCCGCTGTGCGGCATCTGCAGCGAGCCCTCGAGACTCGGCGGGGTGAAGATCCCGTCCCAGCGGACCTTCTCGAAGAGCGCCCGACACGAGGCGCGGTCGATCGGCGTAAAGCCGAAGGCCGCGTCCAGAGACAGATCGATCGGGTGCAGCGGCTTCGGGTGCGTCGGAAAGGGCTGCGTTGCAGACAATGTTTCGCCGGGCACGCCGCCCTGCGGCACCGGGCGCTCCTCGACCGGATAGAGCGGCTCGCCCGTCTCGCGATCGAGCAGGAAGAGGAAGCCCATCTTCGTCGACTGCGCGACGGCCGGGCGCCCTCCACCGACTCCGGCGATCTGGAGCAGCGTCGGCTGGCTCGGGACGTCGTAATCCCACACGTCGTGGTGCACCGTCTGGAAGTGCCAGACCACTCTTCCGGTGCGCGCCTCGACCGCGACGGTAGAGCTTCCGTAATAGTCGATGCCGTGGCGCTCGCCCGCGTAGCCGTCGGGGCCCGGGTTTCCGGTCGGAAGGAAGACGAGGCCGCGCTCGGGGTCGGCCGAGATCGGCGCCCAGACGTTGGGAGTTCCGCGATGGAAGAGCTCGCCGGGACGCAGCGGTCGGTCCCAGCCCGGAGGGACCGGGTCCCACGACCAGACGCGTTCCCCCGTGCGGACGTCGTAGCCGCGCACCACGCCGGCCGGCGAGTCGGTGCGCAGCTGGTCCGCGATCAGCGCTCCCACCACTGCAATGTCGCCGACGATCTGCGGAGGCGAGGTCGTGTAGGTCTCCCAGTCCGGGATGTCTCCGAGCCCCTCGCGCAGGTCGACGCGCCCGTCGCGTCCGAAGTCCGCGCAGGGCCGACCCGTGTCGGCGTCGAGCGCGATCAGCTCCGAGTCGCGCGTGCCGTAGACGATCCGTCGCTGGCAGGCCGCTCCGGGCTCGGGGGGCGTGGCCTCCCAGTACGCGACCCCACGGCAGGTGAGCGGGTAGGGGCCGCCCGCTTCGCGACCGCGCAGCACGGGGTCGAAGACCCAGCGTTCCTCACCGGTCTCGGGGTCGAGCGCGAAGACGCGCATGAAGGGCGTGCAGTAGTAGAGGGTCTCGTTCACGACGAGCGGCGTCACCTGCAACGCGGTGGGTGCCTGCCCCTTCTCCCCGCGCGAGACGTCGCCGCTGCGGTGGGTCCACGCCACGTCGAGGTGCTCGACGTTCTCCCGCGTGATCTGCGTGAGCGGCGAGTAGTGCAGCCCGCCTTTGTCGCCACCCCACTCGCGCCACTCCGCGGTGGGCCCGGCGGTGTCCAGCTCCAACGAGGGCGTGGGCCCGCAGGCGAGGGCCGCGCCGGCGAGCAGCATCCCCCCGGCCGAGCGGGTTCCGTGAACGATCGAAGCCATCGGTCTTCCTGGGGTATCGGAGGGGTGAGTGTGGTTCCCCGGGATGGATTCGAACCACCATTCGCAGGTTCAGAGCCTGCTGTCCTGCCGTTAGACGACCGGGGAGCGAGTCGACGCATTGGATACAGGACGCCCCCGCCATTCTCAACAGGGGCGCGCTTCCGCTGTCGATCGCCCCGCCGGGAAGCTGCGCCCGATGACCGCGCGAGGGCTTCCGGTCCGCGGGAGGCCCTCGACAGGCTCGCGGCGCCCGAAGCACGACTCGACGCCGGGCATGGGGGCTCCCTTGCGCGGGGGCTCCGCTCCTCGGTCGTCGAAACTGGCAACGGTTGTGCCACAATCCAGCTGGCTAGCGGAGGGTTTCCCGCATGAGCGCATCGCGCAGCTGCGCGAGCTACCGCAGCTGCCGCGCCGGGGCGTGAGCATCGTCCGCCGCGTCGCTCCCTTCGCGATGGCGGCGCTCACCAGCCCGCGCACCCGGGCGCTGCGGCGAATGCTCGCAGAGGCCTCGCGCCGCGTGCGCGGTGCGCCGCGCGTTCTGCACTTCTTCCATCAGGTCGACGACCCCTACAGCCAGCTCGCGGCACAGAGGCTCGGGGCTCTGCTCGCGCGCTACGAGATCACGCTGGTGCCGCACCTGGTGGATCCACCCTCGGACGCCGCCGCCCCCGAGCGCGCGCTGCTCGCGGCCTTCGCTCGGCACGACGCGGCCGACATCGCGCCCGGCTACGGGCTTGCCTGCGACGGCGCTGCGCCAGCGCCCGAGCCGGCGCTCGTCGCGCTCGCGGAACGCGTGCTCACGGCCGCGCTCTCGCGCGGCGCGTTCGTGGAGGAGGCCGTGCGCGTCGGCGCCGCGCTCTTCGCGCGCGATCGCGTTGCGCTGGAGGCGGGTGCCGCCGCCAGCGTGGCGGAAGCGCGCGAAGCGTGTGCCGCCGGGAGCGCGCTGCGCAACCGCCTCGGTCACTACCTCGGTGGCATGTTTCGCTATGGCGGCGAGTGGTATTGGGGCATCGATCGCCTGCACTACCTCGAGCGGCGCCTCCTCGCCGCAGGCGCACTGCGCGCGGACGAGCCCGCGCGTCTCGTGGCACCGCGCCCGCAGCCGCGCGGTGACGTGATCAGCACAGCGAGCGGGACGGCGGAAGGTGCGGGTGTCACGCTCGATTTCTTCCTCTCGCTGCGGAGCCCGTACAGCTACATCGCGACCGAGCGCGTGGCTGCGCTCGCGAAGCAATACGGCGTCGGGCTCGCGCTGCGGCCGGTGCTACCGATGGTGATGCGCGGGCTGCCGGTGCCGCGCGCGAAGCAGCTCTACATCGCGCTCGACACCAAACGCGAGGCGGACGACGCCGGCGTCGCCTTCGGCCGCATCTGCGATCCCGTGGGCCGGCCTGTGGAGCGCGCGTTCTCGCTCTATCCCTGGGCGCGCGAGCGCGGCCGTGCGCTCGAGCTGTTGCTTTCGTTCATGCGCGCAGCCTGGGCCGAGGGCGTCGACACCGGCAGCGACGCCGGTCTCGAACGCGTCGTCGAGCAGGCCGGCCTCCCGTGGCGCGAGGCCTCCCAGCACCTCGACCGCGACGAGTGGCGTGGCGAGCTCGAAGCGAACCGCGCGGCGCTCTTCGCGCTCGGCTTGTGGGGCGTACCGAGCTTCTGTGTGCGCGGCGCGTACGCTGCGCCCTACGCGACGTGGGGGCAGGATCGGCTCTGGCGCGTCGATGAGGAGATCCGCGCGCGGCTCACGCGCGCTGCGGGCTGATGCGCGGCGAAGCGCCGCCCGGACTCAGGCGCCGAGCGTCGTCGTCGCGAGCAGCCACTGGCCTTCGAGGCCTGCGGCGAGGTGGAAGCCCTCCGCCGAGCCCCCGATCACCTGAGAATCGACGCGACCCATCCAGAGGAAGCGCCCGCCCTTCCCCTCGACGATCCTGCGCATCGCCGCGCCGTAGCGCTCGTAGGCGGCCTGCCCGGAGAGGCCTTCGTCCGGCGCGCTCGCCTGCTCCTTGCAGCGCAGCAGGTTCAGCATCACGACCGGCTGATCCACCGGGCTCTTCTGCAGCGCCTGGATCTGCTCGGGCTTCGGGTACAACGCGATCATTGCGTCCCTCGTCTTTCCAGCTGCGTTCCTTGGCAACCTCCGATAGTCCCGATTTCGGTCAAGCAGGGACCAGATGAGGTGAACAAACCCCGCGCGGGGCCTCGGACTCGAGGGCACGCGGGTCCACGACCTGGGCCCGCTGATCGGCCTGACCAATCTCTCCCGAGTCGACCTGAGGTGGACCGGGGAGCTCACCGACATTCGGCCGCTGCGGTTCAACGACGGCCTGGGCGAAGGCGATGCCGTTCGCCTCGAGGGGAGCGGCGTGAGCTGCGACGACGTCGCCGCGCTCGAGCTGAGGGGCGTCACCGTCTTCACGAGCTGCCGCTAGAGCGGCTTCCCGGCTTGCTCCGGCGCGGGACCCGTGTAGGTTCGCCTCTCCGACGTGCGTGCTCCCCCCAATCGAGCTACCCGAGGCCGGATGACCGATCGACACCAACGCCTCCGCACGCTCGCCGCCACGCAGTGGCGGATCGCGCTGGGCCTCACCATCGCCATGATCGCCGTGTACTTCGGCTTCATCCTGCTCGTGGCGTACCAGAAGCCGTTCCTGGGCACGCTCCTCGCCCCCGGGCTCAGCGTCGGCATCGTGCTCGGCGCGCTGGTGATCGTCGTGACGTGGCTCCTCACGTGGGTGTACGTGCGCTGGGCCAACGCGCACTATGACGAGGAGCTGAGGAGGCTCAAGGAATGACGGACACCGCGATCGGCGTCCCGAACGCCGTGTCGATGAGCTTCTTCTTCCTGTTCATCGCGGTCACCCTGGGGATCACGTACTGGGCGGCGCGGCGTACGCGCACGACGGAGCACTTCTACGCCGCGGGGCGCACGATCAGCCCCGCTCAGAACGGCTTCGCGCTCGCCGGGGACTATATGTCGGCGGCGTCTTTCCTCGGGATCGCCGGGCTGGTCTCCACGTCCGGCTTCGACGGTCTGATCTACTCGACCGGGTGGCTCGTAGGGTGGCCGATCGTGTTGTTCCTGATCGCCGAGCCGCTGCGGAACCTCGGGAAGTACACGTTCGCGGACGTCGTGGCGTTCAGGCTGCGCCAGACGCCGGTGCGCATCGCGGCGGCGATCGGAACGCTCGCGACCGTGACGTTCTACCTCATCGCGCAGATGGTGGGGGCGGGCGGGCTCATCCGCCTTATGTTCGGTATCTCCTACGAGACGGCCATCGTCATCGTCGGCGCGGTGATGATCGCCTACGTCCTGTTCGGCGGCATGATCGCGACCACCTGGGTGCAGATCGTGAAGGCGGTCTTGCTCCTCGGCGGCGCGAGCCTGCTCGCGCTCTTGGTGCTCGCACGGTTCGGCATGAACCCGATCGCGCTGTTCGCAGCCGCGGCCGAGCAGCAGGGCGCCGCTGTACTGGCCCCGGGCGGCCTCGTGTCCAACCCGCTCGACGCGATCTCGCTGGGGATGGCGCTGATGATCGGCACCGGTGGGCTGCCGCACATCCTCATGCGCTTCTACACCGTGCCCGACGCGAAGGCAGCTCGGACCTCGGTGTTCTACGCCACGGGTCTCATCGGCTTCTTCTATCTGATGACGTTCATCCTCGGGTTCGGCGCGATGGTGCTCGTGGGTCCGGACACCATCCGGGCGGTGGACGCCGGCGGGAACATGGCGGCGCCGCTGCTCGCCGAGGTGATGGGCGGCACGCCTTTGCTCGGGTTCATCGCCGCCGTGGCGTTCGCCACCATCCTCGCGGTCGTGGCGGGGCTCGCGCTCTCCGGCGCGGCGGCGCTGTCGCACGACCTGTGGGTCAGCGTCGTGCGGCGGGGGCACGCCGATGCGGTCGAGCAGCTCAGGGTGGCGAGGGTCGCCACGGTGTTCCTGGGCATCCTCGCGGTGGCGCTCGGCATCACGTTCCAGGGCCAGAACGTGGCATTCATGGTCTCGCTCGCGTTCGCCATCGCGGCGAGCGCCAACTTCCCGGCGCTCATGCTGGCGATCCACTGGCGGGGCTTCACTACCGCGGGTGCGGTGTCGAGCATGTTGACGGGCACGGCCAGCACGCTGTTCCTCATCTATCTCTCGCCCACGATCCAGGTGGATCTGCTGGGGCACGACGGGGCTTGGTTCCCATTGCGCAACCCTGCATTGATCACGATCCCGCTCTCGTTCGTCGTCGGCATCGGCGTGTCCCTGCTCGCGGCCGAGCCCGCAGCCGCAGAGGGCTTCGCCGAGGTCGAGCGGCGCACGCACCTGGGGGCGGCGACCGAGTCATGAGATCCGCCCTGCGCGCATCGACTGCGGCCGCCATCTCGTCCTATCCGCCCGAACCACGTCGAGAGAGTCCCGCGGTTCACGGACGGGGGCTCCTTGGGTTCACCGGAAGAGTCTGCCGCCGGTCAGGAGGCCGCTGCGAAGGAAGGCCCGGAGGCCTCGCTCCAGGCGACATTCCTGGGGCAGGCCGACTCCTCCGTCGCGTCTTCGCGGGCCATCTCGCCATCTCAGGGCCGAGGGTCCGACGGGCTCGATGCCGCTCAACCGTGGCGCAGGAAGTGGATCGCAAGGGCGATGCGGCCGACCGAGCGCCGCTTGCCGAGCACGGCGAGCGTCTCGAAGATGCCGGGCGAGGCGGCGCGGCCGGTGATCGCGATGCGTACGGGCTGAGCCAGCCGGCCGACCGGGAGGTCGCCGTGCTTCGCGCGCACCTCCTCGAAGGCCTGCTCGATCGAAGCCTCGCTCCACTCCTCGAGCCCCGCCAGGCGCTCGTGCAGGTCCACCAAGAGCGGAAGCGCCTCGGGTCGCAGGTGCTTCGCCGCGGCCTTCTCGTCGTAGGCGATCGGGTCGCTGACGAGGAAGCGCGCTCCCTCCGCCATTTCGACGAGCGTGCGGCTGCGCTCGCGCAGCAGGTCGACGAGGCGGCCCAGCTCGGGCGTGATCTCGACGGGGTGCCCGACCGCGCGCTCGAGGAAGGGCACCAGCTCGGCGAGGAGTCGTTCGCCGGGGACGGTCTTCGCGTAGTGGAGGTTCAGCCACTGGAGCTTTGCCTGGTCGGCCTGCGCGCTCGAGCGGCTCACCGCCTCGAGGCCGAAGAGGGATTGGATCTCCAGCATCGAGAAGATCTCCTGGTCGCCGTGGGACCAGCCGATGCGCACCAGCCAGTTGCACATCGCCTCCGGTAGATAGCCGTCGTTGCGATAGTGCTCGACGGAAACCGGGTCGCGGCGCTTCGAGAGCTTCTTGCCTCCGGGGCCGACGATCAACGGGACGTGGGCGAAGATCGGGACGGGCTTGTCGAGCGCCCGGTAGATGGCGATCTGGAAGGCCGTATTGATGTGGTGGTCGGCGCCGCGGATCACGTGCGTGATGGCCATCTCGATGTCGTCGACGACGACCGCCAGGTTGTAGAGCGGCTGGCCGTCGCTGCGGCGCACGATCAGGTCGCCGAGTTCCGCCGCGTCGAGGCCGCTCGGCCCGAAGACGAGATCATCCCACGCGAAGCGGCTCTCGCGCGGCAGCCGCAGCCGCACGGCGTGCGGCCCGCAGTCGGGGCCGAGATCGCGCTCGCGGCACACTCCGTCGTAGGTCCAGCTTCGGCCGGCTGCGACCGCTGCTGCCTTGCGCAGGGCCAGCTCCGCCGGGGTACACACGCAGCGGTAGGCCTGCCCGCGTTCCAGCAGCTGCTCGACCGCCGCGGCGTAATGGGTGCGCCGCTCGCTCTGGCGATGGGGGCCCTCGTCCCAGTCGAGTCCGAGCCAGCGGAGCCCCTCGATCAGGGCCTGCTCGGACTCGCGGGTCGAGCGCTCTGCGTCCGTGTCCTCGATCCGCAGCACGAAGCGACCCCCGTGGCGGCGGGCGAAGGCCCAGTTGAAGAGCGCCGTCCGGGCGCTCCCCATGTGCAGGAACCCCGTGGGGCTCGGGGCGAATCGGGTGCGTACCGTCACGGCGCGGGAGGGTAGCGGACGGGCGCCGCTGGGAGTTTGCCGGCAGGTGGGGGCTCTGCTATCCAGATCTGAAGTCAAGCCCCTGAATTTCCGAGGCTTTTTCTTCCCCTCGCGAGCGTTCAACGGTTCCATCGTGAAGATTCCCGTCGATCGGCTCAGCGCGTCACCGCAGGCCTTCCCCTTCGAGGCCGGAAGCGAGTGGTGGAGCGCGGCCATCCCCCGGCAGCGCGGCTTGCCCCGGGAGCTCGACGAGCCCTTCCAGATCACCCAGTCGGCCTATTGCGTCGGGGACGACCTGATCCTCGACGGCGAGATCCGAGGCAGCCTTCCCCTCGAATGCGGCCGCTGCCTTGCGCGCTATCGTGAGACGGTCCGGGAGCGCTTCCGCCTGGTGCTGGAGCCGGCCGGCGTGCGAGTCCCCGCGGACCCCGAGGGGGCCCAGGGGTTGGCGCGCTACGGTATGTGTCTGGCGGACGAGTTCGAAGCAGGCTGGTACCAGGGGAGCGAGATCGACATCTCCGGGTTCGTCCGCGAGATCGTCTGCCTCGCAATGCCGGTGCAGCCGCTTTGCCGGGAAGATTGTGCAGGTCTTTGCCCGCGCTGCGGTGTGGATCGCAATGCGGGGTCCTGCGATTGCCCAGAAACATCGGGCGACTCGCCCTTCGCCGTGCTCAAGGCACTGCGGAACGGGAGTGGCGGAGGACATAGCTGATGGCGGTTCCGAAGGATCGTACTTCGCGCTCGAAGCGGGACAAGCGGCGCTCGCACGACGCGCTGGCGATGCCCGCGCGTTCCGTCTGTCCGCGCTGCAACGAGCCGAAGGTCCCCCACCGCGTCTGCGCGAACTGCGGAACCTACCGTGGCCGCGAGGTGATTCGCAGCGAAGAGGAGTAAGCCGCTTGCTGGCGCTGCTCTTTCCAGGGCAGGGTTCCCAGGAGGTGGGCATGGGGCGCGACGCGGCTGTCGCGTCGCCCGCCGCGCGAGAGATTTTCGAGCGCGCCGACGCCGTGCTCGGCCTGCCGCTCTCCCGCATCTGCTGGGACCCTTCGAGTGAGGACGAGCTGTTGCGGACCGAGATCCAGCAGCCGGCGATCCTCACCGTGAGCGTCGCGCTGCTGCGGGCGCTCGAGGAGTTCGGGAGCTTGGAACCGGTTTGCGTCGCCGGCCATAGCCTCGGCGAGTACACCGCCCTCGTCGCGGCCGGTGCGCTTTCCTTCGAGGATGCGGTTCGCATCGTGCAAGCGCGCGGCCGTTACATGCAGGAGGCCCTGCCGGCGGGGCAGGGGGCGATGGCGGCCGTGATCGGCTGCACGCCGGACGTGGTCGAGCAGGCCTGCGTCGTCGCCCGGAACCAGACCGGGCGGGTCGTGGCCCCCGCGAACTACAACGGCCCGCAGCAGACCGTGATCTCGGGCGATGCGGTCGCCGTCGAGCTGGCCTGCGCTCGCGCGCGCCAGGAGGGAGCCAAGCGGACCGTTCCGCTCTCCGTCTCGGCGCCCTTCCACTCTCCGCTGATGGCGCCTGCCGCGGAGAAGCTCGCCCCGGAGCTTTTGCGCGTGCGCTTCCAGGATCCGCATCCGCCGGTCGTGACGAACGTCGAGGCCACTGCCAACGCAGATGGCTCGCGCATCCCGGAGCTGCTGCACGCCCAGGTGACCGCGCCCGTGCGCTTCACCGAGATGGTGCGCGAGATGGCGCGTCTCGGGGTGACCCGGGTGCTCGAGATCGGGCCGGGTCGCGTGCTCACCGGACTCGTGCGCCGCATCGACCCGGCGCTCGGACGTGGCAATCTGAGTGTGGCCGAGGAACTTCCGGAGGCGGCCCGCTTCGCCGCCGCGGAAGGCACCTGAGCCGCGCGATTCGATCGGGGGGGGGGACCCCGCAAGGATGGAGCTATTCATCGCGGAGGTGGTGAGATGGATCTGGAGCAGCGGGTTTCGGAGATCATCGTCGAGCAACTCGGCGTCAGCCGGGACGACATCGAGTCGGGATCGTCGTTCACCGACGATCTAGGCGCGGATTCGCTCGATCTCGTCGAGATGGTGATGGCGATGGAGGAGGAGTTCGGCGTCGAGATCCCGGAGGAGGACTCCGAGAAGCTCCAAACCTTCGGGGACGCGGTGGCCTACCTCAAGGGGAAGCTCAAGGCCGACTGATCCCATGGCACACGCGAATCCCCGCCGTCGCGTCGTGGTGACGGGGCTCGGCTGCGTCACCCCGCTCGGGGCGGACGCGGGCTCGACGTGGGACGGCGCTAGCGCCGGTCGCTCGGGAATCGGGCCGCTGCGACGCTTCGATACCACGGATTTTCCCGTCCGTTTCGGTGGCGAGGCCCCCGACGAGCTCGATCTCGGCGGCGTTTCCTCGAGGGAGGCGCGCAGGCTGGATCGCGTGATCCTGCTCGCGGTGGCTGCCGCACGCGAGGCGGCGGCCGACAGCGGTTTCGCGGCGGCGGAGCTCGACCGCGATCGCGCCGGCGTCGCGATCGGTTCGGGCATCGGCGGCATCGGAACGCTCCAGGAGAGCTTTCGGATCCTCGACGCGCGCGGGCCGGAGCGCGTGTCTCCCTTCACCATCCCGATGGCGATCGGCAATATGTCGAGTGGCTACGTCGCCATCCGCCACCGTCTGCGCGGACCGAACCTCTGCCCCGTGGCCGCATGCGCGAGCGGCGCGCAGGCGATCGGCGAGTCGATGCGCCTGATCGTGCGGGGGGACGCCGACCTGATGCTCGCCGGAGGCTCCGAGGCGGCCAACACCTCGCTCGGCGTCTCGGCCTTTGCTGCCATGCGCGCCCTCTCCACACGCAACGATGACCCCGCTGCGGCGAGCCGTCCCTTCGATCGGGACCGCGACGGCTTCGTGATCGCGGAGGGCGCGGCGGTGCTCGTGCTCGAGTCGCTCGAGCATGCGCAGGCTCGCGGCGCCCGGGTGCGGGCCGAGCTGATCGGCTACGCGGTCACGGGCGATGCCTTCCAGATGGTGCTCCCTTCGGAAGACGGCGAGGGGGCCATGCGTTGCATGCGCCTCGCGTTGGCGGACGCCGGGATCGAGCCGTCGCAGGTCGATACGCTGAATGCCCACGCGACGAGTACGCCCGCAGGCGACGTCGCGGAGGCCCGCGCGATCCGAGCCGTCTTCGGGCGGCACGCGGAGCGTCTGCCGGTCTCTGCCACCAAGTCGATGACGGGGCATCTGCTCGGCGCGGCCGGAGCGCTCGAGGCGCTCCTGTGCGTCCGGGCGCTCGAGACGGGCATCCTGCCCCCGACCGTCAATCTCGAGAACCCGGATCCGGAGTGCGCCCTCGATCACGTCGCCAACAAGGCGCGGCGTGCACAGCTGGGGATCGCCCTGTCGAACTCCTTCGGCTTCGGCGGGACGAACGCGACCCTGATCCTCTCCCTTCCCGGCGCAGCGAGCTAAGCTCTCCCCGACCCATTCCGGGTCGGGCTTCCGGCAGCCACTCGTCGCCGACGGAGGAGCGCGTGGGTCAGCCGATCATCCTCGCCAGCGATCACCGCGGGGTCGCGCTCAAGCGCATGCTCCGCGAGCGCCTCGAGCAGGCGGGCTACGAGACCCTGGATCTCGGGACGCAGGGGGATGCGGCCGTCGACTACCCGGAGTTCGCCGCAGCGGCTGCGCGCGCGGTCGCCGAAGGTCGCACCGATCGCGCGATCGTGATCTGCGGCTCGGGCCTCGGTGTCATGTATACCGCCAACCGCTTTCCCGGAGTGCGCGCCGCGTGGGTGCAGGACGCAGCGGCCGCCGATCTGGCGCGCCGGCACAACGACTCGAACGTCCTCGCGCTGCCGGGCGACCGCCTCGACGGAGAGGCGGCCTGGCCGATCGTGCGCACCTGGCTCGAGACCCCCTTCGAGGGCGGCCGGCACCTCCGGCGCGTCGAGATGATCGACACGCTCACCCGCCATGCGGTCGCTTCGCCCACGCGCCGGCTCGCCGAAGTCGACCCGGCGATTGCGAGCGTCGTGCGCCGCGAGGCCCGCCGTCAGGCGCTCGGCCTCGAGCTGATCGCCTCCGAGAACTTCGTCTCCGAGGCGGTGCTCGAGGCCGTCGGGTCGGTGCTCACCAACAAATACGCCGAGGGCTACCCGGGGCGCCGCTACTACGGCGGCTGCGAGGTGGTGGACGAGGCGGAGCAGCTCGCGATCGATCGCGCCAGGGCTCTCTTCGGCGCCGATCACGCCAACGTGCAGCCGCACTCGGGATCGCAGGCCAACGAGGCCGTCTACCGCGCGGCGCTCGCTCCCGGCGACACGATCCTCGCGATGAACCTCGACCACGGAGGCCACCTGACCCACGGGAGCCCCGTGAACTTCTCGGGACAGCTCTACCGCGTCGTGCCCTACGGGGTGCGCCGGCAGGACGAGTGCATCGACATCGACGAGGTCCGCCGCCTCGCGCTCGAGCACCGACCGAAGCTGATCCAGTGCGGAACGACTGCCTACTCGCGCACGCTCGACTTCGCGGCCTTTCGCTCGGTCGCCGACGAGGTTGGCGCCGTTCTCTTCGCCGACATCGCGCACATCGCGGGCCTCGTGGTCGCGGGGCTGCACCCGACGCCGATCGGTCACGCCCAGATCGTGGCTACCACGACCCACAAGACCCTGCGCGGACCGCGCGGTGGCCTGATCCTCTGCGACGCAGACTGGGCCCGCCGGATCGATTCCGCCGTGTTCCCGGGCGGGCAGGGCGGTCCGTTGATGCACGTGATCGCGGGGAAGGCGGTGGCCTTCCTCGAGGCCGGGGAGCCCGCCTTCCGCGACTACTGCGCGCGGATCGTCGCGAACGCGCGCCGGCTCGCAGGGGCCCTCGGGCAGCGCGGCTTCCGGATCGTTTCCGGCGGCACCGACGTGCACCTCTTCCTGCTCTCACTCGTCGATCGGGATCTCACGGGAAAGGCCGCGCAGGTCTCTCTCGAGCGCGCCGGCATCACCACCAACAAGAACATGGTGCCCTTCGACCCGCGCAAGCCGACGGTGACCTCGGGGCTGCGCGTCGGGACGCCGGCGCTCACCACGCGCGGCATGGGCGAGCCGGAGATGGAGGAGATCGCGGGCCTGATCGCGCGCGCCCTCGCGAGGCACGGCGATCTGGATGCGCTCGACCAGATCCGCGGCGAGGTCGAGAGGCTCTGCCGCCGCTTCCCCCTCTACCCGGGCCGCTGGGACGATGGAGGGGATCCCCAGCAGCAGGTGGGCTGAGCCGTGCGCTGCCCCTACTGCTCCGACGAGGCCAACCGCGTGATCGATTCGCGCCTCGGCCGGGATGGCTCGGAGATCCGCCGCCGCCGGGAGTGCATCGAGTGCGGGCGTCGCTTCACGACGCGCGAACGTGTCGAGGAGATCTACCCGAAGATCTGCAAGCGCGACGAGCGGCGTGAGGACTACGACCGCGAGAAGCTGCTCCTGGGCATCCAGAAGGCCTGCGAGAAGCGGGCCGTGAGCGTGGATGCGATCGAGCGCCTCGCGGACCGCGTGGAGCGCCACCTCCAGGAGCTCGGCGAGAAGGAGGTTCCGACGGCTTCGATCGGCGAGCGCGTGATGGAGGAGCTCAAGCGGATCGACCCGGTCGCCGCCGCCCGCTTTGCTTCGGTGTTCCGCAACTTCCAGGGCGTCGACGACTACACGGCCTTCTTCGCCGAACTCGAGCTCGCGGAGCGCGGCAGCGCACGGGGATGACGCCGGAGGCAGCGATGCGGCTCGCCCTCGCCGTGGCGCGCCGGGCCAGCGGGCGGACTTTCCCCAATCCCCCGGTGGGGGCCGTGCTCGTCCGCGGCCGGCGCGTGATCGGGCGTGGCTGGACGCGGCCGGCCGGAGGGCCGCACGCCGAGGTCGTGGCGATCGAAGCGGCGCGCCGCCGCCTCGGCGACGCAGCGCTGCGCGGTTCATGGCTCGCGGTGACTCTCGAGCCCTGCGCCCACGAGGGCCGCACGGCACCTTGCGCGGACCTCATCGCGCGCGTCGGGATCGCAAGCGTCTTCATCGGGCATGTCGATCCACACGAATCGGTGTCGGGACGCGGCGTGCGCCGCTTGCGTCGCTCCGGTGTCGAGGTGTCGGTAGGGCTTCTCGAAGAGGCGTGCCGGGAGCAGCATCGGGGCTTTCTTTCCGTGTGCGCGCGCGGGCGGCCCTTCGTGACGCTCAAGCTCGCGAGCACGCTCGATGGACGCATCGCCACTGCGGCGGGTGAGTCGCGCTGGATCACTGGGAAGACGGCGCGAGCGGCGGTGCACGCGATGCGGGCGCGGACCGACGCGGTGCTCGTGGGCTCGAAGACGGCCCTTGCCGACGACCCGGAGCTCACCGCGCGACGCGGCGCGCGCATCGTCCATCGGCCGCTACGCATCGTCATCGATTCGCGCCTGCGCGTGCCGCCCGAGGCACGCGTCCACGCCGGCGACGGGGCAGGGTCGATCGTGCTCTGCAGCGCCCTTGCAGCGCGCGCGCGGCGCCGCGCGCTCGAGGAGCGCGGGGTCCGGGTGCTCGAGGTCCCCGGCCGGCCCGGAAGGCTGGACCTGCGGCGCGCCTTCGCGCGGCTTGCCCGGGAGGGCCTCACGGAGATCCTCGTCGAGGGCGGGGGGCGTCTCGGCGCCGCGCTGCTGCGTGCGGGCATCGTCGATGAGCTGCACTGGTTCGTGGCCCCCAGGCTCCTCGGCGGCGACGCACGCGAGGCCCTGGGGCCCCTCGAGCTCCGCTCCCTGGCGGGGGCCCCCGTCCTCCGCGACGTTTGCATGCGGCGAATCGGCGACGACTTCCACGTGAGGGGGCGCCTGAGGTGAAGACCTACGAGAGCCAGCTCGACGCTCGGGGCATGCGCGTGGCCGTGGTGGTCGCGCGCTTCAATCACCTGCTATGCGCGCGCCTGCTCGACGGGTGTGTCGAGGAGCTCGTGCGGCGCGGCGCCAGCCTCGACGATGTGCACGTCGCGTGGGTTCCGGGCGCTTTCGAGATCCCGCTCGCCGCCCGCGCCTTCGCGACGAGCGGGCGCTACGATGCGATCGTGGCCCTGGGAGTCGTCGTGCGCGGGGGAACGCCCCATTTCGAATACGTGTGTCGCGGCGTCACGGATGGCGTGCAGGCGGTGATGCGCGACACCTCGCTGCCGGTCGCGTTCGGCGTGCTGACCGTCGACGACGTCGAACAGGCCTGGGAGCGCGCCGGCGGCAGCGAGGGCAACAAGGGGGCGGAGGCCGCGGCAGCGGCCATCGAGATGGCTCGCCTCCTCTCGCGCGCCGGGAAGCCGCCGCAGGGCGCGGCGTGAGCCCGGCGCAGCGCGCACCGCGGCATGCATCGCGACAGGTCGCGCTCCAGGCGCTCTACGCGCTCGAAATCGGCCCCGCCTCGGCCTCCGTCGAGGAGGTGTTCGAGCGCGTCTCCGACCATTTCGATCTACCCGAGGGGGCTCGGGCCTTCGCCAAGCAGCTGGTCTGCGGCGTGATCGGAGATCGCGAGGCCATCGACGAGCAGCTCTCGCGTCACGCGCGCAACTGGCGCCTCTCGCGGATGGCGGCCGTCGACCGGAACGTACTGAGGCTCGGCGCATACGAGATCCTGCACACGGACACGCCGATCGAGGTAGCGCTGGATCAAGCCGTCGAGCTGGCACGCCGCTTCGGGGCGGAGAGCTCTCCCGCGTTCGTGAACGGGATCCTCGACGCACTCGCCCGCGATTCCGGTCGGATCGCAGGGCCGCCCCCGTGACGCGTCCGCCCGAGATGGAACGCGATTCGCGCTCCTCCGTCCGAGCGAGTGACGCGCGCACCGAGTCTCGGGCGAGCGGTGAAGGCTCCCACCCGCCCAAACGAAGCGACCCGCCCGGGGCCGCCCTCTACCTCGAGATCTCCGCGACCGCGCCGGAGCGGGTGCGGGCCGATCTGCTCGCCGTGGCGGTCTTCAGCGATGAACGGCCGCTGCGCGGTGCGGCCGGGCGCGCCGATTGGAGGCTCTGCGGCAGGCTCTCGCGCCTGGTGGCCGAGGGTCGACTCAGCGGGCAGCCCGGGGAGGCGGTCCTCGCAGCCAGCTTCGGAGGGCTCGCGGCGCCGCTCGTGCTGGTCCTCGGCGTCGGTCCGCGCTCCGCCTTCGATGCCTCCGGCCTCCAGGCCTTTGCCGGCGAGTCCGTACGCAGGGCACTCGCACTCCGGGTGCCGATCCTGGCGCTCCCGATGCCGGACGAGACGGCCGAAGGCGCTGGCCTCGGAGAGCGGGAGGAGCGCCTCCTCTTCGGTGCGGCAGATGCGCTCGCCACGCGTCCGGCGAGCCAGCCTTCGGATCTCCGACTGGTCGTCCTCGTGCGCGACGACGAACTTCCGCGGGCGCTCGATCTTCTGCGCACCAGCAAACCGCTGCATCTGCCCGCGTCGGTGTCGCTGCGCACGGCCGAGCCCGGGGAGCGTTCGTCTCCCCGCGGGCGTCCCGGGAGCAGCATCCCCGATACCTCGCTCGCCGATTCCATCAAGTAGAGCGTTCGCGCGCCGATCTTCTGGCTGGGTGCGTGTGGCCTCCGGTGGGGCCCGGCTCCGGTGCCGGCGCCGGGCGGCGCGTGCGGAGAGAGGGGCGGATGAGCCTGGTTGGGAGCCTCGAGGACCTGGGCCTCGCGGACATCCTGCAGATCGTGAGCCTCGCCCGGAAGTCCGGGGTGCTCGTCCTGCGTTCCGAGGACGGGGAGGGGAGGGTCGCCTTCCGCGAGGGTCTGGTGCACGCGGCCATGGTGAAGGGACTGCCCGAAGATCTCGATGCCCTGCTCCGGAGCGCTGGAGGCAGCGGAGCTCCGGCGCCGCAGAGGCCCGCCGCAGAGCAGGTCGAGGCGCTCCGCCGCGAGCACGTGGAGCAGTCGCTGGCGCGGATGTTCGAGTGGCGCAGCGGCGAGTTCAGTTTCGACGTGCTCGACGATCCTGAGTGCGGTGAGGGGCTGGCGCTCTGCGTCGGGCTGAGCCCGCAGTATCTCACCATGGAGGCCACCCGCCGCAACGATGAGCGCCGTGCGGGAGTCGGCGCTCCAGGCGACGACGCGCTGCTCTTCAGCGGAGACGACGAAGCACCTGCCGATTCGATGGCCGCGCTCGTCGGCGCCGTCCTCCACCGGGTCGCTTCGCCGGACGAGGCGGCGCAGAGCGAGAGCGACGCCGAGGCGCGGGAAGAGATCGGTCCGAAGCCCCCGGACGTCGAGCGGGTCGTTTGCGCATACGTCGTGATCGTGGATCCCGACCTGGCGGCGCTCGAGTGGCTCAAGATCACGCTCGCGGACCGCTTCGAGCGGCTCCACCTCTTCCAGTCCGCGGAGGGCGGGATTGCGCGCATCCGCCAGTACCTGAGTCGCGGCGAGGTGCCCGCGGTTCTGCTCTCGGCGCACGCACCGATGGATCCCCTCTCGGGCATCGACACGGTGGCGGAGCTGCTGCGCCGTCTGCGCGCGCAGGCGCCCCGCATGCCGCTGCTGCTGGTGGCCGAGGAGGGGTCGCCCGCTCCGCGGGCTGCCCGGCTCGCGGACGGTGTCCTGGTGAGGCCGACCCCAGCGGCCCTTCTCGAGCTGCGGAGCCCCGATCGCGTCGCCGCCGCGGCCCGAGCGGTCCGCAGCCAGCTCGCCCCCTTCATCCGCGCGGGAGGCCGCTAGCCCCGCGTCGGCCCGCCCGCGCCGCGAGCCCCGTGGCGCGGGCGCACCTCGTTCGCCGAAGTGCGCCGCCTGCCTCAAGAAACGGTGTCGCAGGCCCGATACTCAGCGCAGTGCGCCTTTCCGGCCGTGCATCTGGAGGTCCGCGTGGAGCACGTGCTGATCGTCGAAGACTCGCCCACGATGCGAGCGCTGCTCGTTTGCGCGCTCGAGGGCCTCTCGCGTCCGGTCAAGCTGACGGAGGTCTCCAGCGGCTTCGAGGCGCTCCGCCGTCTGCCGCAGGAGCGCTTCGACCTGATCGTGACCGACATCAACATGCCCGACATCAACGGGCTCGAGCTCGCTTCCTTCCTGCGGCGCAACCCCGCCTATGCGCGCGTGCCGCTCGTGATCGTGTCGAGCGAGGGATCGGCGCGCGACCGGGACAAGGGGCTCGCGCTCGGCGCCGACGCCTACGTCGTCAAGCCCTTCGATCCGGCCGATCTCCAGCGCATCGTCGAAGCCCTCCTCGATCGGCAGCGAAAGGGCTGAAGGTGGCGGGGCGATCCACCAGGCAGCGTTCGCGCGGCAAGGCGGAACGGGAGTTCATCGCGGAGGCCGACGAGATCCTCGAGCGCATGCGAGAGGATCTGGCCGATCTCGGCGATCGAGGCGCCGACGGCGGCGAAGTCCCGCCGGAGCTCGTGAACGGGTTGTTCCGTTCGGCGCACTCGCTCAAGGGACTGGCGGGACTCTTCGGCCTCGAGCCGATTCGCGAGCTCGCCCATGGCCTGGAGGATCTGCTCGACGGTCTTCGCCTCGGGCGGATCGATCTTTGTCCCGCGACGGTCGATCGCATCGACCGCGCGGTCAAGCTCTTCGCCGAGCTGCTCGCCTGCGTGGGCGAAAGCGCGGCAATGGAGGCCCTCGCGGCAGCCGTGACGGATCTTGCGGCCGAGCTCGGTGACCTCCGCAGCGTACGCGGCGAGGCGGATCCGCTGGACGGGCTCGACATGGAGCGACCGCTCCTCGCCGCGCTCACCGAGTACGAAGAGCACCGGCTGAGAGAGGGCCTGCGCCGCGGTCGTCAGCTCTTCCTCGCCGAGGCGAGCTTCGAGATGCTCTCCTTCGAGGAGGGCCTCGCTGAGCTCACCCAGGGCCTGCGCGAGCTCGGCGAAGTGATCTCGACCCTCCCCGCCCCCGGCGAGGGATCCGATTCCCAGATCCGCTTCTCGCTTCTCGTCGCCACGGACCGATCGCTCGACCAGATCGCCGCCGCCCTCGACCTCCCCGACGTCACCCTCCGCCCCCTCGCCGGAACAACCGCTCCAACCACAGCCCGGACCACCGCGCCGCCAAGCGAAGCGCTCGACGACGACCCGGGCGAAGCGCCCAGCACCAAAGCAAGCGAAGCGCGCAGCGAGGCGCAGCCGAGCGGAGAGGCCAACCAGCGCCCGAATCCACGCAACGTCATCGGGCCAGGCACTGACTCCCTGCGATCGCTCGGCGAAACGGTGCGGGTCGACATCCGGAAGCTCGACGAGCTGATGAATCTCGTCGGTGAGCTGGCGATCCAGCGCGAGGCGATCGCCGCGCTCGTGTCGCGGCTGGCCTCGGATCCGGCGAGCGCGCGGAGCGCAAGCGAGCTCGGGCGCATCCACAAGGACTTCGATCGACGGCTCCGCGAGCTCCAGGGGGCTGTCCTCGAGGTGCGCATGGTCCCGCTGCGCCAGGTCTTCGACAAGGTGTCGCGGGTGGTGCGGCGCTTGCGCGTCGAGCTCGGCAAGGACGTGCGCTTCGAGATCCAGGGCGCGGATACGGAGCTCGACAAGCTGATCGTCGAGGCGCTCGTCGATCCGCTGATGCACGTCGTCCGCAACGCGCTCGATCACGCGATCGAGCCCGCGGAACAGCGCGTGGCGGCCGGAAAGCCGGCCCAGGGGCTCGTGCGCATCCAGGCCTTCCAGCGCGGCAACCACGTCGTCGTCGAAGTGAGCGACGATGGACGCGGCATCGACCGGGCGGCGCTGCGCGAGCGGGCGGAGGAGCTCGGCCTGGTGGAGCCGGACCAGACGCTCGGCGACCGGGAGCTGCTGGATCTGGTCTTCGTGCCCGGGATCTCTACGCGCCGCGAGGTAACGGGAACGAGCGGGCGCGGGGTGGGCATGGACGTCGTCCGCACGAACCTCGGCCTCTTTGGCGGCGTCGTGGAACTCTGCTCCGTAGCGGGGCGCGGATGCACCGTATCGATGACGCTTCCGATCACGCTGGCGATCATCCCGTCGCTGGTGGTCGAGGTGAGCGGGCAGCGCTTTGCAATTCCGCTGGGCGCCGTTCAGGAGACGCTGCTCGTGGATCCCGCGCAGATCCAGCGCAGTGAGGGGCGAGAGCTCCTCGACCTGCGGGGGGCCGCGCTCCCGTTGCGCCGCCTCGCCGCCGAGCTCGGTCTCGCGGCCGCGCCCGCCGCTTCGAAGCAGTTTGCGGTAGTGCTCGGAATGGGCGAAGCGCGGCTCGGCCTGCTCGTCGATCGCCTCGAAGGGCAGCAGGACGCAGTGATCAAGGCGATCGAGGGGCCCGCCGGGCCCGCGCGCGGAATCGCCGGCGCAGCCGATCTCGGCGGATCCCGGCCGGTGCTGGTGCTCGATGCCTCGGCCCTCCTGGGCGAGGCCGCGAGCCGGCGGGAGACGACATGAGCCAAGGCTCCCCGCAGTCGCAGGGCGGCGATGGCTGGCTCGAGGTCGCGCGGCAGGCGGCCCGAGGCAGGCTTGCCGGCGAGGAGATGCCGAATGGGCAACGCCTTCTCGTGTTTACGCTCGACGGTGCACCCTATGCGCTTCCGGTCGAGCGGGTCCGCGAGATCGTGCGGCAGAGACCGATCACGCCTGTGCCGCGCCTTCCTGCCGCGGTGCTCGGGGTGATCTCCCTGCGCGGCCAGATCCTCCAGGTGATCGATCCGAGGCCCCGGCTCGCGTTGGCGGTCGGGAGACCCGGAGCCCGCTCGAGGATCGTCGTCGCGCACGACGGGGTGGGTCGCGTGGCGGGGATCCTCGTCGATTCCGTCGAGGCAGTGGTGACGGTCACCGAGGAAGGGATGTGCGAAGCGCGCGCTGGACAGGGAAGTGCCGTCGAAGGGATCTATCGGCACCAGGGGCGCTTCGTTTCGATCGTCGACCTCGATCGGGTGATGGACGTCGATGCCGGCGCGTGACCCGCTCGTTCCGGACGCCTCGGAGGTGCTCCTCGGCTGCTTCGAGGTCGGCGGGCTCACCGTTGCGATCGACGTCTCGCAGCTGCGCGAAGTCGTGCGCCACCAGGCTGCCACGCCGCTTCCGGGGGCCCCCGCATCGATCGAAGGCGTGATCGACCTGCGGGGAACGCTGGTGCCGGTCGTCGACCTCGGTCGTCTGCTCGGGGGCGCGGCGCTGCGGGCAGGGCCGCGATCGCGCATCGCGGTCGCCGAGGTCGATGGGATCGCGATCGGGCTCGCGGTCGACGCTGCGATCCAGATTCTCGCAGTCCAGGGCGCCGCGCTCGGCGATCCGCCGCTGCTGGCCGTGCAGTCCGGCTGCGGCGCGACGCGGGCCGTGGTGCGTCGTCCCGACGCGGCTCCGATCGCCGTGCTTTCCCTCGAATACTTGATCGAGAGCTTGTACCGCGAAGCCCTGGCAGGCGTGGAGGCCGAGCGATGAGCGCGCGAGCGCTTCCCAACGGAATGGCCTTCCGCCGCAGCGTGATCGGCCTCTCCTTCGCGGTCTCGGGCCCCGCGCTCGCGATCGTGCTGGCCGGACTCGGCGGCCTGCTCGAGCTGACAGAGGCGGAGTGGGGTTGGTTCCTGCGCGTGACGGCCGTCTATGCGCTGGTCGCGAGCCCGGTGATGGCGTACTACCAATCGCGCATGCTGGCGCCGATCGTCGACTGGCTCGACGGCAAGCGTTCCGGGCGCGCGACGGCCGAGGCCTTCACTCGAGTGATGGATCTTCCGCGCCGCGCGGCGATCGTGGGTGCTGCGGGCTGGGTCGTGCCGGTCGTCGTGATTTCGGGCGCGATGAAGCTGCGTCTTGCGCAGTGGAGCGCCTTCGAGAGCGGGGTGCTGCTCGCGTCCGGGGCGGCCGCGGGCTTCGTCGCTGGAAGCTTCATGCTATTCATCGTGAAGCGCTGGGTGACGCCCGTGCGACGAGCCCTCGCCGAGGCGTTGCCCAACCCGGTCGAGCGGAGCACGCTCGTGCGACCGCTCGGCCTGCGCACCAAGCTGATGGCCTCCGTGGTCGGCGTGACCGTGGTCTCGGCACTCTTCTGCGTGCTGCTCGCCTACTCCACCGCGCTGAGAGAAATCCATGAGGTCGCGATTCACTGGGAGCGGGAGCTGCTCGAAAAGGCAGATCCGACGCGCTCAGCGGCGCCGACCGCGCACCGGGCCCCTTCCTTCGCCGGCGGCCTCCAGCTGCGGGAGCTCGATCTCTCGGCGGCCGCCGCGGAGAGTGAGCTGCTCGAGCCGCACGTGCTCGCGCACCTGCGCGCCAAGATCGCGAGCGGCAGCGGCGAAGGCGACAGTCGCGGTCTTCCCACCGAAGCGGTCTTCGCCTGGCGGCGCTCCGATCCGAGCTCCGAACGCATCGCGATCGCGATCCTGCCGCGCGCGGCGCTTCCGATCGACCTTCCGAGGATGGCGTTCGTCTTCGGTCTCCTGCTGATCGTCTCGACGGGAGTGGCGGTGGGTCTGTCGTGGCTGCTGGCGGGGGACGTGAGTCGGGCGGTCGAAGCGCTGCGTCGGGAGGCGGACCGGCTTTCGTCCGGGGACCTGCGTCGGGGCCGGGTATGGGAATCGGAGGACGAGCTGGGATCCTTGTGGCGGAGCTTCGAGGGGATGTCGCTGTCGCTGCGGGAGACGGTGGGACGTGTGGCGGAGGCGGCGGACCGGGTGGAGGCGACGGCGGGGGAGATGGTGGAAGTGGCGGCGAGCGTGTCGGGGGTGACGGCGGACCAGGTGCGGGGGATTCGTCAGGCGAGGGGCTCGATGGAGGCGATCGGGACGCAGGTGCGGGGGATCGCGGAGTCGAGCTCGGCGCTGGGTGTCTCGGTGGAGGAGTCGAGCAGCTCGGTGCTGGAGCTGGGCGCCGCCGGAGAGGAGCTCTTCGGGACGGCAGGCGTGTTGTCGGAGCGGGTCAACGAAGTGTCGGCGTCGATCGAGCAGATGGTGCGGAGCGTGCGGGAGGTGCGCACGAGCACGGAGGAGTTGGGCTCGGCGGCGGAGGAGACGTCGGCGTCGATGGGAGAGATGGCGCAGTCGATGCGCGAGGTGGACGTGTCCGCGGAGCAGGCGGCGCGCCTGTCGCGGGAGGTGGTGGAGAGCGCGGAGGCGGGACAGGCCAAGCTCGTGGAGGCGCGCACCGGGATGGAGGCGATCCGCGCGGCGACGGACGCGGCGGAGCGGGTGGTGCGGACGCTCGGGGAAAGGACGCGGGAGATCGGGGCGATCGTGGACGTGATCGATGGAGTGGCGGATGAGACGAACCTGCTGGCGCTCAACGCGGCGATCATCGCGGCGCAGGCGGGGGATCAGGGACGTGCTTTCTCGGTGGTGGCGGACGAGATCAAGGATCTTGCGGAGCGTGTGCTGGCGAGCACGAAGGAGATCGGTGGCCTGATCCGCTCGGTGCAGGAGGAGGGAGCTGCGGCGATCGGTGCGATCGAGCGGGGCAGTCGCAGTGTGGCGGTGGGAGCAGGGCTGTGGGCAGCAGCGGGATCGGGCTGGGAGGCGATCACGAAGGCGAGTCGGGAGTCGGGGGCCCGGATGTCGGGGATCGTCGGAGCGGTGCGGGAGCAGTCGCGGGCGTCGGGTCACGTGATGGAGCTGATGGAACGGGTGAGGGAGGGAGTGGAGTCGATCCGGCGCGCGGCGGCGGAACAGGATCTGGGCAACGAGGTGATCTCGCGCAGTGCGGGGACGATGCGGGAGGTGGCAACGCAGGTGCGGGGCACCACGGAGGAGCAGGCGCGAGGCTCGGGGCGGATTCGAGAGTCGATCGAGGGAGTCCGCGAGGCGGTGGAGCGGATCAACGAGGCGCTGCAGGAGCAGAGCACGGCGTGCAGATCGGCAGCGGAGTTTCTGGAGGCGGTGTGGCAGCGCACGCATAGCAACGAGCAGAGCGCGGGCCGGCTCGACGCCGTAGCCAGCGGGCTCGCCGACCAGGCCGCCGGCCTGCGCAAGCACGTCGAGAGGTTCCAGATCGGGTGAGAGGGCCAGGGAGTGCCGAGACGGCAGCTCCGAAGGGGAGTGAAGCGATGATCGCGGCGTGTCCGCAGTGTGGTGCCCGCTATCGGATCGAACGGGAGCGCCTCCCGGCGCAAGGAGCTCGCCTGCGCTGTTCGCGCTGCGAAGCGATCTTCCGGGTGAACGCCCCGCGAGAGGAGCCCGCAGCGGAGCCGCTGCGGGAGACGCAGGCGGCGGAGAGCGCGGTGGCCAGGGGCCCCGGCCCGGAGCTTCCGCGTCGGATCGTGCTCGTGGCCGATCCGGACATCGAGGCGGGCAAGCTGCTTGCCGCAACGCTCGCGGGGTGGGGGGTCGATCCGGTCCTCGTTCACGATGGCGTCGAGGCAATCCTCAGCATCCAGCGCACGCTGCCGAGCCTCGTAGTGCTCGAGGCGAGCCTTCCCAAGATGTTTGGCTTCCAGGTCTGTGAGCTGATGAAGCGCAACGAGCAGCTTCGCACGATCCCGGTCGTGCTCGTGGGATCCATTCATCATCGCGAGCGCTACCGCCGGCAGGCCGCGGAGACCTACGGAGCCGACGCCTATTTCGAGCGGCCGGCGCTCGGAGAGTCGCTGCGCGCGATGCTCCGCGAACGAGGAATCCTTGCAGCAGAGGCTCCGTCGACACGGACGCTGATGCGAGAGGCAGCGCTTCGCCCGGTGCCCGCTCGGATGCCGAGCCCGGTCCCCACGGCGGAGCGGACGCCAAAGGCGCCCGCGCCGCCCGAGCGCCGGTCGTTGGAGCAGCTTCCCGCGCCGCCCAAGCCGCCCACGCCGGCCGCTCCGGCGCCGGGCCTCGATCCCGAGCTGGCTGCGGACGTGGCCCGGGCCGAGCGGCTCGCGCGGATCATCGTGTCGGACATCGTCCTCTACAACCCCGAGCGTTTCGAGGCCGCGCTGCGCTCAGGTGACGTCGTCGAGGCGATGGCCACCGAGATGGAAGAGGGGCGCACGCACTTCCGCGAGCGCATCGCGGAGCGCATCCGCGAGCGAAAGGACTTCCTCGGCGAGGAGCTGCGGCGGGTCGCCCGCCTCCGGGGGACGGCGTGAGCGTGCGCTTCGACGAACGCGATCGCCGGAGCGTGCTCGACGATCTTGCGAGCGCGGATGCGGAGGCGCGCAGGCTCGCCGTCGAGCGAGTCGTGGCGCTGCCCCTCGGCGAGGCGATCGCGCTGCTCATGGAACGACTCGGCGATCCGAGCTGGCGGGTCCGCAAGGCGGTCGTGGAGCGTCTCGCTGCGCTCCCGGATGTCGAGATCTGTGCCGAGCGGCTCGTCGCCGCCCTCGGCGACGGCGAGAGTCCGGGTCGCCGAAACGCGGCGGCAGAAGCGCTGGTCCACTGCGGCGCGCGGGCCCTCCCAGCGCTCCTCGGCGCCATCGAGAGCCCCGACGCCGACGTTCGCAAGCTCGTCGTCGACACACTGGCAGGGATCGCGGACGCGCGAGCGGAGAGCGCGCTCGTCGACGCCGCTGCCGACACCGATCCGAACGTGCGCGCGGCGGCTGCCGACGCACTCGGGGTGTTGGGTGGCGGGGAAGCGCGCCGCATCTTGAGTGCGCTCGCGTTCCGGGGCGACGAGGAAGGCCTGGTTCGTCTCGCGGCGCTGCGGGCGCTCGCGCTGCTCGACGCCTCTCTCCCCGCGCACGATCTCGGGCTCCTTCTCGACGATCCGATCCTGCGTCCGGCCGCTCTCGATCTGCTCGGGCGTAGCGAGGATGCCGCCACACCGGTGCTGATCAAGTGGCTCGCCTGCTCTTCGCGATCGAGCCGGATGGCCGCAGCGCGCTCGTTGGTTCGCCTGATGGCGCGCAGCGACGGGTGGGAGCTTGCAAGGCTCGGCGAGGAGATCCGCGAGGCGGCAGCGTCGCTCCCGGTGGTAGAAGACGCGATCGCCGCACTCGACGAGTCCGATCTCGCCACTCAGCTCGTCGCGATCCAGTTCCTGGGTGTCGTGCGGGAGCCGCGCGGCGTGGTGCCGATCCTGCGTGCGGCGCGGGACGGGGCACTGCTCGAGGTCTGCCTCGCGACGCTCGAGGAGCTCGGCCCGCTCGCGGAAGCCGCGCTCGACAGCGCCTGGCCGGGCCTCGCGCCGTACGCTCGCCGAGATGCCTGCCGCTTCCTGGCGCTCACGCGCGGTGCGACCGGGGAGGCCCGACTGCTCGAGGCGCTCGACGAAGAGCTCCCCGAGCTCAGGACAGAGGCGATTCGCGCGGTGGCGCGCAGGCGGCTCTCGTCCGCACTGCCGCGGCTGTTGCGTCGCCTCGAAGGGGTCGTGGAGGCCGACGAGATCGAAGCCGAAGAGGAGTCGGCGGCAATCGTCGACGCGCTCACTGCGCTGGCGAGCGGTCCCTTCGCGGGGCTCGCGCCCGACCGCAATCCCACGCTCGAGGCCCTGGTCGAGCGGCTCCCAGGGGCCGCCGAGGGGGTCCGCTTGGCGACTGCGACCGTGCTCGGGCGGGTGGGAGGCGAGCGGCACACCGGGACGGTCACGCTCTTGCTCAAGGATCCGAGTGCGCGCGTGCGACGCGCAGCGGTCGAGACCCTGGCTCGGCTCGACCCGGGGACCGCAGCGGAGCCGCTCCGGCTGGCTCTGGCCGACGAGGTGGCGGAGGTGCGCATCGCGGCTGCGTCGGCGCTCGGCGCGGCGCTGAGCGACGCGGTGATCGGTGATCTCGAGCGCCTGGCCGACGATCCCGACGCTCGGGTACGTGCGGCCGCGGTGCGCGCGGTCGGACGGCGTCTCCTCCGCTGTCAGGATCCAAACTTGCGGGGTCGGGTACTGCTGCGCCTCGAGGCTGCGCTCGACGACACGGGGCTCGTATCCCTCGCCGCAGTGGAGGCGCTTCGCGAGGTCGGCGGGCCGGCCGCGCGGAGCGCACGCAGAGTTCTCGGCCGATCCGAGCCGGAGCTCGTCAAGGAGGCGGTCGCCTGCCTGGCGGCCCACGCGGACGAGGCCGAGCTCGCCTCGATCGTACCGCTGCTCGCCCATGCGGACTGGTCGGTACGCGCCGAGGCGGTCTCGGCGCTCGCCGTGCGGCGCTTCGCGCGCGGCGTCCCCGCGATCCTGCGCCGGCTCGAGACGGAGCAGGACGCGTACGTGCGCGCCGAGATCCTGCGGGCGCTTGCGCGGCTCGAGGCCTGAGGTGGTGACGTTGCCCAGCCAGGAACGGCCGATGAGCGAATCCGAGTTTCGGATGCTCTCGGAGCTGCTCCGCGCTCACTGCGGCCTCCACTTCGACGCGGAGACCCGCTACGTCTTCGAGAGGCGCGTGATGCGCAGGATCCGCGAGCTCGATCTCACGAGCTTCGCGGCCTATCACCTGCTCCTGCGCAGCGGATCCCAGGGAGGTCAGGAGCTCGCCCGCCTGGTCGACGAGCTCACGATCAACGAAACCTACTTCTTTCGCGAACGTTCCCAGCTCACTGCTCTGGCCTCGGAGATCGTTCCGGAGCTGCGCGTCGCGCGGGAGGGTCGGCCGGTCAGCATCTGGTCGGCTGGGTGCTCGAGCGGCGAGGAGCCCTACAGCGTGGTGATCCTGGCGCGCGAGGCGGGCCTCGTTCCCGGGGTCGACTTCCGCGTCTATGCCTCCGACATCTCGCACCGGATGCTACGGCGCGCGCGGGAGGGCGTGTATCGGGAGAACTCGTTCCGCGACACCGAACCTTCGCTACGCGAGCGCTACTTCGCCCGCTGCGAGCAGGGACGCCGCATCGCAGACGAGGTCAAGAATCACGTGGATTTCATCAACCTGAACCTCTTCGACGCCTCCAAGCTCGCGCTGCTCGGCACGATGGACGTGATCCTGTGTCGAAACGTCATCATCTACTTCGATGCCAGCGGGAAGCGTCGCACCATCGATACCTTCCACGACAAGCTCCGGCCTGGTGGATACCTGCTGCTCGGGCATTCGGAGTCGTTGATCAACCTCTCGACCTCCTTCGAGCTCCACCAGCTCCGTCGCGACCTCGTCTACCGACGACCCTTCGTGGCTCGCGGGGGAGTCGACGCCTGGCGGGGGGTCGGCTTCGACTCCCTCGAAGGCCCCGACGCCGGGGAGCTCAGGGGATGAGGACGCGCGAGCGCATCCGGGTACTGGTGATCGACGACTCGCCCTTCAGCCGGCAGATCATCGCGCGAATGCTGGAGTCCTCTCCGCTCGTCGAAGTCGTGGGGACGGCCCGAGACGGAGAGGAGGCCTTGCGCAAGACCTTCGAGCTCGAGCCCGATCTGATCACGCTCGACCTCGAGATGCCGCGGATGGATGGTTTCACCTTCCTGCGCCTGGTGATGGCCCGACGGCCCACTCCGGTGATCGTGATCAGTGGCCGCGGCGGCGAAGGCGATGTGTTCCATGCGCTCGAGCTGGGCGCCGTCGATTTCCTCGCCAAACCGACGCCGTACGCGACGCCACTGCTCGCGTCGATCGAGCAGGAGCTGATCCGCAAGGTCCACGGGCTTCGGGAGCTCCGTATCGACAAGGTGCGCGAGCGCCTGGGCTCGCTGGCCGCGCCTGGGGCGCTCGCGCCGAGCCTGGCGAAGGTGCCGTGGCGGGTGGTGGCGATCGGGGCCTCGACCGGAGGCCCCGCAGCGCTGCTGGAGATCCTCGGAGCCTTCTCGGCGCCTCCCCCGCTCGCATTCCTCGTGACCCAGCACATGCCCGAGGGCTTCACCGCCAGCTTCGCCGCGCGCCTGGATCGGCTCACGACGCTCCGGTCCAGCGAGGCTCGCGGCGGCGAGGAGCCCGCCCCCGGAACGATTCTCGTCGCACCGGGAGGATGCCACCTCGAGATCGAAGTCGTCGGCGGACGCGCGGTCACGCGCGTGCTGCCCGCGGAGGATCACGACCGTTGCGCCCCCTCGGTCGATCGCCTCTTCGAGTCCTCGGCCAAGGTCTTCGGCGACGAGCTCCTGGCCGTGGTGCTGACGGGCATGGGAGACGACGGTCGCCGCGGAGTCGTTGCGGTGAAGGAAGCCGGGGGACACGTGATCGCGGAATCCGAGCAGACGGCGGTGATCCACGGCATGCCGCTGCAGGCGATCCGCACCGGGGCCGTCGATCAGGTGCTGTCGCTCCACGAGATCGCGGCGGCGATCCAGACCGGTGTCGGATCCGGCGCCCAGGCAGGCATTCGGAGGGAGACCCGATGAACGACGATCGCTCGGAGCTATCGACGCGAGGGGAGGAGTTCCTCCAGCTCTTCCATCGCGGCATGGAGTTCACCCGGGAGCTGCTGCGGGAGAACGAGGGTCTCCGCCGGCGGATCGTCGAGCTCGAGGACGAGCAGCAGAACGCCGCGCGCAACCCGGCCGACTGGGAGAAGCTGCGTCGCGAGCTCCTCACCAAGCTTGGCGGGCTCGAGAGCGAGCACGCGAGCCTGCGCGAGCGCCTGCTCGAGGTCGAGTCCGAGAGCCGCGATTTCGCCGATCGCTACGGATCGATCGAGGCGGAGAACAACGATCTCGCGAACCTCTACGTTGCGAGCTACCAGCTCCATTCGACGCTCGACGTCGACGAAGTCCTCCGGATCATCATCGAGATCGTGATCAACTTGATCGGAGCCGAGGTCTTCGCGATCTACCTGCTCGACGAGGAACGCCAGGAACTGCGAGCGGTCGCGGCGGAGGGGATCGAGCTGGATCAGGTGCCCGCCTGTCGAGTCGCCGAGGGCCGCCTCGGTCGAGCGGTGAGCGAGGGCACCATCCATAGCTTCGATGCCGAGCCGGGGGGCGGCCGCGATCCGGAGCGGCCGCTGGTGTGCATCCCGCTGCGCGTCGAAGGGCAGGTCATCGGGGCGATCGGCATCCTGGGTCTCCTGCAGCAGAAGCAGGGCTTCTCGGCGCTCGACCAGGAGCTCTTCAACGTGCTCGCCGGACATGCCGCCACCGCGATCTTCGCGGCGCGGCTCTACTCGCAGTCCGAGCGGAAGCTCAGCACGATCCAGGGCTTCATCGATCTGCTGGCCAGGTGAAGGGGTTTCCATGGAACGCCAACGCATCCTGATCGTGGAAGACAGCCCGACGATGCGCCAGCTCCTCGTGTTCGCACTGCGGCGGCTGCCCGGGGTCGACATCGTCGAGGCCCAGGATGGGATGGACGGCCTGCGCAAGCTCTCGAGCGACCACTTCGATCTGGCCCTGATCGACATCCACATGCCGGTCATGGATGGCCTCAAGCTGATCGGGCTGATGCGTGGCGAGGACGCGCTTCGCGAGGTCCCCGTCGTCGTCATCACGACCGAGGGCGCCGAGCGGGATCGCGAGCGAGCACTGCGGCTCGGCGCGAACGAGTACCTGACGAAGCCGATCCAGGCCAACCGGGTGCTCGCGGTCGTGCGCGGCCTGCTCAAGCGGGACTGATCGGGCGAGTCGTGATATACCTGGCGAGTGCGCGGCCTCGTGTGGCTCGGTCCGGCTCTAGCGATCACGCTCGCCCCGATGCTCGGGCTGGGTTGTGGCTATTCGTTCGTTCGCAGTGGGGACGCGCTGGGCGACGTGCGAACCGTCTCGATCGCGACCCCGAGCAACGAGACGGTCGAGCCAGGGGCTGAGTACGTCGTCGCAGACGCGCTTCGCCGCGAGTTCCTGCGGCGTGGGACGCTGCGCCTGGTCGAAGACCCCTCGCTCGCGGACCTCGCGCTGAGCAGTCACGTGCGGGGGCTCTACAGCCAGGCCTCCAGCGTCGATTCGGTGGTGCTCGCGATCGAGTACCAGCTCACGCTCGAGCTCGACCTCGAGGCCCGGCGTCGCGGGGGATCCGAAGTTCCGCTCGACCTCGGCGCCCTGCGCGAGAGTGAGCGCTACGTCGTGAGCGCGGACGTGGAGGTCACGCGCAAGAATCGCCAGGAGGCGCTGCGCCAGCTCGCGAGCGTCCTTGCCGGTCGCGTCTACCTGATCCTTCAGGAAACGCTCGAGCAAGCTGGCGGAGCCGCTGCACCGCGAGGCGCAGGGGAGCAGAGCGCGGGCCCCCGCGTGGGGGGGGGATCTTCGTGACGCCCGACGAGCTGCGCGCGAGCCTCGGGCGTGGCGAGCTGCGCGGCGCCTACCTCGTGCTCGGCGGGGAGGCGCTGCTGCGCGACGAGGCGCTGGCGGCGTTGCGGGCGGCCGTGCTCGGCGACGCGCCGGCGGATTTCGACCTCGATCGCCTCGAGGGCGAGCGCTTGCCGGCGGCCGAGCTGCTCGATGCCCTGAAGACGCACCCGGTCCTGGCTCCGCGGCGGCTCGTGATCCTGCGCGAACCCGAGGCCCGAGGACCCGCGCGCGGGCTCGGGGACGCGCTCGTCGGGATCGTCGGCGAACTCGACTCGGAAGCGCGAAGCGTGCTGGTCGTGGTGGCGGAGAAGGCCGATGGCCGGGCGCGTTGGGTCAAGGCCTTCGACGCCGCCGCCATCGTGCGCTGCGATGCGCCGCGTTCGCAGCGCGAGGTCGTCGCTTTCATCCGCGAAGAGGCGCGCCGCCAGGCGGTCTCGCTCGACGCGAGCGCCGCGGAGCTGCTCGCCGAGCGCATCGGTCCCCAGCTCCTGCTGCTGCGACGGGAGATCGAAAAGGCAGCGCTGCTCGCGCCGCCCGAGGGCAAGGTCGGGCGTGCCGAGGTCGCTGCGGGAACGCCGACGCTGGCCGACGAGCCGGTCTGGGACCTGACGGATGCGATCGGCGAGGGTCGTTCGGCGGACGCGCTGCGAGTGCTCGCGCATCTGCTCGCGGGCGGGACCGCGCCGCCCCTCGTGCTGGGCTCCGTCGCCAGCCACTTCCGCCGGCTGCTGCGGCTGCGCAGCGGGGGCTCCGTGCAGGCTCCTCCCTTCGTACTGCGCAAGCTCGATCGCCAGGCGCAGCGCTACGGCCCTCGGCGGCTCGCCGCATGCCTGCGCGCAATCCACGAGACGGATCTGGCGCTGAAGGGCGCCGGCCACCTCCGCCCCGAACTCGCCCTCGAACGCCTCGTCATGGGCCTTTCAGGCTGAGACCAGGAGAGAGAAGCAAGCGCAGCGCGCAGCGAGGCGCAGCCGAGCGGAGAGAAAAGCAAGCGCAGCGCGCAGCGAGGCGCAGCCGAGCGGAGAGGGCTGCCACCCCTCAGATCGACGTAACGCCCTTGGAACTGCGGGCGAGTCGCGAAACCTGCCGGCTCGCGCGCTTCTTCGGGATCACGCCCTTGCTCGCGGCCCTGCGCAGGAGCCCCTCGGCCGAGCGGAGCGACTCCACGACACCTTCCCGCTTCCCGGACTCGACGGCCTCGCGCACGGCCTTGACGGCGGTGCGAACGCGGCTGCGGACCTGGCGGTTGCGGGCGCGGCGGCGCAGCGCCTGTCGCGCGCGCTTCTGGGCGGACTTATGGGTCGCCAACGGGTCTCCTCCGGTCGAGCGGTGGCGGAGCATAGTCTCGGGGCGTTGGTGTGTCGACCGGGGTTCAGGGAGGGGCATCCGGAGCCGATACGGCCTTGTGAGACAAAGGGACTCGTGTCCCCTGAGAGGGGCCCAGCGTGGCTCGAACCCACACGGCGCTCCGGCGCAGGAAGGACCGGCGAGAGGGCGGCCGGATCGCGCTCGGCGCGCTCCTGCTCTGCATGGCCGGGGCGCTCCCGTGCCGGGCGACGAGCGGAGGGAGCCCCCCGGCGGATCCGCTGCCCAGCGTTGCCGCAGCCGATCTCATCGAGCGGGCCTGGCGGGAGCCCGCCGACTCGCTGCCGGTCCGTGTAGAGCGCACCCGGAAGGCCTCGATCGAAGCCGGAATCTGGAGTCTCGATTCCGCCGCGCGAGCGCTGCTTCGGGTTTCTGGAAGTCCGCTCGAGCACGCGGGCGCCGCCGTCGACCTCGCGCCGGATCTTCCCGTCGCGAGGATGGCGTTCGCTCGCGCGCTGTGGCGGCGTGGTGATTCTCCGCTGGCGGCGCTGCGCGAGGCGATCGGCGCGATCGCCTCTCTGGCGCGCCACCTCGAAGCAACCCTGTGGCTCGCCGGCTCGGCGCTGGCGATCCTCGCGGTCGGACTCGTCGTCGGGGGGCTCGCCTGTGCGCTCTCCGCCGGAGCACTCGCTGCGCCGCATGCCGCCCACGATCTCGGCGATGCACTCGGGGGGGATGCGCCGGCCTTTGCGCGAATGGCGTTGCTGGTGACTCTCGTCTGTACGCCCGCACTGCTAGGCGAGGGCCTCCTCGGACTCGCTGTCGGCGTCCTCGCGCTCGGCGCGTTCTACGGTCGTGCGTGGGAGCGGATCGCTCTCTGTGCTGCCGTGGCTGCCGTCTGGCTTGGCGCGTTTCCGCTCGCGGAGCTCGCCGGCCACAGCCTCGAGGCGCTGGCCCGCGATCCAGTGGTACGCGCGGCGTCTGCCGCGGATCATGGCAGCCCCAGCGCCGTCGACCTCGCGGTGTTGCGCGCCGCCGCGAGCGCCGACGCGAGTTCCGGATCGGGATCCGACGCGCGAGGGGAGGGGAGCTCCGGAAACGACGCCCTGCGGCTCGGCCGCGATCCACTGGCGGCGCGCGTCCTGGCGCGGCTTGCCCGCCGGGAGGGACGGCTCGGCGAGGCGGATGCGCGTTACCAGGAACTGCTCGAGACCACCGCCGTCGACGCCGCGCTCGCAAACGACGCCGCGAACGTGCGTCTGCGCCTCGGCCACGTGGACGCCGCGCTCGAGCTCTACGAGCGCTCGCTCGGACTCGCGCCATCGCCGCACGTGTTCTTCAATCTCTCGCAGGCACACGCCCGCGCCTTCGAGGTCGAGGGCCTGACCCGTGCGCTCGAACGCGCGCAGGCACTCGACGGGGACCTGGTAGCCGAGCTCACCCGCGTGCAGGGGACGTCGGATACCCGCGATTTCGTCGTCGACCTGCCGCTCCCGCCCTCCCTGCTCTGGTCCCGGCTGGCGCGGGCGGGGGACGGACGCGCGTTCGCGGCCGAGCTGCGCAAGCCCGTCGCGCCGGGTCGCCTGGGTCGGGAGCCCGGCCTCGCGCTGGCCGGTCTCGCGGCCCCCGTCGTGCTCGGATCGCTGGCCGGAGGCAGGCTCCGGCGTTCGCGCTGGTGCACGCGCTGCGGTGCCCGTACCTGCCCGAGTTGCCACGGGGCGCAGGCAGAGGCCGAGCTGTGTCGGGCGTGTCACCGGCTCTTCTTCCAACCGGAGCAGACGCAACGCGAGCTCCGCGTCGCGCGCGTCGCCGTGCTCGAGGAGCGCCGGCGCCGTCTCGACCGGGTCGCCACCCTCACCGCACTGCTGGTGCCGGGGGCGGCTGGGATTCTCGCGTCGCGGCCGCTGCGCGGCCTCGTGGCGTGCATCTTCTTTGCGGTCGCGGCTGCGGCCGTCGCGTGGCGCGGCGGGGTCGTGCCCGACCCCAGCGTGGCGGGCCCGGCTGGAAGCGCTGCGCTGCTCGGACTGGCCGGCATCGCGGCCCTGGCCTACGCGGCGCTCGTCACGACCTCACTCGTGTCGCGGCGAAGCGACTAGCCATGTCGGTTGCGTTGCGTGGCAATCTCGAGGACTTCGGCATCGCCGACGTCTTCCAGCTGATCGGTCAGCAGCGAAAGACGGGGATCCTCGAGCTGCACGGGGGGGGCGGGGCCGTGGAGCTCCGCTTCGACCGCGGTGCGGTGGTATCGGCGTCCCCGGTGCGCACACAGCCGGGCGCTGCCCTCGGTGAGATGCTGGTTCGCTGCGGGTTGCTCGAGCGCGACCAGCTCGCGCAGCTGCAGCGCGAGAGCGAGGCCGCGGCACAGCGAGCCCCCGCACTCGCCGTGGAGCGGGGGTGGATCAGCGCGGAGCAGCTTCAGGAGATCGAGGACCTCCTGACGCGGGAGACCTTCTTCTCGGTGCTGCGCTGGCGAACCGGTGCCTTCGATTTTCGCGCGCAGCCGGTGGAGCACTCCCGCACGATGGAGTCGCTGCTCGGCGCCGAGCAGATCCTGATGGACGGTCTGCGGATGCTCGACGAGTGGCAAGGCATCGGGCACTCCATTCCCTCCGAGCAGGTGGTCTTCGAGCCGCTGGGCGACTTCGCTGCGTGGCGTGCCGGGGCGGGCGCAAACACCGCAGGGCTCGCCGGCGCCGAGCGGATCTTCGGTCTCCTCGACGGGCGCTCCGACGTGCGTCGGGTCATCGATCGCTCGCGACTGGGGACTTTCGACGCCGTGCGCGCACTGGCGGAGCTGGAGCGAGCCGGCCTCGCAGCGGTCGTCGCCGATCGGGCGCCGGAGTCGAGCCGGGAGCCGGAGTCCCTCGTCAGCACGGTCCCCGGCGCGGCGCGGACGCTGGTGGCGACCCTGGTAGCGATGGCGCTGCTGCTCATCGCTGCGGCCGCCGCACTTCTCGGGAGGGGCAGCGGAGCCCCGCTGCCCGGCTTCCCGATCCTGCGCAGCCCGATCGCGGAGCTGCGTGGAGAGCACGCGGCGCGCGGGCTCCGGCACGCCGTGGGGGCCATTCGCTTCGAGACGGGCGAGTGGCCGGCTTCCCTCGCCGCTCTTGCCGATTCCCAGGCTCCGATGGCGGAGGCCGGGGGCCGCCCCTACTATTATGCGGTGCGCAGCGATGGTGCCGTTCTCCTGGCGCCGGAACGCTGAGGCTCGCGGGGATCGCTCCTGGCCCGGAACGCAGGCACCACCCGTCAAACGCTGATCTTCGACGACAACCAGACGGCGGCCGTACTCTACGGAGAGGGCGATCGCACGCTGCGGATCCTCGAAGAAGAGCTCGGGATCGACGCGCACGCGCGCGGTAACGAGGTCCGCCTGGTGGGCCCTCCTGCCGACGTGGCGGCGGCTCGCAAGGTGCTCGAGGAGCTCTACGGAGCGCTCCGGGCCGGCGGCGCACTGCATCCTCGCGACGTGCGGAGCGCCGTGCGCATGGTGACCCAGGAGCCCGGCGTCGACCTCCAGCAGGTCTACGAGGACGTGCTGGCGAGCGTGGGGCTGCGGCGCAAGATCGCCGCAAAGAACCTCGCGCAGCGGCACTACATCGAGCTGATCCGCAGTCATGACATCGTGATGGCGGTCGGGCCTGCCGGCACGGGCAAGACCTACCTCGCAATGGCGATGGCGATCGCGGCGCTCAACCGCCATGAGGTGTCGCGGGTCGTGCTCACCCGGCCGGCGGTCGAGGCGGGCGAGAAGCTGGGCTTCCTGCCGGGTTCGATGGCCGAGAAGGTGAACCCCTACCTGCGGCCCCTCTACGACGCTCTCAACGACATGGTGCCGATCGAGAAGGTCGGGCGCCTGCTCGATCGCGGCGTGATCGAGGTGGCGCCCCTCGCCTTCATGCGGGGGCGCACGCTCAATGATTCCTTCGTCATTCTCGACGAGGCGCAGAACACGACGAACGAACAGATGAAGATGTTCCTGACCCGCCTCGGCTTCGATTCGAAGGCCGTCGTGACCGGCGACGTGACCCAGATCGACCTTCCGGCGGAAAAGCGCAGTGGGCTCGTCGAGGTGATGCAGATCGTCCGCGACATCGAGGGCATCGGCATCATGCGCTTCACGCAAGCGGACGTCGTGCGCCATCCGCTCGTGCAGTCGATCATCCGGGCCTACGAGATCCACGAGAGCGGACGTCGCGAAGGCGCTCGCCCACGGGACCCGGTGCCCGACCCGAAGCCGGGCGACGGCGATCTTCCGAAGACATGACCGTCCGGATCGTGGCTCCGGCCCGCCGGCGCGGTCTCCCCGCCGTCGACCGGCGCCTGCTCCGTACGCGAGCCCGGCGCGTCCTCCGGGAGATCGAGCGCGCGGACCGCGAGCTCTCGATCGCTCTCGTCGACGATGCCGGAATGCGCTCGCTCAACTCCACCTGGCGCGGACGCGATCGCGCGACCGACGTACTGGCCTTCTCTTTCGAGGAGGGTCCTCATCGCGAGCGCAGCGGGAGGCTCCTCGGCGACGTCGTGATCGGGATCGAAAGGGCCGATCGCCAGGCGCGCTCGCGGAGGCGAGATCTCGACGACGAGGTGCTGCGCCTGCTGATTCACGGCGCGCTGCACCTCGTCGGCCACGACCACGTGCGCGCGAGCGAGGCCCGGCTCATGCGCGCCGAGGAGCGCCGCATCCTCCGCTCGCTGCGGAACTCCGATGTCTGAGAGCCCGCCCGGGTGGAGGGCATCCGGCCCGATCCTGGCGTACGCGGCGGCGACCTTCCTCGCCTTTCCGCACCCGCTCGGCGACCATGTCGTCGACCTCGGGCTCTTCTTCGCCTGGCTCTCCCCCTTCTGCCTGCTGGTCTGCCTCGAAGGGCTGGCGCCGGCACGCGCGCTGCGCCGGGGATTCCTGGCGGGGCTGCTGGCGCATGCGGCGATCCTCCACTGGATCAGCATCGTGACCGTTCGCTATGGCCATGCGCCGCTCGTGGTCGGAGCGATCGCACCGCTGGGGCTCGCCGTCTACGTGGCCTCTTTCACCGCGGGCTTCGCCGGCTCCGCGGCGTGGCTCGCGAGCCGCGGGCTCGCGTCTCCCTTCGCGATCGCTGCGCTGTGGACCTGCTTCGAACATCTGCGCTCCTTCGTCCTGACCGGGTTTCCGTGGGCGACGATCGGCTATGCGCAGCATGCCAATCCCGCGCTGCTGGGGCTCGCGCCGATCACCGGCGTGCTCGGGCTCTCGTTCACCACGGTGCTCGGCGGGGCCGCGCTCTACGCGGCATGGCGCGCTCGGCGCGCGGGTCGGCGTCCGGGGCGCGAGGCCTGGCTGGCGCTCGGGGTGGTTGCAGCGCTCCACGGGCTCGGCCTCGCTTCCCAGCAGACCCCCCGCGAGGGTCAGGGGGAGAGCGTTCGGGTGGCCGTGTTGCAGGGCAACATCGACCAGGGAGTCAAGTGGAGCCGCGAGTGGTTCGAGGCGACTCTCGACACCTATGCACTGCTCACGCGCGAGGCGGCCCTGGACGGCGCCCAGGTGGTGGTCTGGCCGGAGACGGCGGTTCCCGCCGCGATCGAGACCAGCGAGCGGGAGGTCGAGCGGCTCTCGGCTCTCGCGCGCGAGACCGGAGTCGCTCTCGTGGTCGGTGCGGTGGGTATCGAGCCCGGCCGGCCGGGCGATCCGCCGCGTGTCACCGACAGCGCCTTCCTGCTCACGCCAACCGGCGAGGTCAGCGATCGCTACGACAAGACCAAGCTGGTTCCCTTCGGTGAGTACGTCCCCTTCCAGGACCTGCTGGGTCGCTTCATCGTCGCCGTCGCCCGTGGGATCGCGACCACAGGGGTCACGCCAGGCGCCGCACCGCGCGCGGTCGAGATCGCGCTCCCCGGATCCGGGGAGGGGCGCCTGACCGTCGGCGTCCCGATCTGCTATGAACTGCTCTTCCCGGACCTCGTACGTCGCTTCGTGCGCGACGGGGCGGAGATGCTCCTCGCGATCACGAACGATGCGTGGTACGGGCATACGGGCGCGCCCTATCAGTTCCTCGCGATGACGGCTCTGCGCTCGGCGGAGACGGGGGTCTGGACGGCGAGGGCGGCGAACACGGGGGTTTCGGCGATCATCGATGACCGCGGCCGCGTGCGCTCGCAGACGCGCATCTTCGAGCGCGCCTGGCTCGCGGCAGACCTTCCGCGCCGGAGGGCCTCGCAGGGCAGCACCTTCTACGTGCGGCACGGCGACTGGCTCGTGGGGGCGTGCTGGATCGGGTTGCTCGCGCTCGCGGCGCGGGGCATCTGGGGGGTGAGACGGAGCCATGGCTGAGGGGCGGGTAGCGGCGACACAGGAATCGCACGAGCTACGCGAGCGCCTGCGCGATCTGCGCCAGCGGCTCGACGAGCTCCGGGGGCGTCTTTGACCTCGCCCGCATGCGCGAGCGCCAGCTAGAGCTCGAAAGCGAGGCGGCTCGTCCCGACCTGTGGAACGAGCGCGAGAAGGCCGAGGCGCTGCTGCGCGAGAAGGCGCTGCTCGAGCGCGAGATCGGAATCTTCGAGCGACTGGCCAAGGACCTCGAGGACGCCGAGGTCCTGCTCGAACTCGCCGAAGAGGCCGACGATGCCGAGACGCGCGCCGAGGCCATCGCCAAGCTGGCCGAGGCGGGCGGGAGCCTCAAGGACGCGGAGCTTCGTCGGCTGCTGGGCGGAGAGCACGACGCCGGCAACGCGATCGTCTCCATCAACGCCGGCGCGGGCGGCACCGACGCCTGCGATTGGGCCGAGATCCTGTTGCGCATGTACCTGCGCTGGGCCGAGCGCCGCGGCTTCAGTTGCGAGGTAGTGGACCGCCAGGAGGGGGACGAGGCGGGGATCCGCGGCGCCACGCTCACCGTCTCCGGCGATCATGCCTACGGCTACCTCAAGGTCGAGGAGGGCGTGCACCGCCTGGTCCGCATCTCACCCTTCGATTCGAACGCGCGCCGCCAGACGGCGTTCGCGAGCGTGTCCGTGATGCCCGAGCTCGACGACACGATCGAGGTCGAGATCGACGACAAGGAGCTCCGCATCGACACCTTCCGTGCCAGCGGCGCCGGGGGGCAGCACGTGAACAAGACCGACTCGGCGGTACGCATGACCCACCTGCCGACCAACATCGTCGTCCAGTGCCAGAACGAGCGTTCGCAGCACAAGAACCGGGCCACCGCGATGAAGCTCCTGCGCGCCCGGCTCTACGAGCACGAGCGTCGCAAGCGCGAGGAGGAGGTGTCGAAGCTGCGGGGTGAGCAGCGCCAGATCGAATTCGGGAGCCAGATCCGCTCCTACACCCTGCACCCCTCGCAGCGCGTGAAGGACCACCGCACGGACTTCGAAACGGGCAACGTCGATGCCGTTCTCGACGGCGACATCGATCGCTTCATCCGGGCGATGCTGGTGCAGAAGGCGACGAGCGGGGTGGCGTCGTGAGCGAGCGGGAGCACGAGTCTCGTCGCGAACGCCTGCGGGCGCTGCGCGAGGCGGGGATCGACCCCTACCCGGCGCGCGTCGGACCGCACGAGGCCATCGCCGCGCTGCGGCAACGGTACGATGCGCGCGATGCCGAGTGGCTCGAGGCGAACCCGGAGACGGTCGCCGTGGTCGGTCGGCTGATGGCCCTGCGCACCTTCGGGAAGCTGCTCTTCCTCGAGCTCCTCGAGGATGGGAGCCGCATCCAGGTGAGCGCGCGCGAGAAGCAGATGGATCCCGCGATCTTCGCCTTCGTTCGCGGACTCGACGTCGGGGACTTCGTGCGGGTGGAGGGCCCCGTGTGGCGGACGCGCAGCGGAGAGCTCACGGTCGACGCGCGCGGGGTCGAGCTGCTGGCCAAGAGCCTGCGGCCGCTCCCGGAGAAGTGGCACGGACTCGCGGACGTCGAGCTGCGTTTCCGGCGCCGTTACCTCGACCTGCTCGTGAACGAGGATGCCCGGCGCATCGCGCTGCTGCGCAGTCGCGTGATCTCGGCGCTGCGCGCCGGGCTCGACGCCCGCGGCTTCATCGAGGTCGAGACGCCCGTGCTCCAGCCGCTCTACGGCGGAGCCTCGGCACGCCCCTTCTCGACGCACCACCAGCTCTACGAGCAGACCCTCTACCTGCGCATCTCGGACGAGCTCTACCTGAAGCGCCTGGTGATCGGGGGGCTCGACCGCGTGTACGAGATCGCGCACAACTTCCGCAACGAGGGCGTGTCGCGCAAGCACAACCCCGAGTTCACGATGATGGAGTGCTATCAGGCCTATGCGGACTATCGCGACATGATGTCGCTCGTCGAGTCGCTGGTGCCGGAGATCGCAGAGCGCGTGCTGGGAACGACGCAGGTCGAGCTTCGCGGCGAGAAACTCGAGCTCGCTGCCCCCTGGCCCCGCCTCACGATGCGCGATGCGATCGCCGAGGTGACCGGGATCGACGTGCTGGCCGCGCCGGACCTGCCCGCGCTGCGCGAGGAGGCGCGCCGTCGGGGTCTCGATCCCGGCGATGCGCCCACCTGGGCCACACTGGTCGACGCCCTCTTCAGCGCCCACGTGGAGCCCCGGCTCGTCCAGCCGACCTTCGTGATCGACTATCCTCGCGAGCTCTCCCCGCTGGCGAAGCGCTCGTCCGAAGATCCCCGGCTGGTCGAGCGCTTCGAGGCCTTCCTGGCCGGCATGGAGATCGGAAACGCCTTCAGCGAGCTCAACGATCCGGACGATCAGAGAGAGAGGCTCCTGGAGCAGGGGCGCGCCCACGCGCAGGGCGACGAGGAGGCCCATCCATTGGACGAGGACTACCTGCTCGCACTCGAGCACGGGCTACCGCCCACCGGGGGGCTCGGCATCGGCGTCGACCGGCTCGTGATGGTCCTGTCGGATGCTCCGCACATCCGGGAGGTGCTGCTCTTCCCGCACCTGCGGCCGGAGGAGGGAACGTGAGCGAGGCCGCGGCCCTCGTATGGGGTGCGCTGACGGCCGCTGGCGGGACGCTGGCGCTCACGCTGATCGTGGCGATCGCGGTCGGCTTCAACGCGCTCGCACTGCTCTTCGTCGGCTCGGCGGTCGTCGCGCTCGAGCGCTTCGCGCGCGTGGCGCGCAGCCCGCGCACGCTCGCCGTCGCGTCGCTCGTGTGGGCAGCGCTGCTCGGCGCTGGCGCGCTCCACCAGCTCGCCCCCGAGTCCGCGAACGCGGGCACCGGGGACGCGCTGGCTGCGTGGCTGCGGCTCTCCGCGACCGGGCTCGCGGTCGTCGCAGTGGCCGTCGTGGTGACGCGTGCTCTGCTGCGGCGGATCGACGCGACGCGCCTCGCCGTGGCGACGCTGGTCGTGCTCGGAACGGGCTTCGGGCTGGCCGTGGGCGCGAGCGGACGCCTCGCCTACGCCGCGGCCCCCGCGGCCGTGACCGCGCTGGCCGCGCTGGCGCTGGCGCTGCGCCGGCGGCGGCGACGCGTGGC
>CAYPSI010000019.1:0-18621 GCA_964413375.1 uncultured Spirochaetales bacterium | reverse complement strand
CCTTGGCCACGTAGGCCGGCTGGCGCTGGGGCAGGATCAGGATGCCGGTCGCGAGCCGGATCTTCCGGGTCGCCGCGGCGACGTAGGCGAGCCAGATCAGCGGATCCGGGATCGGTGAGTCCTCCCCACCGGGCATGCGGCCGCTGCTCGCATAGGGGTACTGGGCCTGGTAACCCGCCGGCACGACCACGTGCTCGACGGTCCAGAGCGACTCGATGCCCACCTCCTCGCAGGTATTCGCCAGGAAGACCGCTTGTTCCGGGTGGACGAAGGGGCCGACATTCGCGAAGGCGACTCCGAATTTCATGGGGGGGGCTCCATACGCTTCGGGGAGAGACCACGCTAGCACGCGGCTCCCGGAGCGAGGGCGCGCCCCGGGGGAAGCGCCCGCGCACCACGCAGCTGCTTGCCACGCGCTGCCCCGGCGCTCCTTCATGGCGACGAACCCGCCGTCGATCACGCCGGCTGTAGGGGTTTCGCGGCGGTGCACGCCCGGCTTTCTTCGCAGTGGATCTGCACGAGGCCCCCGCTAGAGTCCGGGAGCTGCACCTCCGAACGCGTTGGGCGCGCGGCATTTCGTGATCGCGCCGTGGAGTCTGTCGACCCGTGACGTCGCGCTGGATGCGAAAGCTGGTCCTCCCTCTCGTGCTCGCATGCGCCTGGGTGCAGCTCCTCCCACCGTCCCCTGTACTCGCGAGCCTGCTGATGCTCGCGATCCATCGCAGCGACCACGCGCATACAGTCTCGCTCGTCGCCGACGAAGGTCACCTCCACTACGTGCTGTCACACGGAGAGCGTGGCGCTCACGCACACCAGGGCGCGCCGCACCACGGCGATCGTGCGACGCCTTCGTCCGAGAAGGATCACACCGTCCATGTCGCTGGTGGCGACGCGCACAGCGCGACTCCTCGTCGGGTCGGGCATCCCTCCGTCTCCCCGTCCGCGGTGGCGGTGGCGTTTGCGTTGCTGCCCACGTCTTCCGCGACGTCGCTCTTGCGCCGCTCGCCCGAGCCGCACACCCGCAGCTCCGACACTCTGAGAGCCACCGTCCTCCGACTCTGAGAAGCCGCGTCATTCACGGCGCCCACCCCTGCGCCGTTGCGCGCGGGGGGATCGATCGAGGCTTCTCACGAGAGGACGAAGTTCCATGCGCTGCGTTGGCTTCCTACGGTCGGCGGCGCTTGTGGCCGCCGGGCTGAGCGTTCCGCTCGCCAGTCGTGCTCAGGCGCCCGCTCCCTATCCCCTCGGTCGCGAGCTTCCGGCTTTCGAGGCACCCGCTGTCGCAGCGGCGCCGCTCCCCGATGTTGCACCCGAACCCACCGGCGTGCTCCGGCTCGGCGACGCGCTCGCTGCGGCGCTGCTTCGGAACCCGGAGCTGGCGGCAGACGCCTATGAGATTCGCGCTCGCGAGGCGGCGCTCGTGCAGGCGGGTGCCCACCCGAATCCGACGCTCTCGATCGAGATCGAGGACTTCGCGGGCTCCGGGAAGTTCCGGCGCTTCGAGGGCGCGCAGACCACGCTCCTGCTCGGCCAGCTGATCGAGCTCGGGGGAAAGCGCGCCGCTCGCGTCGACCACGCGATGGCGGTGCGGGATCTGGCCTCCTGGGACTACGAGATGCGGCGCATCGAGGTCCTCGTCCGTACCGCCGCTGCGTTCGTCGACGTCCTGGCGGCGCAGGAGCGCCACCGGCTCGCCGGCGAGACCCTCGAGCTGGCACGCTCGATCCAGCGCGTGGCGTCGCTGCGCCTGCGAGCGGGCATCGCGTCCCCGGCGGAGGAGATCCGCGCGGGGGTGCAGGTCGACGTTGCCGGCGTCGAGCGCGAGCACACCGAGCACGAGCGCGCGACGGCGCGGCAGGTGCTCGCGGCGACCTGGGCTGGCGAAGAGGCCCGCTTCGAACGCGCAGAAGGCGATCTCGAGATACTCCCCGGGGTTCCGTCGCAGGAGGACCTCGCGCGCTGGCTCGAGGCCAGCCCGAGCGTGGCGCGCTGGCAGGCGGAGCTCGCGCAGCGAGACGCGCTGCGCGCGCGCGCCACGAGCGAGCGGGTCCCCGACGTGACGCTCCTGGCGGGTCCACGGCGGCTGTCCGGACCCGAGGACACCGCCCTCGTCGTCGGCGTCTCGATCCCGCTCCCGCTCTGGAACCGCAGCAGTGGCGCCATCGCGGAGGCCGAGCATCGGCTCGCGAAGCTCGCCGCCGAGACGCGCGCCGCCCGCGTCCTCGCGGTCACGGAGCTCGCCACGGCGCGCGTGGGCCTCGAAGCGTCCTCGGAGGAGGCCGCTCTGCTGCGCACCCGCGTTCTCCCGGGAACCGAGCGCGCGGTCGAAGTGCTGCGACGCGGATACGAAGCTGGCCGCTTCGCGCAGATCGAGGTCCTCGACGCCGAGCGCGAGCGCCTCGCGGCGCGCGAGCAGTACCTGAGCGCGCTCACCGAGGCGCACCACAGCGCCCAGCAGATCGAACGCCTGACCGGCGTGCCGTTGGAGGTTCGACCGTGATGCTCGACGACTTCCCGAGCCGCCCCGCTCTCGTGGCGCTGCTGCTCCTGGCCGGTGCATTCGGCTGCGCGCGGGACGAGCACCCTCGAGACGGCGAGACGCACCCCGAAGCAGGGTCTTTCGAGCGCGGGCCGCATGGGGGCCGCTGGCTCGAGGACGGCGAGTTTGCGCTCGAGCTCACGATCTTCGAACAGGGTGTTCCTCCCGAGTTCCGGGCATTCTTCTACCAGGACGACACTCCCACCGATCCCTCCGGCGTGCAGGTCGAGGTGACGCTGCGGCGCCTCGGGGACCGGGTCGATCGGATCGGGTTCGAGCCGCGCGGCGACTACCTGCTCGGCGACGAGACGGTCTACGAGCCTCACTCCTTCGACGCCGAGGTGGTTGCGCGCACCGGTGGCCGAGAGCATCGCTTCCAGTTCTCGTCCTACGAGAACCGCGTGACGCTCGCCCCCGAGCAGCTCGAGGCCGCCGGCATCGCGGTCGCGATGGCCGGGGCCGTCAAGATCCGCGAGCGCGTCGTCCTGAACGGCCGGATCGCCGCAAACGAGGACGCGCTAGCGCGCGTGATGCCGCGCTTCCCGGGGGTGGTGCGTGCGGTGCACAAGCGGCTCGGCGATGCGGTCGCGCGCGGCGATCTCCTAGCGACGATCGAGAGCAACGAGAGCCTGCAGCCCTTCGAACTCCGCGCTCCGCTCGCCGGTGTGGTGATCGACAAGGACGTCTCCGCCGGCGAGTTCGTCTCGACCGAGCGGGAGCTCTTCCGGATCGTCGACCTCCGGCAGGTCTGGGTCGATCTCGACGTGTATCGGCGCGACTTCGGGCGCCTGCGGGTGGGGCAACCCCTTCGCATCGACGCCGGGGACGGGTCGCCGTCCGTCGAGAGCACCCTCGCCTACCTCTCGCCGATCGGCTCGGTGAACACGCAGACACTTCTCGCGCGCACGGTGCTCCCGAATCCCGATCTCTCCTGGCGGCCGGGGCTCTTCGTGACGGCCGAGGTCGAGGTGGGCGCGAGCCCCGTGCCTGTCGCCGTGGCGGTGGAGGCGCTCCAGCGACTGCGCGACCGGGACGTCGTGTTCATCACCGCCGACGGCGTCTTCGAGGCGCAGCCCGTCGAGGTCGGTCGTCGCGATGCGACGCACGCGGAGATCGTGTCGGGCCTGGCGGCGGGTCAGTCCTATGTGGCGGCGGGCAGCTTCATTCTCAAGGCCGACGCTGGAAAGTCCGGCGCGAGCCACGACCACTGAGGGGATCCATGCTCGAAGCCATCGTTCGCATGGCACTCACTCGCCGCTGGCTCGTGCTCGCCGTCACGTTTGTCGCCGCAGGCATCGGGGCCTACAGCTTCACGCAACTTCCGATCGATGCGGTTCCGGACGTCACGAACGTCCAGGTGCAGATCAACACCGAGGCGCCCGGCTACTCGCCTCTCGAGTCCGAGCAGCGGATCACCTTCCCGATCGAGACCTCACTGGGTGGTCTCCCTCGCCTCCAGTACACACGCTCGCTCTCGCGCTACGGGCTCTCGCAGGTGACGGTCGTCTTCGAGGACGGCACCGACATCTACTTCGCACGCCAGCTGGTGAACGAGCGCCTGCGCGAGGCGATGTCGCGCCTGCCGGAGGGGCTCGAGCCCGCGCTGGGTCCGATCGCCACGGGTCTCGGCGAGATCTTCATGTTCACTGTCGAGTCGCAACCGGGCGCGACCGACGAGCACGGGCGACCCTGGGATCCAACCGATCTGCGCACCCTCCAGGATTGGGTCATCAAGCCGCAGCTTCGCACGGTGCCGGGCGTGACCGAGGTCAACAGCATCGGCGGCTTCGTGAAGGAGGTACACGTGACCCCCCGCCCGGAGCGCCTCGTCGCTCACGGGCTCAGCTTCCGCGATCTCCTGGACGCGATCGCCCAGAACAGCGTCGGGACGGGTGCCGGCTACATCGAGCGCAACGGCGAGCAGTACCTCGTCCGCTCACCGGGGCAGCTGCGCGATCTCGACGATGTGCGCAGCATCGTGGTCGGTCACAGGGGCGGCGTTCCGATCCGGGTGGGTGAGATCGCCGAGGTCGCCCTGGGCCGCGAGCTTCGCACGGGCGCCGCCACGGAGAACGGCCGCGAGGTGGTGCTCGGCACGGTCTTCATGTTGATCGGCGAGAACAGCCGGACGGTCTCGCAGCGGAGCGCGGCGAAGCTCGCCGAGATCAATCGAAGCCTTCCGGCGGGCGTCGAGGTGCGGGCAGTCTACGACCGCACGGAGCTCGTCGATCGGACGATCGCCACCGTGCAGCGCAATCTCGTCGAAGGTGCGCTGCTCGTGATCGCGATCTTGTTCGCGCTGCTCGGCAATGCACGCGCAGCGTTCCTCACGGCCCTCGTCATCCCGCTCTCGATGCTCCTCACCTTCGCCGGCATGGCGCGGGGTCGGATCAGCGCGAACCTGATGAGCCTTGGGGCGCTCGATTTCGGTTTGATCGTGGACGGGGCGGTCATCATCGTCGAGAACTGCATCCGAAGGCTCGGCGAAGCGGGCCACGGGCGGAGCGAGCCGCTCTCCCTGCGCGAGCGGCTCGACGTGGTTGGGGACGCGACGCGCCAGGTGATCCGGCCGAGCGTCTTCGGGGTGATGATCATCCTGATCGTGTACGTGCCGATCCTCGCGATGACGGGCATCGAGGGGAAGATGTTCCGGCCGATGGCGATCACGGTGATCCTGGCGCTCGCCTCGGCCCTCCTGCTCTCGGTGACCTTCGTTCCGGCGGCGCTTGCGATCCTGCTCGGAGGGCGCATCCGGGAGGGCGAGAGCCGGGTGATGCGTGCCGCGCGGCGCGGCTACGAGCCGGTGCTCGAATCCGCGCTGCGGCGCCCGGCGGTGGTTCTCGGCGCCGCGGCCGCACTCGTCGCCGCGTCGCTCGTGGCCGCCTCGCGCATGGGGAGCGAGTTCATTCCGAGTCTCGACGAGGGCGACGTGGCGCTCCACGCGCTGCGCATCCCTGGAACGAGCCTCACGCAGGCCGTCGCGATGCAGACGGCGCTCGAGCGCGCGCTGCGCGCGGTTCCCGAGGTGGAGAGCACCTTCGCGAAGATCGGCACCGCTGAGGTCGCCACGGATCCGATGCCGCCGAGCGTCTCCGACGGCTTCGTGATGATGAAGGAGCGCAGCGCGTGGCCCGATCCGCGCAAGCCGAAGGACGAGGTGGTGCGCGACCTGGAAAGGGCGGTCGCACGCGTTCCGGGCAACAATTACGAGTTCACGCAGCCGATCGAGATGCGCATGAACGAGCTGATCGCCGGCGTGCGCAGCGACATCGCGGTGAAGGTCTTCGGCGACGATCTCGAGCTGCTGCGGGTGACGGGAGAGCGGATCGCCGAGGTCCTCGAGCGGATTCCGGGCGCGGCGGACGTCAAGGCGGAGCAGGTGACCGGGCTCCCGATGCTCGAGGTCGAGATCGATCGCGACGCGCTCGCTCGCTACGGCCTCTCACAAGCCGGGGTGCAGGAGGTCGTGCGAACGGCGATCGGAGGATCGGTGGCCGGCCAGATCTTCGAAGGCGACCGGCGCTTCGATGTCGTGGTGCGCCTTCCCGAGCTGCTGCGGGTCGATTTCGAGGCGCTCGAGCGTCTCCCGATCCTGCTCCCGCAGCACGCCGACGAGGCAGCGCCCGAGCGATCCGGGCGCCGCCTGGAGGAGCCACGGACGGCCTTCGTTCCGTTGGGCGCCGTCGCGAAGCTCTCGGTCGGGACGGGACCGAACCAGATCAGCCGCGAGAACGGGAAGCGGCGGGTCGTGATCACCGCGAACGTTCGCGGCCGGGACATCGGCTCCTTCGTCGAGGAGGCGGAGCGGCGGATGCGCGCCGAGGTCGAGCTCCCGACGGGTTATTGGAGCACGTGGGGCGGCCAGTTCGAGCAGCTCGAATCCGCGAGCCGTCGGCTCCAGATCGTCGTTCCGTTGGCGCTGCTGCTGATCTTCGGAATCCTCACCGGCGTCTTCGGGTCGCTTCGCGACGCGGCCATCGTCTTCAGCGGCGTCCCGCTCGCGTGGACCGGAGGGATCGTCTCGCTCTTGCTGCGCGGGATACCACTCTCGATCTCGGCCGGAGTCGGGTTCATCGCGCTCTCGGGCGTCGCGGTGCTGAATGGCGTCGTGATGGTCTCGTTCATCAACGAGCTCCGACGCGAAGGGCGAGCGCTCGATGCGGCGGTCCGCGAGGGCGCGCTCACGCGGCTGCGCCCCGTGCTGATGACCGCACTCGTCGCCTCGCTCGGCTTTGTTCCGATGGCGGTCTCGACCGGCGCAGGCGCCGAGGTGCAGCGCCCGCTCGCCACCGTGGTGATCGGAGGGATCCTCTCGTCCACGGCGCTCACACTGGTGGTCCTGCCCGTGCTCTACTCGATCGTCGGAGTCCTGGCAGGACGGGCAAAGCGCGCATAGTCGCCGCGTGCCCCTGCGCCGCGTCCCGGAGCCGCGCGTCATCGTCGTGGCCGCGCTCCGGGCCGGCAACACCCCAAGGAGCCCGATCCGACGCTCGCGACCGTGGCGGAGGCGACGTCCCCAAGTAGCTGAGAAGATTGGCGGAGAGGGAGGGATTCGAACCCCCGGAGAGCTTGCGCCCTCACCTGATTTCGAGTCAGGCCCGTTCAACCGGACTCCGGCACCTCTCCGCGCAAGCACCAGCGCGGGCAGGCTAGCAGCCGCGGGGAGTTGATGGGAGATCAGGCCGGCGGATCGTTCGCCGCCTTCCTCGCGCGCCGTACGCGGAAGACCTGCGCCGGGGGGGTGGCGCCGAAGGCCGGGCGGCCGACGCTGCGGGGGTAGAGGTAGCCGACGACGGGGAAGCGACGGAAGTGGAGGTTCTCGCGGTTCTCGAAGACGGTCTCGGGGAAGGTGGTGACGCGTTCGAGCGTCGCGCCCGACGCCGCGAGGCGGGCCGTGACGTCGTCCCACTGGTAGCCCTGGTAGCCCTCCCACGGCAGGCGCCAGATGAGCCACCGCGCATCGTCGGGGCGGAACACGTACGCCGGGAGGCCGGCGGCCTTCGCGGCAGCGGAGATCGGATAGCTCTCGAGGACCTTGTAGCCCTGCGGGAGTCCCGTATGGAAGTAGAGCGGCTCCCACGCGTAGTTGGTGACGACCACGTCCCCCCGGCGCGCATTCGCGCGCAGGAAGGCGATCAGACGCGAATCGGTTCCGGGGCTCCAGTCGACGAGCTCGTGTGCGAAGGCGAGGAGCTCCGTGCGCAAGAGCTTGTCGACGAGGCGATCCGGGACGTGGAGCACTGCGCGCACGGGGCGCGGGGGTTCCGCCGGCGGGGGACGCGGCGCAACCAGGAGCCAGGGCACGAAGTTCGCGGGCACCTGGGTGAGCGCGAAGACAGCGATGAGGGCGATCCCCAGCGTGCGCGAACCCGCGCTCGCCCGCGCGACGAGGAGCGCCGTCGTCGCGGCGGCCAGCGGGAAGAGGGCGCAGGAGTAGCGCAGACCGTACTCCCAGAGCTGGTAGGTGCTCTGCACGAGAGGAGTCAGGAGCGTGTAGGAGCCGAGGAGGGCGAGCCCGAGCGACAGAAACACGCGGTCTCCTGCGCGCAGGCGACGCGCCGCGAAGGGTGCGAGAGCGAGCCAGCCCAGGAAGGGGATCGCGGCGCTCGTCTCGTAGGCGAGCTGCACGAGGCGCGGGAGGAGCTCGCCGAAGCTGCCCGGGAGGCTCGAGTTCTCCTGCCAGCCCTGTCGGGCCACGAGCGCCCACGGGAGCGTGAGGGCCAGCACGACGGGGAGCGAGAGCCAGAAGCCCTTCCGGGCCGCGCGAAAGGCGGGGTGCACGAGGGTGAGCCCCCCGAGTGCGGTGAGCGTCGCGGCAGCCGGGAGCGGGTGGCAGTGGTAGAGGAGGACGCCAATCGCGACGAAGAGCGGGTCCACGCGGCGGCGCTCGAGGCGGAAGAAGGCGAGCAGCAGCGCCACGCTCAGCAGCATGTTGAGCGCATAATGACGGCATTGGCGCGCGTAGATGAGGAACTGGACCGTGAAGAGGAGGAGGACGCCCGCGAAGAGCGCGGCGCGGCGATCCTGCGTGACCCGCAGCACCAGGAGGTAGAGGAGAGGGAGGGTCGCCAGGCCGGCGAGTGCGAAGGGCAGGCGCGCGGCGAAGCTCGTCTCGCCGAAGATCGCGAGGGAGGCCGCCGTCACGTAGTAGGGGACCCAGGGCGTCCCGACCAGCACCAGGTTCGGCGCGATCCGTTTCCCGCTGTCGCTGTCGGTGAAGGTCGTCCCGTCCCACGCGCTGGGAAGGCCGCTCTGGAGGATCGTGCGGGCGAAGACTGCGGTATCGGCCTCGTCGGACCAGAGCGGTCCGGCGCCGAGGTTCGCGAAGAGCGGGACGAGCGCAGCGAGAGCGACCAGGAAGATGCCAGCGTGGCCGTGGGCATCGCGGCGCGGGGCACTGGCCCGGCGCGCGCCCGCGGGCGAACTGACGTCGCTCGCCGCCATGCGCCCGACCGCCTCCGAGGCGATCGTATGGACGCCGGATCGGCGCGTCAACGAGGAAGTTGACCCCATCTCCGGGAAGGTGTATTTGGCTACGCCCGGGTGCTTCGCCGAAGCTGAGCGGGCCTGGCCGAGGTTGCGGGCATGAACGAGCGAGCCTCCGCCACCGCGCCGAGCTTGTCCGCTTTCTTTCCCGCCTATCACGACTGGGGGACCATCGCGAGCCAGGTGCTCCTGGTGTCGCGCGTCCTGCGCGAGCTCACCGACGACTGGGAGGTGATCGTCGTGAACGACGGCAGCGCCGACCAGACGGGCGAAGTGCTCCAGGAGCTCGCGAAGGCCTGTCCGAAGCTGCGCGTCGTGACGCACTCCGCGAACCGCGGCTACGGTGGTGCGCTGCGCTCGGGCTTTGCCGCCGCCACCAAGGAGTGGGTCTTCTACACGGACGGAGACGCGCAGTACGACGTTCGCGAGCTGCGCCTCCTCTGGGAGGCCCGCGAGGGCGCCGATCTCGTGAACGGCTTCAAGATCGCGCGCTCCGATCCGATCCATCGGATCGTCGTCGGTCGCCTCTACCACTGGCTCGTGAGGCTCGCCTTCGGCCTCGAGGCGAAGGACGTGGACTGCGATTTCCGCCTGATCCGCCGCAACATCTTTAACGCGTTCGCGCTCACGCGCGACACGGGCCTCATCTGTGTCGAGCTCGTGACGAAGATCGAGAAGTGCGGCTTCCGTTCGCGCTACGTTCCGGTGCACCACTACCACCGCCTGCACGGCCGCTCCCAGTTCTTCAACGTCCGTCGGGTGGGGCAGGTCGCGCTCGGGCTCGGGCGGCTGTGGTGGGAGCTGGTTGCGCGAGGAAGGATCCGGGCTTGACCTCCGACCTGCGCCCGAGCTTCGCGGGGAGGTCCGCCCTCGTGACGGGGGGCCTCGGCTTCATCGGCAGCCACGTCGCGCGCCGACTGGTCGAGCTCGGCGCGCAGGTCGCCGTGGTAGACTCGCTCGTCCCCGACTACGGCGGGAACCCGATCAACGTCGAAGATGTACGCGAGCGGATCTCGGTGACGGTCGCCGACGTGTGCGAACCCGGCCTGATGCGCGAGCTCGTACGCGGCCGCGACTACGTCTTCAACCTGGCCGGACAGGTCTCCCACGGCGACAGCATGGAGATGCCTGGTCTCGATCTGCACAACAACTGCGAGGCGCAGCTCTCCATCCTCGAGGCGTGTCGCCGGATCGCGCCCGACGCGAAGCTCGTCTTCGCGAGCACGCGCCAGGTCTACGGGCGGCCTCTTCATCTTCCCGTCGACGAGACGCATCCCTGCGAGCCCGTCGACGTGAACGGAGTTCACAAGTGGGCGGCAGAGCGCTACCATCTCCTCTATGACCGCGTCCATGGCGTGCGCTCGGCATGCCTTCGCCTAACGAATACCTACGGACCCGGCCAGCTCGTCAAGCACTCGCGTCAGGGATTGATGGGCTGGTTCCTGCGCAAGGTCGTGGAGGGCGGGGAGATCGAGATCATGGGAGACGGGGCGCAGCTCCGCGATTTCAACTACGTCGACGATGTCGTCGAAGCGATGCTGCGCGCCGCCGCGACGCCATGCGCCTGGGGCAGGGTCTACAATCTGGGCGCGACGCCTCCCGTCTCGTTGCGCGAGCTTGCCGAGCTGATGCTGGAGATCCGTGGCGCCGGGAGCTATCGGCTGGTTCCCTTCCCGGAGGAGCGCCGCCGCATCGACGTCGGGAGCGTGTACCTCTCCTACCAGAAGGTGCGAGCAGATCTCGGATGGGAGCCTCAGGTTCCGCTGCGCGAGGGGCTCACGCGTGCGATCCGCTTCTACGAGAAGAACCTCGCTCGATTCCTGGCCTGACCGTGCCGCTGCGGGACCGCGCCGATCGCCTGGCAGAACACCCGCTGCTCTTCCACTACCTGCGAAAGCTTCCGGAGATGAACTACCGGGCCACGAAGGCGCGCATCGCGGAGGTTCGCGATTCGCTCGGCCGGCCGCGCGTCGTCGACGTGGGCTGCGGGACGGGGGAGTTCGCCCACCTCTTCGATGCGCCGACCTACGTGGGCGTCGATGTGTACGAGCCCTACCTGCGCTTTGCGCGGCGTCGAATGCCGGGGCTCCGCTTCGAGTGCGCCGATGCCGCCAGCTGGAAATGGGAGGGCCCCCTCTTCGACCTCGTTCTCGTGAACGGTGTCCTCCACCACCTCGACGACGCGACGGCCCTCGGCGTGCTGCGCGGCGCTGCCGCATGGGCGCGCCCGGGTGCGACGCTTCTGGTGATCGAGGACGTGGAGCGCCGGGCCTCCGGGATTGGAACCCGCCTCGTCCACTCGCTCGACCATGGCCGCTTCATTCGCAGCTCCAGCGACTGGGAGTCGCTCGTCTCGCGCGTGGCGCCGGTCGAGCGCAGCGAGAGCTATGCGAGCGGACTCTGTCCCTATCACCTGATGCTCTGCAAGAAGGGTTGAGGATGGAGCCCTTCCACGACGTCCGCGCCCAGTACCTGGCGCACCGCTCGGAGATCGACGCCGCGCTGCGCGCGGTCCTGGAGGGCGGCTCCTACATCCTCGGTGCAACGCTCGAGCGCTTCGAGCGCGCCTTCGCCGAATACCTGGGCACAGCGCAGGTCGTGGGTGTGGCCTCGGGGACGGCCGCGCTCGAGCTCGCGTTTCGTGCGCTCGGGATCGGACCGGGCGACGAGGTCGCGATCCCGGCGCTGACCGCGATCCCGACCGCGATGGCGGTCTGGAGCGTGGGAGCCGCGTTACGCGTCGTCGACGTCGACCCCGACACCTGTACGCTCGACCCCGAGGCGCTCGAGAGCGAGCTCACTCCCGCGGTGAAGGCGATCGTTCCCGTGCACCTCTACGGGGGCATGGCCGACATGGACGCGATCGGCGCGATCGCGGATCGCCGCGGCATCCCGGTGGTCGAGGACGCCGCGCAGGCGCATGGCGCGAGCTCGGGCGGGCGCAAGGCCGGGACGCTCGGGCGGATCGGCTGCTTCAGCTTCTATCCCACGAAGAACCTCGGCAGCTACGGCGATGCCGGGGCCGTCGCGACTGCGGACCCGGCATTGGCCGCGCGCGTGGCGCGCCTGCGCAGCTACGGAGGGAGCGGCGGCTACCGCTACGAGGAGCCGGGTGTCAACGCGCGCATGGACGAGCTGCATGCCGCGATCCTCCTCGCGAAGCTCCCGCACCTCGAAGCCTGGAACGAGCGCCGCCGGGCGCACGCCGCCGGGTATCGCGCCCGGCTCGAGGGAGGTCCGGTCGCGCTCCCGGTCGAGCGGGCGGGATCGCGTCACGTCTACCACCAGTTCGTGGTGCGCTCGCCGCGACGCGAGGAGCTTCGTGGCTACCTCGCGAGCCGCGGCGTCGCGACGCTCGTCCACTACCCCGAGTCGGTGCACCAGGTCGAGGCGCTACGCGGCTGGGTGCGCTACCGCGTCCGACCGCAGCGTGCGGAGCAGGCGGCGCGAGAGGTCCTCTCTCTCCCCATCTATCCCGAGCTTCCCAGGGCGCAGCTCGAGCGCACGATCGAGGCGATCCTCGCCTTCGCCGCGCAGCCGCGCGGGCCGATGGAGCGCGCCGGGGGGGCTTGAATGGAGCTCGACGAGTACGATCGCCTCCGCGAGCTCGAGGACGAGCATTGGCGCTTCCGCGGAGTTCGCGCGCTCCTGCGTGAGGCGATCTTCCGCTTCGCGCCGGCGCGGGTTCCGCTGCGCCTCCTCGATGCGGGTTGTGGCTCGGGCGGGAGCACGGCTGCGCTCTCCGATCTCGGCCTCGCGGTCGGGGTCGACGCGCATCCCCGGGCGCTCCACTGGTGCCGCACGCGCGGCCTCGGCGCTCTCGCGCGCGCCGATGTGCAGAGCCTTCCCTTCGCCGATGCGAGCTTCGACGTCGTGGTCTCGGTCGACGTCCTCTACCACCGCGCCGTGCGTGCCGACTCCGCCGCGCTGGCCGAGCTCGCGCGCGTGTGCCGACCGCAGGGCGTGGTGCTGCTCCTGTTGGCGTCCTACGAGTGGATGCGCTCGGCGCACGACGTCGTGGTGCATACGGCGAGGCGCTACACGCGCGGGCGCGTGCACGAGCTCGCGCGGGGCGCCGGGCTCGTGCCGGAGCGCATCAGCTACTGGAACACGACGCTCTTCCCGGCGGCTGCCCTGTATCGGCTGCTGTGGCGCGGTGAGGAGAAGGCGGACTCCGATCTCGGCCGTCCATCCGCCGGGCTGAACGCCCTGCTCTCGGTGCTTCTGGCCACCGAGGCCAGGCTGGCGCTTCGCGTGCCGCTTCCCTTCGGGCTCTCGGTCTTCGCAGTGCTGCGCAGACCCGATCCTGCCGCGCTCAGCGCGAGCCGGCTCCGAACGCGGTTCCGCCGTCCTGGTAGGCCCCGAACTCTCCCGGGAAGCGGGCGGCGGTGAAACGCCAGGGCGCGATGACGAGCAGATTCGCGCTCTGCTCGCTCACACCGATCGGGAAGGTGAGCGGCAGCGTGCCGAGGAAGAACGCGTTCGAGACGACGGATATCGCCACCATCCCCGGCCTCACCAGCGCCACGTCGAGCAGCTTCATGCCGAAGGGCGTGTAGGACGAGCCGCGGCTCCGGGCGTCGGCCTGCTCCGGGAGCACGCAAACCAGGGCGAGTGCGAACATCAGACCGGCAAGCTGCTTCATTTAGAGTCCTTTCGATGCGAACCCAGCATCTATCTGCCTGAGTGGCCCTCGGGGCTTCGAAATGTCACGGGATGCCGGCTTTGGGGCGGCAGGGGGAGAGGCAGCCCGAGAGGGGCCATGCGGCGAAGTCGCCGCGCTGCCAGCGGAAGCGCAGGCTGCCGCAGCCGGGTGCCGGGCCCTTGCGGCGGTTGGTGGGGCGCTTCGGGTGGAGCTGGGCCTTCCGGAGGGACCCGCGCGCTGAGCGGGGGAGGCCCCGCTCGAACGCGCCGGAGGAAGCGGATCACATCTCCATGTCGCCCATGCCGCCCATTCCGCCCATGCCGGGCATGCCGCCGCCCGCACCGCCCTTGGTCTTCTCGGGCTTCTCCGCGATCAGCGCCTCGGTCGTGAGCAGCAGCGACGCCACGCTGGCGGCGTTCTGGAGCGCCGCGCGGACGACCTTGGTGGGGTCGATGACGCCGCCTTCCACGAGATCCTCGTACTTCTCGGTCGCCGCGTTGAAGCCGAAGGCGCCGCGGCCCTCCCGGACCCGTTGCACGACGATCGATCCCTCGACCCCCGCGTTCGCGGCGATCCAGCGCATCGGCTCCTCGATCGCTCGGCGCACGATCTTCACGCCGGCGCGCTCCTCCTCGAGCGGGAGGCTCTCCTCGAGGCCGTCGAGTGCGCTCTGCGCGCGGATCAGCGCCACGCCGCCACCCGGCACGATGCCCTCCTCGATCGCGGCCCGCGTCGCGTGCAGCGCGTCCTCCACGCGGGCCTTCTTCTCCTTCATCTCGGTCTCGGTGGCTGCGCCCACCTTGAGCACCGCGATGCCGCCCGCGAGCTTCGCCAGCCGCTCCTGGAGCTTCTCCTGGTCGTAGTCCGAGGTGGTCGCCTCGATCTGCTTGCGGATCTCGCCGCAACGGGCTGCGATGTCCTTCTTCGAGCCTGCGCCTTCGATGAGCGTGGTGTCGTCCTTGTCGATCACGACCTTCTTGACGCGACCGAGGTCCTTGAGCGTCACGTTCTCGAGCTTGAGACCCAGCTCCTCCGCGATCAGCCGGCCCCCCGTCAGGATCGCCATGTCCTCGAGCATCGCCTTGCGCCGATCGCCGAAGCCGGGCGCCTTCACGGCCGCGCAGATGAGCGTGCCCCGGATCTTGTTCACGACGAGGGTCGCCAGCGCCTCTCCCTCGATGTCCTCGGCCACGATCAGGATCGGCTCGCGAGTCTTGGAGACCTGCTCGAGGAGCGGCAGCAGGTCCTTCATGCTGCTGATCTTCTTCTCGTGGAGCAGCACGAGTGCGTCTTCGAGAACCACCTCCATGCGCTCCGCATCGGTGACGAAGTAGGGCGAGAGGTAGCCGCGGTCGAACTGCATGCCCTCGACGACGTCGAGGGTGGTCTCCGTGCCCTTGGCCTCTTCGACGGTGACGACGCCCTCCTTGCCGACCTTCTCCATCGCCTCGGCGAGAATCTTCCCGATCGTCTCGTCCCCATTGGCGGAGATCGTGCCCACCTGGGCGATCTCCGCGGTGGTGCGCGTCCGCTTCGACTGCTTGCCGAGGTTCTCGACGATGACGGCCACGGCCTTGTCGATCCCGCGCTTCAGGTCCATCGGGTTCATCCCGGCGGCGACCATCTTGGCACCTTCGCGGAAGATGGCCTGCGCGAGCACGGTGGCGGTCGTCGTCCCGTCACCCGCCACGTCCGAGGTCTTGCTCGCCACCTCGCGCACCATCTGTGCGCCGAGATTCTCGCAGCGATCCGCGAGCTCGATCTCCTTGGCGACCGTGACGCCATCCTTCGTGACGGTGGGGGACCCCCAGCTCTTGTCGATCAAGACGTTGCGACCCCGGGGGCCGAGCGTCACGCGCACCGCCTGGGTGAGCTGGTCGACGCCGCGCAGGAGCCGCTCCCGGGCATCCTGCCCATACCGAATCTGCTTTGCCGACATGTCTGGTTCCTTCCTACTCGAGCACCGCGAGGACGTCGTCCTCGCGAATGATCAGATGTTCGTCGCCCAGGGCCTGGATCTCGGTGCCGGAGTACTTGGCGAAGAGTACCCGGTCACCTTTGTGCACATCGAGCGGACGGAGCCGGCCGTCCTCATTCAGCTTGCCCGTGCCCACCGCGATGACCCTGCCCTCCATGGGCTTCTCCTTGGCGGTGTCGGGAATGATGAGCCCCCCCTTGGTCTTCTTGTCCTCTTCGATGCGCTTCACGAGGATCCGGTCGTGCAACGGTCTCAACTTCATGGCTCGATTCTCCTTGAGTGACTCCCGCTCGCAGGAGCGCTCGCTCGCTGCCTTCGGAGTCGATGTCGAACTCTCCACGTGTCGGTCGGAAAAGGCTGGGTGCGTGAACCAGGCGCGCCGCAGAGGTTCAGCCACCGAGGCGCCGGACTCATGGGATCCGGTTCGCAGCTCGTCGCGCCCCCGTCTTTGCTAAGTATAAGTCATACGATAAGTATGTCAAGCATCGGTGCAGAACGCTTGATCGAGCAAGCAGTTCTGGCATACTCCGTCGCATGGCGGAAGCGGTCAGACGACCCCGGCGCAAGAACTCCTCCTTCGTCGGGCGGCCGAACGAACTCGGGGGCTTGCTGGCCGATCTGCGTACCGCCAAGGGGCTCTCGCTCCGGCAGGTCGAGGAGGCCACGGGCAAGGCGGTCTCGAACGCCTACCTGAGCCAGCTCGAGAAGGGGAAGATTCGCAAGCCCTCGCCCAACGTGCTTCACAGCCTGGCGGCGGTCTACACGGTGCCTTACGAGGCGTTGATGGAGAAGGCCGGCTATCTCTTGCCTTCCGAGACCAGCAAGGCCACGCGCCGGAGAAAGCTGGCCGTCTTCGCGATCGACGATCTGACCGCCGAAGAAGAAGAAGAGCTTCTCAAGTATCTGGCGTTCATTCGTTCCCGGAATTCATCGTCATGAGCCATAGACACTAGAGAGCGTCACCTTCGCTCGGGTGCTTCTCGAGCCAGCGCAGCAGCTCGCGGACGCTTCCCGTCGCGAGCGCCACACTGGTGTCCGCCGCGCCGTAATAGAGGTTGATCGAGTCGCCGTCGGCCCCCAGCGTGGTGCCGCACGGAAAGGCGACGTTACCCACGTCTCCTTCGCGCTCGTAGGGCGCCTCGGGACCGAAGATCCACGAGTCGCCGCGCGCGAGGCAGCGCTCGGGCTCGTCCAGTGCGAAGAGGGCGAGCCCGAGTCGGTAGAGACAACCGGCCGCCGTACCCCGCACGCCGTGGTAGAGCATCAGCCAGCCTTCGGGCGTTTCGATCAGCGGCGGCGAGAGGCCCACCTTGTTCGCGTCCCACCAGGCCCCCTTGCGTGCGGGCAGGACGAGCCGGTGCCCGCCCCAGTTGCGGAGGTCCGGGGAGAACGAGATCCAGACGTGCGCTCCGGTGTCCGTCGTCGGATGGTGGTTCGGACGGTGGAGCAGCGCGAAGCTGCCGTGGATGCGACGCGGCAGCAGCGCCGCGTCCTTGTCGTCGGGCTGCATCACGAGCCCACAGCGCTCGAAGTGCCGGAAGTCCTCCGTGAGCGCGAGCGCCACCCCCGGGCCTCCCCGGCTGAAGGCGGTGTACGCAATCACGTACTTGCCGAGCTCCTCGACGAAGGTGATCCGGGGATCCTCGATCCCCCAGAGCTCCTCCGGATAGTTCTCCGGATCGGGCCGGAGCGTCGGCTCCGCGTCGATGACCCATCCATCGACGCCGTTTGCCGACCGCGCGGCGCACAGATGCGAGATCCCGCGGCGGTCCTCGACCCTGCACAGCAGCAAGGTCGTACCGTCCTGCAGCCTGGTGGCCCCGGGATTGAAGACGGTGTGGACCGGATAGGGCCAATCCGCCGCGGTCAGGATCGGGTTCTTCTCGTGCCGATGGAAGAGCGTGTCGTAGGCGAGCTTCGAACTCAGATCGTGGTCTCCCCAGTCGTCGACTGTGTGATGGCGGCGTTGGGCCCCCGTTTCAACTCGGCGCCCGACCGATCGGACGCACGCATCTCCAGGAGCGCGAGCAGGAAGGAGAGCGTCGACTCCGCGCCCTGGTTCTCGTTCGGGCGATCGACATGAAGTCCGTCCCGGCAGCCCCCCGTCGTCGCGTCGTAGACCGACCGCTGCAGGTGGTTCTGCCCGAGGAACCAGCTGAAAGAGCGCCTCGCGAGCTCCGCCCAGCGCGCCTCGCCGGTGACGCGCTGCGCCTCGAGACAGGCCGAGACCATCGCGTACGCTTCGACGGGCTGCTGGTCGAACGAAGCCCTGCGTCCGCCGCGCTCGTAGAAGCCATTGGAACCGATCGGCGCGAAATAGCCGTCGTCCGAGAGCTGGATTTCCGCCAGCCACTCGAGCGAGCGCGAGCCCGCACTCGTCATCTCTGCGTTCCCCATCCGGGATCCGGACACGAGCAGCGCTTGCGACAAGCGCGCGCTGCAGTAGGTCACACGCTCCTCGAACCACGGCCAATCATGCGCGCTCACCTTTCGAAACAGCTCGATGAGTCGCTCCGCCAGCGTCTTCCGCATCGACTGCACGTTGCTGTCGCCTTCGAAGGCCCGGAGGTACTCGTCGATGCCGAGGAGCGCGAACGCCCATGCGCGCGGGCTCGTGAAGCCGGAGACCGCCGGTAGTGCGGCATGGAAGAGCTCGCCGCCGAGGCTCTGTCGCCCGGGATCGACGGAGCGCCCGACGACCGTTCCGAGCGCCCAGAGCGCGCGCCCGTGGCTGTCCTCCGACCCGTAGGACTCGAGCCACTGCCGGGAGTAGGACATGAAGTTCCGGAAGCGCCCGATCTCCCTGTCGAAGGCATGACTCACGAAGGCCAGGTAGCGGGAGGCGAGCGCGCGGACGGCCTTGGCTTCGTCCGTGCCCTGGTCCTCGAGAAGCACCATCAGCAGCAGCGCGCGCGCGTTGTCATCGAGACAGTAGCCGTCGTCGTAGCGCGGGACGGAGAAGAGCCCGTGCTG
>CAYPSI010000018.1:0-7873 GCA_964413375.1 uncultured Spirochaetales bacterium | reverse complement strand
CCCGCTGCGCCGGGTCGGGGCAAGGCCACCCTCACGGTCTCCTGCAACAAGGGCGGGGTCGGAAAGACCACCGTGGCGACAAACCTCGCGATCTACTTGCGGGCGCTGCGCGAGGATCTGCCGGTGGCGGTGGTGAGCCTCGACGACCAGCGCACCGTCGATCGCATGTTCGCGCTGCGCCCGCCGCAGCCCGGGGAGGGCAATCTGAAGCACGGCTGGGCGGAGCGCAGCCTCGACCGCGTGCTCCAGCTCGGGCAGTACGGCATCCACTTCGTTCCGTCGCCGCCCGACGTGACGCTGCTCAAGGCGCGCGCCGAGGATCCCGCGATCCTGCGGCGGATCCTCGAGCGCACGACCTGGGAAGGCCTCTTCGTACTCGATACGAAGAGCGATCTCGAGGCGCTGACCGAGAATGCCTTCCACGCGGCGGACCGGATCCTGGTTCCGGTGGCCGACTGGTCCTCGCTGGAGGAGGCCGCCAAGACCTTCCGCGTGCTCGAGCGCGGCCGGATCCCGGCCGACCGCGTTCGCATCGTGCTGACGCTCGTCGACCGTCGCACGCGCGTCGACGCCGCGGAGTCCCTGCACGAGCGGCTCGAGCGCGAGATCGCCCGGCGTGGCTGGCCGCGCTACGCGACGGCGCTCTCGCGCAGCCCCCGCGTCGAGACTCTCAACTCCGGAACCGAACGCCCGCGCTCCATCCTGCATCACGCCCGCGGCACGGCGGTGCACGCGGAGATGCGCGCGCTCGCCGAGGAGGTGCTGGCGGATCTGGTGGCGATCGGTGCGCTCGAGGACGTCGGGAGCCCCGAGTCCGAAGCGGCCTTGCGCGCGCGTGCCGAGAACCCTCCGCGCCCGCCGCTCGCGCGCGCCCGCGGCACGCGCCTGCTCGAGACCTTCTGGCGGCGCTGAGGCAGTGGACCCGGAGTGTTCCGGGAGAAGGAAGAAGGAGACGGAACGGATGAGCACCTTCGGAATCGTGGTGGGGGGTGGCCCCGCCCCGGGCATCAACGGAGTGATCGGCGCGGCCGCGACGACGGCCTCGCGCGCCGGCGCGCGGGTGCTCGGCATCCTCGACGGCTTCAAGTGGCTGATGGAAGGCGATACGAGCCACGTGCTTCCGCTCTCCGAGGAGGTGGTTGCTGGAATCCATCTACGCGGCGGCTCGATCCTGCACACCTCGCGCGCCAATCCGACGAAGAAGCCCGAGCACCTCGAGACCTGCGTCCGCTCGCTCGACGCGCTGGGGATCGATCACCTGATCACGATCGGCGGCGACGACACGGCGACGAGTGCCAGCAAGGTCGCGGCGGCGGCCGGCGGGCGTATCCGCGTGGCCCACGTCCCGAAGACGATCGACAACGATCTGCCGCTTCCGGCGGGCATCCCGACCTTCGGCTTCGAGACGGCCCGCGAGTTCGCGACCGCGGTGGTCGAGCGCCTGATCGAGGACTGCCGCACGACGAATCGCTGGTTCTTCATCGTGATGATGGGCCGCTCCGCGGGCCATCTGGCACTCGGCGCCGGCAAGGCCGCCGGCGCCCCGGTGATCCTGATCCCCGAGGAGTTCTCGAAGCGGCCGATCCAGCTCGACGACGTGGTGCGCACGCTCGAGGGCGCGATCGTGAAACGCCTCGCGGCCGGGCGGCAGGACGGCGTCGCCGTCATCGCCGAGGGGATCGCCGAGTACATGGACGAGAAGGACCCGCTGCTTCGCGACGTCCCGCGCGACGAGCACGGGCACATCCGGCTGGCCGAGGTACCGATCGCAAGAGTCCTGCGCAACGGTGTCGGCGAGGCGCTCGGCAAACGCGGCGTGAAGGTGGCGATCGGCGAGAAGGACGTCGGCTACGAGGTCCGCTGCGGCTATCCGACCGCTTTCGACCGCGATTACACGCGCGATCTCGGGGTCGGCGCGGTGCGCACGCTGCTCGCGGGCATGTCGAGCGTGTTGATCACCCGGCAGGCGCAGCGGATCGTGCCGGTACCCTTCGCCGAGATCCTCGATCCGAAGACCGGCAAGGCCCGCGTGCGCGGCGTGGACGTCGGCTCTGACTACTACGCGAACGCGCTGGCCCTCCAGGAGCGGATCAGCGCCCCGGATCTCGCGGACAGCGGCCGGCTCGCGGCAATCGCCAACGCCGCGAAGCTCTCGCCCGAGGAGGCTCGCAAGCGCTACGCGCCGTTGTGAGCCCGGGCCCTCACAGGCGGACGCGCTGCGCCGAGCGCCGTGCGCCGCCCCGGGCCCACGCGCCGACGAGACCGCCGGTCATCAGGATCGAGGCTCCGGTGAGCAGCACCGGCCAGATCACGTCGGACTGGAGCGACGCGTTCTCCGCGGACAGACGCTCGATCTCCTGCGCTTGCTCCTTCACGGCCCCCGCCGCCTGTTCCTGGGCCGCGCGCAGGCTCTCCGCCTCTGCGCTGAGCTCATTCACGCGCTGGCGCAGCGTCGTGGCCTCCGCCTCGACCTGCTCGAGCCGCACCACGGCGGGCGGCTCTTCCTGGAGGAAGCCGGAGGGGATCCATCCCTCCCCGGCCGCGTCCGAGCGCACTCGCGTCCATCCGTTCGACTGATCGAGGATCTCGACCGGATCCCCGGTCGTGATCGCACCGAGCGGCCGGTGTTCGGTGCCCGGGCCCGCGCGGACGTTGAGCAGCACGTCGCCCTTGACCCAGGATCGGGCGGCCGCCGCGGTGCTGACCGGTGCGACTGTCAGGACCCAGAGGGCTGCGAGCGATGCGAGGCGTCGAGGCATGGATATCCCCCCTGTGCGGTTCTTGGGGGGGGTGGCTCCCCGGGTAGGACTCGAACCTACGACCCAGCGGTTAACAGCCGCTTGCTCTGCCAGCTGAGCTACCGGGGATCGAGCCTTGGGCGGTGCCGAGTCTAGGGTGTCGCAAGCAAAAATCAACGAACGAGTGTTTTTCCCCTCGGTATCGTGATCTCCACCGGGGACGATGGCGGCGCGCGGGTTCCGTCCGGGCGCTCGAGGACGACGCTGTAGCGGTAGCGGCCGCCGGGCTCCGCGTCGTGGTCGACCCAGCTCCCCTCTCCGGAGAAACCCAGCTCGACCGCACGCAGCGCCCCGTGCCGCAGCACGTGGGCGCCCCGGAAGCCCTCCTCGCTGCGCCGTTCCCACGCGAGGAGTACGCCGTCGGGGCGAACGGTCGCGACGAGCCCGTAGCCCACGCTCGCGACCTGGAGCGCGGGGGCGGGTTCGCTCGCCAGCGCATCGCGGTCGATCGCGATCACGCTGTAGGCCGCCCGCTCGTCTGCAGCGACGCCCGGGTCCTCCGCCGAAGTCTGGCTCGCGGGGAGCTCTGCGAGCCGCACGCGGCTCGCACCGCGGACGCGAAAGACGCGGTAGGCCACGATGTCGGGCTCCACGTTGGGCTCCCACTCGATCCGGTTCGCGCCGAGGCGCTGGCCCGCGAGCCGCAGCCCCGCCGGCGGCAGCGGGTCCGGCTTCGTGACCGCGCGGATCGCATCGGAAATCGGCCCCGCTCCGCCGGCGCGGTTCAGCGCCGCGACCCGGTAGTAGAAGACGCGGAGGTCTCCGAGCCCGAGATCGACGTACACTGTAGAGTGTCTACCCTCGAGCTGCGCCAGCCGCTCGAAGGGGCCCCGCGCGCTCGGGCTCCGCTCGACGACGTAGCCGCCGACGGTCGGGTCCGGCGAGGGCTCCCAGGCGAGCGGCACGGAGCGAGGCTGCTGGCTGTAGGCGCGGAACCCGGTCGGTGCTGCCGGGGCGGGAGCCGTCGTGGCCGCGACCACCGCCGAGGGATCGACGGCGAGGGCTCCCGTCGAGGCGAAGGCGCGGACGCGGTAGTAGAGCGTGGCTCCGTCGCTGCCGACGGCGCCATCGACGAAGGCCGTCGAAGCGTTGCCCGCCACTGCCGCGATGCGCGCGAAAGGGCCCTCCGCCGCGAGCGCACGCTCGACCGCATAGCCCGCGACGCTGGGCGTGAGCAGGGGATCCCACTGGAGTGGCACCGAGCGCAGCTCGCCGCTCGTCGCGCGCAGTCCCTCGGGCACCGGCAACTCCTCCCGGGTCTCGAGCAGCGCTGGAGACGGTGGCGGCCGGGGCGGCTGGAGCACCTGACGAGCGCGGTCGAAATCCAGCACCCCGACGCAGGCCGCGAGCGAGAGCAGCCCGGTGAGACAGGCGAGCGCGAAAGGGGGCGAGCGCGTCATTCGTCCGGCTCCGAGCGCAGCCGCTCGAGGTTCTGGAGCTGGCGCTCCGCCCGGGCCACGTAGGCGCGCGTCCTCTCGTTCTCGGGGTCGATCAACAGCGCCTGCCGCCAGCTCTCGAGCGCCGAGTAGAGGTCCTCGTTGCGGAAGGCGTTGCGACCGGCGTCGATCAAGAGCTCGAGCTGCGGCGCGAGCTGGCGGCGCAGCGCCGCGAGCTGATCGTTGGCCGCGACATGACTCGGATCCACCTCGAGCGCCCGCAGCTCCTGAGCGATCGCCGCATACAGGTCCCCCCGGCCCGCGGCCGCAAGCGCGTTCTGGTGGAAGCCTTCCGCGCGGATCCCGGCCTCGGTGGCGAAGGCCGAAGGGTCGAAGTCCGACGCGGAAGCGCCGCCCCCGGCCCCACGGATCGTGGCGATGTAGGAGAGGTAGCCGCGGGCCGACTCGTCCTCGGGGTCGAGGGCGAGCACACCCCGGAACGCCCGCTCGGCCGCGGCGTGGTTCCCGGCGGCGAAGGCCCTGCGGCCGACCCGCGAGAGGCGCTCGATCTCGCCGAGGAGCGCCTCCGCGAACTGCCTGTTGTCGGTCTCGAGATCGGGGTCGATGGGGTCGAGGCTGCGCAGCCGGCTCAAGAGCTCGCGTGCCTGCGCGAGGTCGCCCCTCGCCACCGCGGCGGCATACGCGGAGCGCAGCTCGCGTTTCCGCGAAGCCAGCACGCGGGCGAGGCGCTGCACGTGGTCGAGCGTCCCGACGTCGCCGGGCTGGAGCTCGAGCGCGAGCCGATAGCTCAGGATCGACTCCGCCAGCCGGTCGCGCTGCTCGAAGTAGCGAGCGCGCTGCTTGTACTGCACGACCAGTCGCTCGAACTCGGCTTCGACCTCCCCGATGCGGTCCCGCACGCGGGAGTAGTCTGCGGAGCTCTCCGGCACGGCCCGCCAGGTCTCGAGGGCCGCGATCCGATCCCCTTCGCGGTAGCGCCGCTCACCGAGCTCCAGCGGGGTGGTGCAGGCAGCGGCCAGCAGCGCGCAGACGGCGTGGAGCGCCCGCCTCACGAGCTCCCGGAGGGTGCGACGAGGGGCCCGGCATCGAAGTCCACCGAGTAGACGTGGACGGGCTCTTCGCGACCCGAGAGCTGGCGTTCGCCTTCGAAGCGCAAGCGCTTCGCACCGCGCACCGTGCGCTGCACGGCCTCGGAGACGAGGATCTGTCCGGGCCGGGCGAGCTTCTCGAGACGATGGGCGACGTTCACCGCATCGCCCACGACCGTGAAATCGCTGCGCCGGTCGGAGCCGACGTCGCCGACGACCACCAGGCCCGTGTGGACCCCGATCCCGATCTGCACGGCGAGCCCGCCGGGCTCGGCCGAAGCGCGCAGGCGCTGATTGCGCGCCTCGATGCTGCGCAGGATGTCGACCGCCGCGGAGACGGCGCGCAGCACGTGGTCCGGCTGGTGCACCGGCGCCCCGAAGTAGGCCATCACGGAGTCTCCGATGAACTTGTCGATGGTTCCGCCGTGCTCGAGGATGCGATCCGACGCGAGTTGGAACACCTCCTTGAGCAGTGCGACGACCGCCGGGGCCTTGAGGCCCTCCGAGAGGTGGGTGAAGCCCCGCACGTCGGCAAAGAGGATGGTCACCTCGCGCTCCATCCCCGCCAGCGCCTCGCCATCGGGGCCCTCGAGCAGCTGATTCAGGACGTAATCGTTCACGTAGCGGCCGAAGGCGTTCTGGATGCGCTGCTTCTGGAGCAGTGAGTCTCCCATCTCGTTGAAGGCGCGGGTGAGCTCACCGACTTCGTCGCGCGAGGTCGGCGGCACGCGCACGGCGAGGTCCCCGTCGCGCAGACGCTCGACGCCCACCCGCAGGCGGCGGAGCGGTCCCGAGAGCAAGGCCACGAAGATGGTTCCGGCCACGACGCCGAGCAGGAGCACGATGCCGGCGATACCGGCGAGCTGTTGGGTGTTGCTGCGCACGATCGGATCGACCAGTGCGCGCAGGTCGAGGTCGACCTGGGCCTCGCCGACCCGCACGCCGCTGTAGTGGATCGGGGCCCCGACCCTGAGCAGGCCCTCGAGAGGGAGCGCGTAGGCCGGATCCATGGGTGCGTCGTCGAGCGATGCGACGACCTCTCCGTCGCGGCCGAGCAGGCGCACCCCGACGACGCCGTCTCCGGCGCCCGCCTCCTGGATCAGACGCTCGAGCACCAGCTCGTCGTCGAAGCTCCCCTGCTCGGCGCCGAGCAAGGGCTCTTCGGCGGCGCCGGCGAGGCTGCGCGCGAGCGCCTCGGCGCGCTCGTGCACCTCGGCTTCGAGGGCACGCCGCTCGTGCTGGGTCGCGACGAGGGCGAGGGCCGTGCACGCGATCGCGAGCACGGTCACGATCAAGGCGCTGAATTTGACCTGGAGGGATCGCAAGCCTCCTCCGCCTGCTCGAGGAGGCCGGCGGACCGGCCTACCCGAAACGGATCTCGAGGATCTCGAACTCGCGCGTGCCCTTGGGAACGCGCACCGTGACGCTCGCCCCGACCTCCTTGCCGAGCAGCGCGCGGGCCACGGGCGAAGTCACGGAGATGCGCCCCTGGGACACGTCCGACTCGTCCTCGCCGAGGATCGTATAGGTCACCTGCTCGCCGTTCTCGGCGTCCTCGAGCGTGACGGTCACGCCAAAGCGAACCTTGTCGGCGAGCTGACCGGTGGTATCGATCACCTGAGCGCGCGCGAGCTTGTCCTCGAGCAGGCGCAGACGCCCCTCGAGGTGGCTCTGGCGCTCCTTGGCGGCATGGAACTCCGCGTTCTCGGAGATGTCGCCGTGCGCGCGCGCGGCCTCGATCTCGCGCACGTTCAGCGGCCGCTCGACGCTCTTGAGGTGCCGGAGCTCCTGCTCGAGCTTGTCGTAGCCAGCCTGCGTCATCGGAAGACGATCGGACACCGACGCTGCTCTCCCTCGGGTGCTACACTCGCCGCGGCGGCGACGCGGCGGTGGGCCCTGCGCCCCCGACGGCGCCGGAATAGCGAAGACCGGCGCTCCATGGCTACGAGTCCGAGACTTCAGATCCGTGGCGACGAAAGGGAGGCGCCGGCCGCCCGCCGGAGCGTAACGGCCGGTAGGGACGGGGTCAAACCACGCCGCCCAGCTCGAGTTCCGCGCCCCAGCCGTCCTTCGTGCGCCTGGCGCTCGTCTTCTACGGCGCTCTGCTCGGCGTCGCCCTCGTCTGGGCGTGGCTCGCCGGGCGCCCGCTGCTCTTCGCGAGCGCAGCCGCGGCGCAGCGTGGCATCGATCCCTTGCGCGATGTCGCCGCGGGTGCGGTCCTCGGTCTCGCCATCGTGCTCCTCTCGGGCTGGTTCACGCGAGCCACCCGCACCGGCGATCGTCTCGCGCGGGCGCTGGCGCGGCTCCTCGGTCGGCGCACGCTCGGCGAGTGCGTGCTGCTCGCGCTCGTCAGCGGGGTCGGCGAGGAGGCCTTCTTCCGCGGCGCGCTGCAGCCGCAGCTCGGCCTCGTGGGGGCCAGCCTGCTCTTCGCGCTCGCCCACTTCGCGCCGCGCCGCGAGCTGCTGCCCTGGACCGCCTTCTCGCTCGCGGCCGGCCTCGCGCTCGGATGGCTCTTCGAAGCCACCGGAAACCTGGTCGCCCCGATCGTCGCCCACGCCGTCGTGAACGCCATCAACTTACGGCTGCTCTC
>CAYPSI010000017.1:0-48613 GCA_964413375.1 uncultured Spirochaetales bacterium | reverse complement strand
CGGGGGGGAGGATCTACCGGCGCGGCGACTCGCGGTCATCGACTTCGGCAGCACCTCCTTCCATCTCCTGGTTGCCGATGCAACCGCGGCCGGGCGCCTCACAAGGGTCCACTCCGAGCGCGTGATGCTGCAGCTCGGCGCAGAGCTCGCGTCGGGCGGTCATATCCCCGGGGACGTCGGGCGACGCGCCGTCGAGGCCGCGCGCGCGCTCGGCCTTGCGGCGCGCCGCGAGCAGGCCGAGCAGATCATCGCCGTCGCCACGGCCGCGCTGCGCGAGGCCACCAACGGTGCGGCCCTCACCCGCGCGCTCGGCCGGGCGCTCGCTGCACCGGTTCGCCTGCTGACCGGCGAGGAGGAGGCACGGCTGATCTTCTCCGCGTTTCGCAGGCGCGTCTGGATGCCGCACGGGCGCATCCTCGCTGTGGATCTCGGCGGAGGCAGCCTCGAGCTCGCGGTGGGCGACACCCACGACGTGTTCTACGAGTCCACGCTCGCGCTCGGTGTCGCGCGCCTGCACTCGCAGATCGTGAAGTCGGATCCGATGACGGCCGCCGAGGCATCCGAGCTGCGCAAGCGCGTCCGCGCGCTTCTCGCACCGAAGCTACGCCAGCTGGCGGTGCATGCACCGGTCGCGTGCGTCGCGGCCGGGGGAACCGCCCGGGCGCTCGGCTGGCTGGCCACCGGCCTGCGCGGGCTCCGCCCGGCGCGCAGCGTGAACCACCTCGAGATCCCGCTCGAGGAGCTCCGCGAGGTGACGGGGCGACTCGTGCGCTCGAGCCATTCCGAGCGCCTGCGCATGCCGGGCATGCGTCGCAAGCGCGCCGATCTGCTGCCCACGGGGTGCGTGGTGCTCACCGCCGCGGCGGAGCTCCTCGATCTCGACGGCTACACCCTCACGGACTGGGGACTGCGCGAGGGCGTGCTGCTCGAGGCCGTGGGAGCCGCATGAGCCCGGCCCGGCTGCTGCTGCTGCTGCGCCACGCGAAGGCGGAGCCCGAAGATCCGGGGCAGGACGACCACGAGCGCCCGCTCGCGCGGCGCGGCCGGCGCGATGCGGAACGCATCGGCGCCGCGATGGCGGCGCGCGGCCTCGTCCCGGAGCAGGTGCTCTGCTCGTCGGCGCAGCGCACGCGCGAGACGCTGAACCGGATCCTCCCCTACCTTCCCCCCGGGCTGACCCTGACGCTCGACCGGCGGCTCTACCTGGCGAGCCCGGAGGAGATCCTCGCGCGCATCGCGCTGGTCGAGGTCCGCGTGCGCAGCCTGCTCGTCGTGGGCCACAACCCGGGCATCGCCGCCCTCGCGGAGAGGCTCGCCGAGAAGGGCGACTCCGATGCCCTCGCGCGCCTGCGCCGGAAGTTCCCGACCGGGGCTCTCGCAGAGCTCGCGGTCGAATCCGCGCGCTGGCGTGAGCTCGCGCCGGCGGGAGCTACCCTCAGCTCGTTCCTGACGCCCCATGACTGTGCGGGCGAAGACGGCTGAACGAATGACCGAAGTCGAACTCAAGCTCGCCATCCAACCGGAGGACGCATCGCGTCTGCTCCGGAGCCAACTGCTCGCCGAGCTCGGCCAGGGCCCGGGCCGCACCCGCAGCCTGCACACGGTCTACTTCGACACTCCAGAGCTCGACCTCGCGCGACTCGGCATGGCGCTGCGCGTGCGACGCGACGGGCGGCGTCTCGTCCAGACCCTGAAGGTCCGCGGTCCGCAACGCGGCGCACTTTTCGACCGCCTCGAGATCGAGGCGCCGACCACGAGCGAGGCGCCCGAGCTCGACCTGATCGCCGACCCGGAGCTGCGCGCGCGGGTCGCGCAGGCGATCGAGGGGTCGGCGCTCGCCCCGCTGATCGAGACGCGCATGCGCCGGACGCGACGCCTGCTCCGCCACGGAGAGACGAGCCTCGAGCTCGATCTCGACTTCGGCGAGGTGAAGGCGGCAGGCGAGCGCCTGCCGCTCTGCGAGGTCGAGCTCGAGCTGCGCGAAGGCGATCCGGGCGCTCTCTACGACGTGGCCCTCGCACTGCTCGAGTGCGTGCCGCTGCGGATCTCGACACTGAGCAAGGCGGATCTCGGCTACATGTGCCTCACGGGATCGCCTCCGGCGCCGCAGAAGGCGAAGCCCCCCGAGCTCGCGCCGGACGGGACACTCGACGACACCATCGCCGCCACACTCGGAAGCTGCCTCGAGCAGCTCCTCGCGAACCAGGCGCCAGCCTACCGCGGCGACGACGTCGAGGGCGTACACCAGATGCGCGTCGGCGTCCGGAGGCTGCGCTCGGCACTGCGCCTCTTCCGGCCGGTGTTGGCGGCGGATTTCCTGCGGCCGCTCGATCGGGAGCTCGCTTGGCTCGGGCGCGAGCTCGGCGCCGTACGCGACCTCGACGTCTTCGTGGTCGAGCGGATCGATCCGCTCGTCGCAAAGCGCCCGGGCGACAAGGCCCTCGAGCTGCTGCGCGAGACCGCCGAGCAGCAGCGCCGGCAGCACCACGAGCGCCTACGGCGCTCGATCGACTCGCCGCGCTACACGCGCCTCGTCCTCGAACTCGGGCGCTGCCTCACGCGCCGCAGGTGGCGCGAGCAGCCGCTGGACGAGGCCTCGGCGCGGCTCTTCGCACCCGCGCGGGGGCTCGCCAAGGAGCTGCTCGAACGCCGCGACCGCAAGGCGCGCGGACTGGGCGAGCGGGTGGACGAGCTCTCGCTACCCGAGCTCCATCGCCTGCGCATCCAGGTCAAGCGGCTTCGCTACGCGAGCGAGCTGCTCGGAGACCTGTATCCCGGTCGTCGCCGGGACCGCTACCTCACGCGCCTGCCGGAGCTCCAGGACCAGCTCGGCCGGCTGGCCGATCTCGCGCTCGTTCAGGGGCTCCTCGCGGGCCTGATCGAGCGGGTCGCCTCCGAGGCGCGCCCCGCCTGCGCGCGCGCCGCCGGCTTCGTCGAGGGCTGGGCGTCGGCCGAGGCCGCCCGCGCCACTCGCCGCATCGCCAAGGCCTGGCGCGCGTTCGCGCACGCGCGACCCTTCTGGATTGGAGACTGAGCTGGATTGGAGACTGAGCTGGATCGGAGACCGAACTGGATTGGAGATCGATCCGGCGCCGCCGCGGGCCGACGCTCCGGCACGATCCAGGCCGCTTCGGATCCTCTCGGGATCGGCGCGCGGCTTCACTAGGCTAAGGCGGAGAGCTCCGGAGCCGAGACTTGGAGAACACGACCCGCTTCCACATCGTCTATCTCGCGATCGCGCTGGTTGGCGTGATGCTGCTCCACGACCTCTACGGCAGCTACCGCGACACCGCTTTCGTGCCCTACAGCACCTACGAGCGCCTGCTCGACGAGGGGCAGATCAAGCGGGTCGAGATCAGTCCAGATCGGATCCGCGGCGAGCTCCACGAGCCACTCGACGGAAAGCACCACTTCGTCACGAACCGGGTCGAAGCGGAGCTCGCGACCCGCCTCGAGGAGAAGGGAGTCGAGTTCTCCGGGAAGGTCGAGGACCAGCTGCTCCCGACCCTCTTGTCGTGGATCGTTCCGGTCCTCTTCTTTGTCGCGATCTGGATGTTCCTGATGCGCCGCATGGCGACGCGCATGGGTCCCGGCGGGGGCTTCCTCGCGGTCGGCAAGAGCAAGGCGAAGGTCTACGTCGAGACCGACACGAAGGTGACCTTCCAGGACGTCGCGGGCGTCGACGAGGCCAAGGCCGAGCTCGAGGAGATCGTGGCCTTCCTCAAGGACCCGAAGGGCTACGGTCGCCTCGGCGCCCGGATGCCGAAGGGCATCCTCCTCGTCGGCCCTCCCGGAACCGGCAAGACCCTGCTCGCCCGCGCGGTGGCCGGCGAGGCGGGCGTCCCCTTCTTCTCGATCAGCGGCTCGGAGTTCGTCGAGATGTTCGTCGGGGTCGGCGCCGCGCGCGTGCGCGATCTCTTCGAGCAGGCCCGCGCCAAGGCCCCCTGCATCATCTTCATCGACGAGCTCGACGCCCTCGGCCGCGCGCGTTCGGCCCAGTCACCCTTCGGCGGGCACGACGAGAAGGAGCAGACGCTGAACCAGCTGCTCGTCGAGCTCGATGGCTTCGATCCCGCGAGTGGAATCGTGCTGCTCTCCGCCACGAACCGCCCCGAGATCCTCGACCCGGCGCTGCTGCGCGCCGGCCGCTTCGACAGGCAGGTGCTCGTCGACCGGCCCGACCGGATCGGCCGGACGGCGATCCTCCAGGTCCACGCCCGTCGCGTGAAGCTCGTTCCCGGCCTGGCGATCGAGGAGGTGGCCGCGCTCACTCCCGGCTTCACCGGGGCCGACCTCGCGAACCTGGTGAACGAGGCGGCACTCGTCGCCACCCGGCGACGCGCGAACGACGTCACGCTCGAGGATTTCACCGCCGCGATCGAGCGTATCGTCGCCGGCCTCGAGAAGAAGAACCGGCTGCTCAACCCGCGCGAGCGCGAGATCGTCGCCCACCACGAGATGGGGCACGCCATCGTGGCGAGCCTCGTCCCGGGCAGCGATCCCGTGCACAAGGTCTCGATCATTCCACGCGGCGTCGGCGCCCTCGGCTATACCCTGCAGCGCCCCACCGAGGACCGCTTCCTGATGACACGCGAAGAGCTCGAGGGAAAGCTCACGGTGCTGCTCGGGGGCCGGGCGGCGGAGGATCTCGTGTTCGGGCACCTCTCGACGGGCGCCGCCGACGACCTCGCGCGCGCGACCGACATCGCCCGCAACATGGTGACGCGCTACGCGATGGTTCCCGAGCTCGGCCACTCGACCTACGAGGAGGACCCGGGCTCCTTCCTCGGGCGCGGCGCCTCGGGCCTCGGAGGGCGCCTGTACAGCGAGGCCACCGCGCGCGAGATCGATTGCGCGGTGCGCAAGCTCGTGGATGCGGCCTTCGCACGCGCGAGAGAGGCCCTCGCCGGGAACCGTCCCTCGCTCGACCGCGCGGCGGGCCTGCTGCTCGCGCGCGAGACGCTCGCGGAAGCCGACCTGCGCGGAATCTTCTCCGAGCTGGCTCCCGCGCCGGTGGGCCTCGCGTCCAGGGCGACGGTCGCGGCCGGCTAGGAGCCAGCGGGTGGCGCGCCGTCGCGACCGACGGAGCGGGAGGTCGCGCTCGCTCCGAGCGTGGCTCTGGCGAGCCGCGGCCGCGATCGCGCTCTTCGCGAGCGTCGGACCCGCGCTGATCCTGCTGCCGCTGCGCTGGATCCCGCCCCCGACCACCGCGTTCATGCTGCGACAGCAGGGCCCCGTGCGCTATCGATGGGTTCCCTGGCGGGAGATCTCGCCCCAGGTTCCGATCGCGGTGGTGGCGGCCGAGGACCAGAAGTTTCCGCAGCACCACGGCTTCGATTTCGCGTCGATCTCGAGCGCCCTCTCGGGCGAGGAGGCGCGCCGCCCGAGCCCTCTGCGGGGCGCGAGCACGATCTCGCAGCAGGTGGCGAAGAACCTCTTCCTCTGGTCCGGTCGCAGCTGGATGCGCAAGGGTCTCGAGGCCTGGATCACGCTGTGGATCGAGGGGCTCTGGCCGAAGCGGAGAACCCTCGAGATCTACTTGAACATTGCCCAGTTCGGGCCCGGAATCTTTGGCATCGGAGCCGCGAGCGCCGCCTACTTCGGTGAGCCGCCCCTGCAGCTCGGCGCGATCGAGGCGGCACGCCTCGCGGCCGTCCTTCCGGACCCGCGGCGTCTCCACGTGAACGACCCGGGTCCCTACGCGACGCTGCGGGCCGCGCAGATCCGCGAGCAGGCCGCGATGCTCGGAGGCCCGGCCTACCTGCGCGACCTCTGAGGCCCAGGCCTGCGAGCGAAGTTCACCAAGCCCGCGCAAGCGCCCGAAGGGCGCGCGCAGCGAGCCGAAGGCGAGCGGAGAAAATCTGGCTATGCGAAATCCTTCTCGCTGAACTTCGCGACGTGCTCGATCCACCACTTCGGAACGCTCGACATCAGCGTGTTCAGGTCCCAGTAGTCGCGCCAGAGCTTGATGCGCCCCTCCGCCACCTCGTGGATCGTGACGAAGGGGTTGCGCACCACTTCGCCGGTGTGGAAGTGCCAGACCTCGGTGTGCTCGAAGGCGACCGTCTGCCCTTCCGCGACGATGCGGTGGAAGTGATGCTCGAAGCGCTCGATCGGGTCGAGCCCGATGCGAAGCCGGCGGATCACGTTCGCGCGCCCGCGCGCTCCCGGATCCGGCGCGGGGACATCCTCGTAGAAGACCTCGTCGTGCAGGATCGCCCCGAGGGCCTCCCAGTCCTTCGTGTAGAGGGTCTTCCACAGACTCTCGACGACTCGTTTGTTCGCTGCGAGATCCATCGCCTCCCTCCCCGCGCCAGCGCGCCGACGCTGTGCCGCGCAGCCCCCATGATAGACTCCGCGCTCCCCGGCGCGAGACGCGGGAAGCGAGGATCCCAGGTGTCGACCCCCCCGACAGCAGACGAGCGCTACCGCCTGCTGATCGGCGACGAGTGGGTGCGCCCCGACGGAGCCTACGAGATCGTGAATCCGGCGACCGAGAAGGTGATCGGCTTCGCCCCGGAGGCCAGCGTCGATCAGGCCCGAGGGGCCGCGCTCGTCGACTCGAAGGACGTCGACATGGTGAGCTTCACCGGCTCCTCGGCGGTGGGCATCCGGATCTACGAACAGGGCGCGAAGACGATGAAGCGGCTGCTGCTCGAGCTCGGCGGGAAGGGCCCGGCGCTCGTCTTCGACGACGCGGACCTCGACGCGGCCACGGCCGCCGTGGGTTCGACCTTCGCCTTCCACTCGGGGCAGGTGTGCACCGCACCGACGCGCGTGCTCGCGCATCGCCCCGTCTTCGAGGCGATGCTGGAGCGGCTCGCGCGGATGGCCCGGGGGCTGCGCATCGGCGATCCGCTCGAGCCCGACACGAGGGTCGGTCCGGTGATCAGCCGCACGCACCGCGACCGCATCGAAGCCTTCCTGCGCCGCGGGCTCGAGGAGGGGGCCGAGATCGTCGCGGGCGGCGAGCGCCCGGATCGACCGGGATACTACGTGGCGCCCTGCCTGATGCTGGGCCGGAACGAGATGCAGGTGGCGCGCGAGGAGGCCTTCGGCCCGATCGTGGTCGCGATGGCCTTCGACGATGAGGACGAGGCGGTGGCCCTCGCGAACGACTCCGACTACGGCCTCTTCGGCTACGTCTACACGAAGGACCGACCGCGCGGCATGCGGGTGGCGAAGCGCCTGCGAAGCGGTTGCGTGGGTGTCAATACGGCCCAGCAGCACCACGAGGCGCCCTTCGGCGGCTTCAAGCTCTCCGGAGTGGGTCGCGACCGGGGCGTCTTCGGCCTGCACGCGTACGGCGAGCTCCAGGCGATCACGTGGCCGGGCTGAGCGGCGCCCACCCGGGCGACGCACCCCCGCCGGGCGAGATCGGACTCGTCGATCCGACCTCCCTCGAGTACTGGCAGGACACGCACCGCACGCTGGCGCCATTGCGCGAGCGCTGGCCGGTGGTCCGCTCCACGGCCGGAGACTTCGAGGTGTTGCGCTACGCGCACGTCGACGCGCTGCTGCGCGATCCGCGTCTGCGCCAGGCGCTCCACGAGATGCTCGCGAACCAGGGCATCGATCGTGGCCCGCTCTTCGAGTGGTGGCAGCAGCTGATGAACGCCTACGACCCGCCGGCGCACACGAGGCTGCGCGGACTGGTCGGGCGGGCCTTCACGCCGCGCGAGGTCGCGCGCCTGCGTCCCCGAATCCGCGCGATCGCACACGAGCAGATCGATGCCATCGCGGACGCCGGAGAGGTCGACCTCGTCGCCAGCTTCTGTCACGAGCTCCCGCTCGCGGTCCTGTGCGAGATGCTCGGGATCGACGCGCAGGACCGGACCCGCTTCGGACAGTGGACGGACACGGTGTCGAGCGCCTTCAGCGCCGTGCTACCGCCAGAGCTCCGCTCCGAGATCGAGGCTGCGCTCGTGCATTTCGATTCCGCCGCGGCGGATCTGATCGCGCGGCGACGGGGCCGGCGCCCAGACGAGACCCTCCTCGACGCGCTGATCGACGCCGAGGAGGCCGGCTCGCGCCTCAGCATGCCGGAGCTCCGCGCGCTGATCCTGAACCTGCTCTTCGCGGGTCACGACACCACCAAGTCCCTGCTCGCGAACGGCCTCTGGACGCTCGTCTCCCACCCGACCGAGCTCGCACGCCTGCGCGAGGACCCGACCCTCGTCCCGACGGCCGTCGAGGAGATCGCTCGCTTCGAGACCCCGATTCCGAGCATCCCCCGGATCGCCACGGTCGACCTCGAGATCGAGGGAGTGCCGATCCCGGCCGGCTCCTACGTCGCCCTCTCGGTCCCGTCCGCAAATCGAGATCCACGGCGATTTCATGAGCCAGATCGATTCGATACGACCCGGAACGAGTGTCGTCACTTCACCTTCGGCTACGGGGTGCATCACTGCGTGGGAGCGGCCATCGCACGCGCCGAGATCCAGGAGGCCCTCGGGGCGCTGATCGAGCGCGGGGTCGAGATCGAGCCCCTCGTGGACCACCCGGCGTGGACTTCCTTCCTGTCCACGCGCCGCGTCGCATCGCTTCCGGCCCGCGTCCGCGTCGCCCGCCGCGCGGGCCAGACCTGAACCGACGCTCGGCTCGCGCGCTTCCCACGGCGCCGTCTCGAACCGAAGCTGCGAAGCGCACCCGGGGCCTGCTCGCGAGGGACCCCTCGAACTGTGGATCGCGCCAATGGCTCGAGCGACGCCCGGGGGAGCAGGCCGCGGGTTCGTTGAAGAGGCTGTCGAGCGTAGAAGCGCGAATCCGGGAGGCCATCCGCTGTCTTGGGGTGATGCACGGGTACTCGGGGTGGCCCGCGCGCTGCGGGGTCGACACGGCTTCGCGTTCCGCAGCGACTCGTCGGCCCCGCGCCCCCGTAGCCAGGATTGCCGGATCTGAACCGTCCACCGCCTTCCTCCTCGGCGCAGCCCTTATGCGGCTGGGGCTCCAACGTAGGCGGTCAGTGGGCCGTTCGACGACCCCGTTTTTCGCCCGCCGCCTCGGGCCCGGGGAGTGAGGCCGAGCCTGGGCGGCAGGCCCGAGTGCGCCGCGTGGACGAGGCGCGGGCGCACCCGGTGGAGTGCGAGCCCGGTGACGGCGGCGGGAAGGTCGCCCGCCATCCCGCGGCGCGCGTCGACTGCTCGCGGCCGGAACATCCGGCGTTGATCCCACGCCGCGAGAGGTGCGACGCGCGCTCGCCTACGTGCTCTTGAACGCGCGCAAGCACTGGCGGGAGCGCCACGGCGCCACGCCGCCCATCGGACTGGACGCGGCCTCGTCGGGCCGCTGGTTCGACGGCTGGCGCCGAGACCCCGGGTCGCGCGAAGCGCCGCCCGATGCGCTGGAGGAACCCGAGGTTGCGCCGTCTCGGACCTGGATGCTCTCGATCGGCTGGCGGCGGCACGGGCTCGTCGACCCGGCGGAGGTTCCGGGGGGCTGAACGCACGGGGATCGCGCTCTGTCCGGTCGAGCCGGCTCCTACCGGAATCGAGCGGCATTGCTTCGGCGCGATCGCCGCTGGCCTCGGCCGGCCCCCCCGGGCAACGAGGCAAGACGGTCCCGCGGCCCGGTGCTCTTCCCTCAACAACTTCTTGTCTTGAATGGCGGTGAAGCCAGGCTCGCGATTGCGGTCTCCTGGGGAACGAAGGCGGGTGGGAAGCATCTTCCCGAAGAGGAGCGGTTCGCTGCGGGCCTCTCAGCGCGCCCGGATGAGCGCGCCCGAATGGACTGGCGCAGCGCCAGGAGCCCTGTCCGACTACTCCACCCGCTCCACCGGGAGGCTCTCGGGGCCGTACAGGAAGGGCGTCGGCATGTGGCGCAGCTCGAAGCCGGGCGGCGTGCGGAGCGCTCCGGGTGCAACGAGATCCACGAAGACTTCGAGCGCGGTCTGGATCTCCATCCGCGCGAGCCCGGCGCCGACGCAGGCATGCGGCCCGTGACCGAAGGACAGGTGCGGCCGCGCGTCCCTGCGGTCGAGGCGGAACTCGTCGGGGCGCTCGTACACCTCCGCGTCGCGGTTCGCCGCGGCGATGGCCGCGATCACGCGTTCGCCGGGGTGGAGTGCTACGCCGCGCAGCTCCGTCGGCTGCTGGCAGGTGCGGATCGTGAACAGCACCGGGGGGGCCAGGCGAAGCCCCTCCTCGCCGGCCACCGGAATCAGGCTCCGGTCGCCGCGGATGGCCTCGTGCAGCTCGGGGCTGCGAATCAGCTCGTGGAAGAGGTGTCCCAGGAAGTCGCGCGTGGTGGCCGATCCTCCGAGCAGGAGCTGGATCAGCACCATGCGCACGATCTTCTCGGCAGGCGGCTGCCCCGTCCGGGTTCCGTGCACGATCCGCCCGATCGCATCGTCCATCGATCCCTCGCCGGCCCTGCGGCGCAGCACGAGCTCGTCGACGAAGGCGGTGAAATCCGGGAACGCACGCGCGTAGCCCTCGCCGCGCCCGGTCCGGTTCGTCACCGGCAGGTCGCTGTGCATGATCTCCTCGGCCTGCAGGGCCAGCCAGTCGCTGCGCTCCTGCGGCACACCGAGGAGCTTCGCGATGACGCGGTTCGTCAGCAGCACCGAGAGCTCCGCCACGAGGTCGCCGCGCCCGCGCTGGAGGATCGCCGCGAGTAGCGAGCGGGTTTCCTCGCGCGCGAACTCGCGCAGCGATTCGATCGCCCGGCGCCCGGCCGCCGCATCGAGTGCGAGGCGCCGGATCGGCTCGTGCTCGGGCGGGTCGAGCTCTCCCAGGGTGCGGTCCTCGAGCGGCACGTGCAGGCCCGTCGGCCGGAAGCCGCCGGCGTTCGCGAAGACCTCGTTCGTCCGCAGCACGTGGCGCACGTCGTCGAAGCGCGAGACGAAGACGAAGCCCCCGCCGACGCGTGCCACGGGCGCCTCGCGTTGGAAGCGCTGCGCCACGTCGCAGATCGCGTGGGTCTGGCGCGGGTCGAAGGGGTCGAGCGAGAGTTCGGCCCTCATGCCTCTGGCGCCTCCATGGGCCGCAGCTTCTCGCCTCCTGCCAGCGGCCCGTGACCGAGCGTGGTGATCGCTTCGCAGTCGCGCTCGCCCACCACGACCATCTCCTCGTGGAGATAGCCTCCCACGGCGCCCGGCACGAAGACGCGCACGCCGAGCACCATGTCCGCCTCGACGCACTCGCGTTCCTCGACGGCCGGGTCGAGCGAGGTCGCCGCGATCGGCCCCTCGGAGCCGAGCCCCACGGAGCCGATGGCGAAGCTCGCGCCGGCGCGGCCGGCGTCGGTCGCAGCGAGCTCGCTGCGCAGCTCGGGCCCGGAGACTCCCGGCCGGCAGCGCGCCACGAGGCGCGCCACCGCTTCGCTCCCGAGCGCGTGGAGAGCGCGTTGCGCGCGGCCGGGACCGCTGCGTTCGCCGCACCACCAGGTGCGCGCCAGCGATCCTTCGTAGCCGGCCCAGAGCACCCCGCCCGAGAGCGCCACGAGGCTGCCCTCCTCGAGGCGCCGCTCGCCGGTGATCCAGCGCAGGCCGCCCTGCGGCCCGATCGCAGTGAAGCTGCCCTGCTGGGCGAACTGCGAGGTCCCGAGCTCGCACATCCGCGCCAGATACGCGGCTTGCAGCTCCTTCTCGCAAACGCCCGGAGCGATGCGCCGCGCGGCCTCCAACAGCGCCGACTCGGCGATGGCGGCCGCCGTGCGAAGGCAGAGGATCTCCTCGGGGAGCTTGTGCCGCCGCAGCGCGCGCATCATCGACTCGGCCGCAACGAGCTCCGCGCCGGGCAGCGCCTGCTCGAGCAGGCGTCGAAACGCGAAGGTCATGCCGTCCACCCCGATCCGCCGGGCCTCGCGCAGGCCGGGTGTCGCGGTGACGTGCGCGATGAAGCGCGCCGGGCTCCAGGTCACCGGGAAGACGTCGTCGGGCTGGAGCTCCTCCGGAATTCCCTCGTAGCTCGCCGAGAAGGAGAGCAGGTGCACCGCGCCGGTCGCCCGCACGACGGCGCAGGTCGGCGTGAAGGGCCGCGTCTGCGCGGTCCACAGGCGGCGCACGCCCGACAGGTAGCGCGCGTTGCCCTCCCGCCCGAAGAGACAGGCGTCGAGTCCCTGCTCTTCCATCGCCGCGAACACCCGAGCGCGCCGAGCCGCGCGCAGCTCGGCGAAGCGCACGCGCTCGCGGTGCTCGAGCAGCCCCGTCCCGAGGTCCGGAGTCCGCAGCCAGGGCTGCGCCCGGGCCTGCTCACTCGAAGGGTGAATAGCCATAGCTCGTCAAGCGCTCGTGTCCGTCCTGCGTCACGTGCACGATCTCCTCGCTGCGGTAGCCGCCGACCCCGTCGCGCCACACGACGGGCTCGAGCACGAACACCATCCCCACCTGCAGCTCGACGCTGTCGTCGAAGGCGAGCCCCAAGTCCGATCCGATGAAGGGAGCCTCCGAGCTGTCGCAGCCGAGCCCGTGACCGAGGTAGAAGTGCGACAAGGCGTGCTTCTTCTCGATGCGCGCAGCCGCGCGCACGAGGTCGCCGCAGCTCGCACCCGGTCGGATCGCTTCACGGACCGCCGCCAGCAGCTCGCTCCAACGCTCGAAGCACCCGCGCAGCGCGGGGCCCGGCTCTGGATCGACGCTGCAGATCCAGGTCTTTCCGAAATCGGAGTGGTAGCCGTTCCAGGTGATGCCGGTGTCGGAGAGCACGAGATCGCCCTCGCGCAGGAAGCGATCGTCGCTTGCGAGCGGGAAGCCGACTTCACCATTCGCGGTGATCGTCCCCGCGGCGAGCGAGCGCGGCGTGAGGCTCCAGACCGGATCGATGATGTTCGATGTGGCCCCGAGCTCGAAGACACGGCGCAGGAAGATTGCCGAGAGCTCCGTCTGGCGGATGCCCGGGCGCAGACTCCGCTGCACGTCGAGCATCGCCTCCTCGTTTCGCCGCTGCGCGCCGCGGATGCACTCCACCTCGTCGCGGGTCTTGCGCAGCCGCGCCATCGCGATGGCCCCCGAACCATCGCAGAGCTCGACGCCGGGCAGGAGCCCCGGGAGCCGCGCCAGCATCGGGCCGGTGAGCTCGTCGATGCCGAGGCGGCGCGCGCCCGGGAGGGCCTCGTGCAGCGCCCCGGCCAGGCGTGCCATCCCCGCGTCGAACTCGAGCGCGAGCGGTGCGTGGACCTGCTCGCGCGGGATCTCGGGAGGGACGCCTTCCGGCGCCCCGGTCCAGACCTCCAGCGTCGCTCCCGAAGCCGGGACGAGGACCAGCACCGGCTCGTAGTGCATCCGCATCGCATCGGCACAGGGCCGGCTGATCCCCGCGTACTCCTGGTTCGAGGGTCCGAGCAGGATCAGGCCGTCGAGACCTTCGCGTGCCATGGCCTCGAGCAGCCGCTCGCGGCGCTCGAAGCGCATCCGGGGCAGGTCCGGCGGCCCCTGTTCCATCGATGCATGGTCCCGGAGCCTTCCCGACGGCGCCAGACCCTCGGGCGATCAGCGCCGACGCGGGCCTGCGGCTGCCTTGGGCGCGAGGCCGCGCCATGCCTCGCTCACGGGCGCCACGCGAACGCCGGCGGCTGCGATTCCGACCGCGGCGGCGCGCAGATCGCGGATCGCGTACTCCGTGTCGAGCTCCGGCGTCTCGACCAGGAAGTGGAACATCAGGATCAGCCACTCGCGTTCGTCGCGCGCGCGCTCGGCGGCGGCGACGAGGGCCTCCGGGGGAGTCGAGCGGAGCACATTGAACGCGCGAAGCCGGTGCGGGTCCATGGGCGGGAGGGTCTCGGGCCCACCCGAGGCGAGGCGGGCCGTCGCGAAACGAGGGCGCACGAGCGCGACGATCCCTGCATCGTGCTTCCCGAGCGGATAGGCGAGGTGGCGAACGCCCCGCGCGAAGCCCTGTGCTCGAAGCGCGCGCCGGATCCCGTCGAGTGCTCCCGGGAGCTCTCCGCGTGCGAACTCGCTGAAGGGCGTGAAGTGGTGTGACCCGACGTCCCAGCCAAAGACCCGATCGAGAGCGTGGAGCTGGTCGAAAGTCATGTAGCCGAGCTGTCCGACCTGGTCCGGCATCACGTAGGCGGTGGCGCGCAGCCCGACCCCGGCCAGGATCGGCGCAGCGGCGTCGTAGTGCTCGTCGTAGCCATCGTCGAAGCTGAAGCTCACCACCCCTTCGCGCGGAAGCGCGTGGGCCCTGAGCCCGCCCACCCAGCCCGTGACGTGCGGGCCGGCACCCTCGCGTTCGGCGAGTCGCCACTCCACCCGCTCGATGGCGCCGCGGTCGGGCTGGCCCTCCCTGCGCGCCGCGCCGAGGCTCAGCGTGAGGTCGAGCCACTGGCCGTTCTGCAGCAGGTTCATCGACCCGTCCTGGAAGACCGGGACGTTGATCGCGAAGCTCCCGTCGCGCGATGCGAGTCGGAGCTCCGCACCCGCGAGCCGCTCCGCAGCGTCGACCCGCAGCCGCAGCGAGACGAAATGCCCGCTGAGATCGATGGGTGGGTTCAGCGGAGCCGGCGTCCCGACTGCCGCCATCACGCCCGGTCCAGCCGTCTCGAAGCGCAGCCACGCACCCTGCGCGTCGGACCCGCGCCGGCTCGCAGCCACACCCACCAGCGGCTCGAAGGCGGTGGCGGCGACGCGCAGTGCCGCAGCTGGCTCCGATGCGGCCGCCGCGCCCCTGGCGGCGTCGACGCACAGCGCTGCGACGACGAGGATGAAGACGACCGGGCCGAGCCGGGCAGTGGACGTCTGCAGTCTCGAGCGGACCTTCACGCTCCGTCTCCCTGCGGCTTCGCGTCGGCGGGATCGAGGTCGAGCGTATAGGCGAGGCTGCGTCCGGCAGCGAGCTCCGGCAGGCGGACGTCGACGTGCTGGGCGCGAGGGTCGAAGTGGAAGCGCGGCTCGTCCTGTTGCAGGACCGTGCGCTGCACCGCCAGGCGCTCGACGGGGGCGTTCAGATGCACGCGCACGACGCCGCCCCGCGCGGCGTCCCGCCCGCGGTTCGTCACGTCGACGAGGTGCCTGCGCGGCCCGACGCGACTCACCTCGGCAGCGAGATCCGGAGCCTCCGGCGGCAGCGGAGACCCATCCGGTGCGTTGGCCGCGGCAGCCACGGGCGGAAGGATCTCGGCATAGGGCTCGCGCGCGGCCCAGGCGAAGGTCGCGGCGACCAGCCGCGCGAAGTCCCCCCCCGGTGCGGTCGCGCCGGCGGCCGATCGGTCGGGGCCTGCGCCGAGCCACACCAGGCGGCCCGCGCCGATCTCGCGACGCAGCGATGCACCACGCGCCGCGCCGAGCTGCGGACCAGACGCTTCGTCGCCGGCCCAGCGGAGCTCGGCCGCCGGATCGTCGATCGCCGGGTCTCCCTCCTCGGCGTCTACCGCAAGCCGCTGTCCGGACCCGAGGCCGGCCGAGAGCGGCCCCCGACGCGCGGCCGCGAGCCCGCGCGAAGCGTCGCGCGGCAGCGGCACGATCCGCGGCACGCCGAGCAAGCGCGCCATCGCCTGCGTACCGAGCCATTCGCCCTCCGGACCCCGCACCGCGACGGGCCCGGTGACGATCACCGACCCGCCGCCCCTCACGTAGTCCGAGAGCGACGCCAGCTCGGCCGCCGAGAGCCCGCGCGCGTCGCTGACCGCGAGCGCACTCACCCCTTCCCCGGCCAGTGTGTCGAGCGACCCGCCCTCGCGCACCCGGACGCGCCCGCCGAGAGCGGCCCGCCAGGAGCGCGCGCGGCGCCGGGTGTCCGTGCGCGCGTCGTAGCCGGCCGAACCGGGCAGCCATACGCCGAGCGTCAGCGTTCCGGCACGCGGCCTGCCCACGAAGTCGAAGGGCCCGACGACCGACGCGATCGTCTGCAGCGAGAGGGCGATCCCCATCGCGAGCAGTGCGAGGCCGACCGCCAGCGTGAGCGGCCCGTAGCTGCGGCCCTCCGGCGCGCTCATCGCCGGCTCTCCGCGTTCGCGGGCTCCGCGTCCGCCTCTTCCGGTCGATAGCGATGGAAGAAGACCGGCGCCGGCCCTTGTTGCGCCTTCGGCTTGCGCTTGTCGCGCAGCTTGAAGGCGGCGTAGGATCCGATCGCCAGCAGGATCGTGGCAATCGTGGCGACCAGGATCACCGCCGAGAGGTAGGGAACGAGATCCACGTCAGATCCGTCCGATCCGCTCGAGCTTGCCCCAGTCCATGCGCAGACGGAGGAGCTCCTCGAAGGTGGCGAAGAGCTTTGCGACGTCGATCGTGAGCGCGAAGAAGGCGCGGTAGAGGATCGCGTAGGGCACCAGGCTCAGCCGCTCCTCCTCGACGGCCACGCAGTAGAGCGCCGCGGCGAGGTCGAGCACGGTGAGCTGCGCCCACCACAGCACCAGCGGGAGCGCAGCGCCGAAGCGCGTCGCGACGATCACGAAGAGCACGTGCGCGAAGACGTTCATCGAGGGCCAGAGGATTCCCTCGAAGATCATGTACGCGAGAGTGAAGGCCATGGCCGGGCTGCGCGTCGGCCGCAGCAGCGTGTCGCGGTGCTTGCGGATCGCCTGGAGGATCCCCCGCGTCCAGCGGTAACGCTGCTTCAACAGGTCGAGGAGCTTCTCGGGTGCCTCGGTGTAGGCGATCGATTCGGGCTCGTAGTGGATCTGCCAGCCCTCGGCGAGGAGCTTGAGCGTGAGGTCGCAGTCCTCGGCGAAAGTGTCGTGGTCGTAGCCCCCGACGCCGCGCAGCGCCGATACCCGGAACAGGCCGATCGGGCCCGGAATGATGTTCACCAGCCGGAAGAAGCCCTGCGCGGCGCGCACCATGTTCAGGCCTTCGACGTACTCGAGGGCCTGGAGCGTGGACAGGATGTTCGTCCGGTTCACGACCTTGACGCTGCCGGCGACCGCCGCGACGCGCGGATCGGCGAGGTGGCGCACCGCGCGCTTCAAGGTCTGCGGGTGGAGCGCGGAATCCCCGTCCATGCAGAGCACGAAGTCTCCGCGGGCCTCGGCGATCCCGACGTTGAGGGCACGGGACTTCCCGCCGTTCTTCTTGCGGATCACCCGGACGTCCGCCTTGCCGTGCGAGCCCTCGAAGACGGCGGCCTTGCGATAGGTGTCGTCCTTCGAGCCATCGTCGATCACGATGATCTCGTAGTGCGGATAGTCGAGCTTCAAGAGCGAGCGGATCGAGCCCTGGATCACCGCGCCTTCGTTGTAGGCGGGCACGAGGATCGTCACGAGAGGGAGGAAGTTCTCGGGGTACTCGGTGCGGTGCCGGTCGAGATGGGCGAGGTAGGAGAACCAGAGGAGTCCGAAGTAGCGCAGCACGAGCAGCGCCAGGAAGGCCAGCAGCACCACCATCGAGACCTGCACGAAGGTACCGGGCAGGTCGAGCTGGAGCGTCGCCAGCACCTGGAAGAGCCCCAGCGACAGCGCCATCAGCGTGGTGAAGAGCGCGAGCAGCACGAGCGAGTAGGCGAGGCGGGGAGAGCTCATCGGCCGAGATCCAGGCCCACCGTCGCGAAGATCCGGTTCGCGACGTAGGAGCTCTCGCGCTGCGATTGCGCGCGGCTCGCGCGCAGCGCGAAGCGCGCGATCCCGAGCCTCCAGGCGAGCGAGCCCGCGACCTCGTAGGCGGGTCCGCTCCCGGACACGCCGTCCTGGCGCGCGGCCCCCCAGCCGCCTCGCGCCTCGAGATCGACGCTCACGCGGTAGGGCAGCTGCTCGCGGTGGGAGAAGCCGACGAAGCCCGCGGCATCCCACTCGGGGTCGTAGTAGAGCTCCGAGCTCCTGGTGTAGCCGACGTATCCACCGCCGACGTTGAGGCGCAGCTCGCGTTCCGTCCATGGCTGCCACGAGAGCGTCGCGCCGGTCGCGCTGCGCAGGTTCGAGTCGCTGACGAAGCCCACCTGGGCGTCGGCGAAGACCTCGAAGCGGCGAGGCAGGCCCTTCCAGAGCGAGACCCGCGTCGTGGTGTCGCGCAGTCCGTCCTCGAGCGCGGCCACCGATCCCGTGCGCTCGAGCGCGTCGCGGTGATCCACCTCGAGGCCGAGCACCGCACCTCGTCTCGACGTGACCTGGAGGCGGCCGCGCGCGAGCGGGAAGGCGCCGGCCTCGCGAAAGACGCGCGCGCCGAGCTCGAGCTCTCCCTCGACGCGCTCTCCGAAGATGCGCTTCGCGCTGACGGCCAGCTCGCCGCCGCGGTCCTCCCGCTCGAGCCAGGGCACCGCGGCGACGCGCGGACCGCGCAGGTCGATCATTCCGGCCCGAGCGACGAGATGGGTGTCGAGGTCGGCGTAGAAGCTCGCGGTGGCCAGGCTACGCAGCTCCCGGAAGTCCTCGCTGTCCTCGTAGAGCTCCGCTTCCACCCCCGTCTGCGCCCGGAAGTCGGCCCGTAGAGCCGCCCATTCGCGCCGCGCCTCCGGGTCCTCCTCGAGCTCGAGGGCTCGCGAGTAGGCGTGGTCGGCGGGCGCTTTGCGGCCGGACCAGCGGTACGCGCGAGCGAGCCCGCGGGCGGCGCGCGCGTTGCGCGGCTCGAGAGCCAGAGCCGCCTCGAACGCGGCGATCGCCGCGTCGTTGCGACCGGCCCACGAGAGCACCTCGGCGCGCTCCACGGCCAGCTCGATCGAGCGCGCTCCCGCTGCGCCCGCCTCGGCCTGCGAAGGCCCCGCTTCGCCCGCCTCCTGCTGGATCAGGCGGTCGTACTCGGCGAGCGCTTCGTCGTAGCGCTGGCTCCACGCGAGCACCCGCGCGAGTCGCTGTCGCACTTCGAGATCCCCGGGCGCCTCCGCGAGCGCCGCGCGATAGAGCTCGACGGCGCGCGCAAAGGCTTCCCGCTCGCCGAGCAGTGCGTCCGCCTCGACGACGCGGGGATCGGGCTCGGCGAGCGCCGGCGCCGCCACGAGGAGCAGCACGAGGAGCGCGAGCAGCTGCTTCACGTCGCAACCCGACCGGGCTCTGCGTCGGTCCAGGGCTCGAGCGTCTCGAAGATCTCCTTCCAGTCCGTTTCGTCGGACGGCGTCGCCTCGGCGAAGGCGACGCGTGTGCGCGGCGGCGAAGCGTCGACTCCCGCGGTCACCAGGAGCCGGCCGACCACCGGGCGCGCCTGCTCGAGATCCGCTGCGACGAGCAGGACGAGGAGTCGGCGTTTCGAGACCGCGAGGAGCGCATCCTCGAGCCGCAACACGCGGTCGGCGGAGCCGGCGATGCGGTCCAGCACGTCGCCGGACGGGGCCTCGAGTGCCGCGAGGGTCGATGGCGTGCCGAAGCTCGCACCGAATGCGGAGGCGCGGCGGGCGCGGTCTCGGAACTCCCCGATCGACAGGATGCGGCTCGATGAAGTCGGTGAGAAGAGCGATCCCGCCTCGATCGGGTCGAGCGAGGGCTTTTTCGGCAGCTCCAGCCGCAGCGCGGTCTCGATCTTGTGCAGCAGCTCGAAGCGATCGACGGGCTTCTGCATCACGTCGGTCGCGCCGAGCACGATCGGTCCGAGCCTGTCGCCGCGCCGCTCGACCCGGCTGGTGACCACGAGGATCGGAATCGCCGAGTTCGCCTGGTGCAGCGCGACGATCACCTCGTAGCCCGAGACGCGCGGCAGCACGAGGTCGAGAACGATGAGATCCGGGCGCTCGCCGAGCAGCTTCGCGACGCCCTGGAAGCCGTCTCCCGCGGTGACGATGCGGTAGCGATCCGCGAGCCAGGTGCAGAAGGACTCGCGCGCCGCGGCATCGTCGTCGATCAGCAGGATCGTCGCCGGGCCCTCGCGGCGCGGCGCGGCGGCCGGCGGCGCAGCGGCGCGCGACGCTGCTTCGGCGACCAGGGCGGTTGCGTGCGCAACCGCGCCGGCCGACTCGGGAGCCGGCACGCGAGGCGCGCCGGGCGACGCCATGCCGGGAATCTCGGCTAGCGCTTCCGGGCGCAGCTCGCGCAGCAGGCGCGAGCCCTCCTTCCCGATCTCGAACTCCACGGCTTCGGCACGCCCCGCGCCCGCTCGCGTCTTCGCGATCCGCAGCACGCGGCGCCCGTCCTTGCGGCGCTCGAGCACGAGAAAGGAGCCACAGACCTCCGCGAGCGTGCGTTCGACGGGCGCGTCGAGCACGGGGCGCTCGGTCTCCACGGTGAGCACCAGGCTCGTGCGGGGGGTCGCGGCAATCAGCTCCCTCGCCACGGCGCGCAGCCGCGACTCGTCGAGGATCTCGGCGGTGAGCGCCGTGAAGGCGTCGATCAGCACCAGCGAGATCGCCGGATGCTCGCTGAAGATCGCGTCGACGAGAACCTTGCCCCCGGCGGCATTCAGCCCCGCCGAGGCCCGCGGATCGAGCTCGAGCATCAGCAGCTGGCCGGCCCGCACCGCAGACTCGAGATCGAGCCCGAGCGTCTGCGCCTGGCGGATCAGCAAGGCCGCCGGCTCGGAGCTGAGGAAGGCCACGATGTCGTTCTCGCGCAGCGCGGCGGCCGCGATCTGCAACGCGAGCACGGTGCGCCCGCACCCCGGCGGCCCCGCCAGCACGAGGGGCAGTCCGGGGGCAAGTCCGCCGATCACGTGGTCGACGACGGCCACGCCGGTCCGACGCAAGAATCCCCCCTCCTCGCGCGGTTGCGACGCGAAGTTCCGATCCGTGGACTGATCGGAAGATTGGGAGACCCCCTTGACGCGCGCGCACCCGGGAGGCCCTCCAGACCGGGTGCAACGCTGCATTCGGGGCGGAACGCGAGCGTGGACGGTGGGATCCCCCGCGCCGCGAAACGCGGCTACAGGGGCTCGCGCGATGCGACGAACAGACATGCGCGATGGAGGAGGCGTCGGCCGCACGAACACGAGAGGCACCGGTCGCGCCGAGCGCCGCCGAGAAGGCCGCCCTGCGCCGCTTCGCCCGGCGGGTCGCGCTCTCGAGCGCCGCCGGGATGGGGCTGGTCGCCTCGCTGATCATCGCGCTGGGGCTCGCGCTCTGGCCCGCGACAGTCGTGAAGCGAGCCTCGCACCCTGCCTCATCGGCGCCTTCGGGCGCGCTGGCTTTCGCCGCCGAGCTCGAGGCGATCCGCTCCGAGGTCGCCGCCCGTTCCGACCGCGAAGTGAGCGATCCCGCGACGAAGGCGGCCGTGGCGGAGCTTGCGCTGAGGATCGAGGCCTTCGCCCTCGAGATCGACACGCTGCGATCCCATGCGAAGATCATCTCCGCGGCGCCCCCGGCCCGGGCTCCACTCCCCGGCGACACCGGAGTCGCCGCGCTAGCCGAGCGGCTCTACAACCTCGAGCTGCGCCAGGGCCAGGCGGAATCGGCGCGCGGAACCCTGGAAGGGCAGCTGCTCGCCCGCCTGCACGACCTCGAAGTCCGCCAGCAGGGCCGGGAGCGCGAAGACGCCTCGGCGCTGCGTCTGCTGCTCGACCGCGTCCAGCAACTCGAGCTCTCGCGGGATGTCGCCGAGGCGAAGCGCCTGAACGGCCAGAATGCGCTCCTCGCCCGGCTCGCAGCCCTCGAGTCGCGCCTCGAGACGGTCCCCGCCGCACCGCATCCATAGGACGCTGCGTCGATCCGAGCGGCGACTGCCAGCTCCGCTCGGCTGCGCCTCGCTGCGCGCCGGCCAGAGGACGCGGCCACGATCCGAGCGGCAACAGCCAACTCCGCTCGGCTGCGCCTCGCTGCGCGCCTTTGGCTTGCAGGGCGGGACGATCTGGCTGGCTCGACGGGGCGGGGGATCTCGGCTACACCGGGGCGCAGCGAAGAGGCGAAGCGAACGGGCCCTTTCAGCGGGGGAGAGCCATGGAAAGCGCGCCGGAGTACTCGGGTGCGATCGATCGCGGACTCGAGGGGATCGTCGCCTGCACCACCGGGATCAGCACGATCTCCGGAAGCACCCTGCTCTACCGCGGCTTCACGATCGAAGACCTCGCCGCGCACTCGACCTTCGAGGAGGTGGTCTTCCTGCTGTGGGTCGGGCGCCTCCCGAGCCGCGCCGAACTGGCCGAGTTCTCCGCGAAGCTGCGCGCGCAGATGGCGCTGCCGCCTCAGGCCTTCGGCTGGTTCCACGGACTCCCGACCGCCGTCCATCCGATGGACTTCCTGCATGCCGTCGTGGCGGGGCTCTCGCTGCACGACCCCGACGCCAACGTGATCGAGGACGCCGCGAACCTGCGCAAGGCGCTGCGGCTCACGGCGCGGCTCGGCACCATCGTGGCCGCCTACCACCGCGTGCGCAGCGGCCAGTGGCCGCTCCAGCCGATCCCGGATCACTCGCTGGCCTGGAATTTCCTGTACATGCTCCAGGGTCGCGAGCCCGACCCCGAGCTCGTGCGCGACCTCGACGTCTGCCTGATCCTGCACGCGGACCACGAGCTGAACGCCTCGGCCTTCTCGGCGCGCGTGACCTCGAGCACGCTCTCGGGGATCTACTCGAGCGTGATGGCGGCGATCGGAACGCTCAAGGGACCGCTGCATGGCGGCGCGAACGAGCAGGTGATGCGGATGCTGCTCGAGATCGGGTCGCCCGACGGAGTCGAGAACTGGATCGACGACGCGCTCGCGGCCAAGCGCAAGGTGATGGGCTTCGGCCACCGCGTCTACAAGGAGGGGGATCCGCGCGCACGGGTGCTGCGGGCGATGAGCGAGCGGCTGACGCGCGACACGGGTCGCCCGGAGCTCTTCGAGATGAGCGTGCGGATCGACGACCACATGCAGAAGACCAAGGAACTGCTCCCGAACGTCGACTTCTACTCCGGAAGCGTCTACTACAGCATGGGGATTCCGACCGACCTCTTCACGCCGGTCTTCGCGGTGAGTCGCGTCGCGGGCTGGTGCGCGCACGTACTCGAGCAGTACGCAAACAACCGCATCTATCGGCCACGAGGCCTCTACAAGGGTCCGCCGCAGACCCGCTACGTCCCGCTGGAGGAGCGCGCCTAGCCCGATGGACTTCGCTTGCGCCGCCGACGGCTGATCGTCCTCTGTCACGAGGATCTGGTGCCGCCGGACCGTCTCGCCGGCCTCTCCCCCCACGAGGTCGACGCATTCCGCACGGAGTGGGACGTGGCGAAGGGGCTCCGGCGCGCGGGCCACGACGTCCGTTTCGTGGGCGTCTCGGACGATCTCGAGCCGATCCGACGCAGCGTCCAGTCGTGGCGTCCGCACGCGGTCTTCAACCTGCTGATGGAATTCCGGAACGAGGGCGCCCATCAACCGCACGTCGCGGCGTACCTCGAGCTGCTCGGCGTACCGGCCACGGGGCCCGACGCGCGCGCCATCGCGATCACGCGAGACAAGGCCCTCGCGAAGCAGATCCTCCTCTACCACGATCTGCCCACTCCGGCTTTCGCGCTCCATCCCCGGCGCGGGCCGGCGGAAGACGGCCGGAAGCTGCGCTTCCCCCGGATCGTGAAATCGCGCGAGGAGGAGGCCTCCCTCGGGATCGCCCAGGCCTCGCTGGTGCAGGACCACGCGCGCATGCGGGAACGCGTGGCCTTCGTGCACCGACGCGTCGGCACCGACGCCATCGTCGAGGAGTACGTCGACGGCCGCGAGCTCACGGTGGGCGTGATCGGAAATGCGCGCCCGCGCGCCCTCCCCGTCTGGGAGCTCTCGTTCGCGCGGCTCCCGGCGCGGAGCGCAGCGATCGCAACGACCCGCGCGAAGTTCGATGATGCCTACCGGCGCAGGGTCGGCGTCCGGACCGGTCGCGCCCGTGGGCTCTCCCCGCAGGCGGAGGCCGGCATCCGGCGCCTCGCCCTCCGCGCCTACCGGGTCCTCGGGCTGTCCGGGTACGCGCGCATGGACCTGCGCCTTCCCGCCGGCGGCCCGGCGCAGATCATCGAGGTGAATGCGACACCGGACCTCGCGCGCCGAGAGGACTTCGCCGCCTCGGCCCGGGCGGCAGGGATCCCCTACCCCCTTCTCCTCGAGCGCATCCTCGCGTTGGCGCTCGCCCGCTCCGGCGGCCATGGGGCCCCTCTGGCCAGCGGGCGACGGCTGCGCGAGCCTCTGCCTGCGTGTCGCTGCCCCTCTTCCTCTCGCTGTGCATCGCGCTGATCGCCGGCCTCGGCATCGCCGAATACGCGCTGCACCGGCGCAACCTCGCGTCGATTCCGATCCGCATCCACGTCAACGGAACCCGCGGCAAGTCCTCCGTCGTGCGCCTGCTCGCCGGGGCGCTGCGCGCGCAGGGCATCCGCGTCTGCGCCAAGGCCACGGGCTCGCTCCCGCGGATGATCATGCCGGACGGGATCGAATATCCGATCCACCGAGCCGGCCACGCCAACATCATCGAACACCTGCGAATCATCGGAGTCGCCGCACGCGAGGGCGCCGAGGCGCTCGTGATCGAGTGCATGGCGCTCCAGCCGCGCCTGCAATCGCTCTCCGAGCTGATGATGATCCGCTCGACGCACGGCGTGATCACCAATGCGCGCGCGGACCACCTCGACGTGATGGGCCCGGGCGAGCGAGACGTCGCCCTGGCACTGCTCGGGAGCTGCCCGGCGGGAACGGTCCTCTTCACCGCCGAGCAGGGATATCGCGGAGAGTTCGAGGCCGCCTGCAAGGACCGCGGGACCCGCCTCGTCGGCCTCTCGCCCAGCGACTTCGAGGCCGTCAGCGACCAGGAGATGGCGCGCTTCCCCTATGTGGAGCACAAGCAGAACGTGGCGCTCGCTCTCGCCGTCGCGCTCGAGCTCGGCGTGCCGCGGGACGTCGCGATGCGCGGGATGATCGCGGCCGCTCCAGACGTGGGCGCGCTGCGCGAGTACGAGCTCGATTTCTTCGGGCGTCGCATCGTGCTGGTGAACGGCTTCGCCGCGAACGATCCCCTCTCGACCGAGCAGATCTGGAACCTGACGCTCGACCGCCACCCCGGCGTCGAACGCCGCATCATGGTGATCAACTGCCGCTTCGACCGCCCGGACCGCTCCCGCCAGCTCGGCGAGGCGATCCCGCTCTGGCGCCCCGCCGACCGCTACATGCTCGTCGGCACGGGGACCTACGTCTTCGCCCGCACGGCGGTAGCCGCGGGCCTGCGAGCCAGCCTGCTCAAGCCCCTCGAGGGGTCCGACCGCGCTGGCGTCTTCGAGGAGATCGTCGGCGCCTGCGGGCGCAACAGCCTGGTGATGGGCGTCGGAAACATCGGCGGCATCGGACTCGAGCTGGTGCGCCATTTCCGGAACCGGGCGCGTCCGGACGCCCACGAGATCGAGGGAGCGATGACATGAACGAGGCCGACATCATCGTGATCGGCATCGGGCTCGTCTTGAGCCTGCTCTTCAGCGAGTTCCTGGGCGTGGCGCCGGGCGGCATCATCGTGCCGGGCTACCTGGCACTCGGTCTCCAGGACCCGCTCGCGGTCGCCCTCACGCTGGGCATCGCCGGGATCACCTTCTTCATCGTGCGTGCGCTGGCCACCGTGACGATCCTGTACGGGCGGCGGCGGACCGTGCTGATGATCCTGATCGGGTTCCTGCTGGGAACGCTGCTGCGCGCGCAGATCGTGCCCGGCACGCAGCTCGGGCCCTTTTCCGTCGACGTCGTCGGCTACATCGTGCCGGGGCTGATCGCGATCTGGATGGACCGCCAGGGAACGGTCGTCACCGTGACCGCGGCGATCACCGCGACGATCGCGACGCGGCTCTCCGCCATCGTGCTGCTGGGCGCCTAGCGTGCAGAAACTCTACTGGCGCTCGGCTCGGATCTCGCGCGTGATGTACGTGCTGACGAGCCTGCTGGCGGTCGGAACGCTGGTGACGGCGGAGGTCTTCAAGGAGACCCTCGTCCAGCCCCATTTCGAGGAGAAGCTCGAGGCGGCGCGGCTGATGCAGCGCGCGATGGAGGCGATCCAGAATCACCGCGTCCGGCGCGTGGGCCCGATCGATCTCGAGGCAGACCCCACCAACTCGGGCATGCTCGGCCTCTCGAGCTCCGTGACCACCACCAACACCGGGTCGCTCGAGGCGAAGCGCACCTCGCTCAACCCGAACTGGGCCGCCGTCGTGGTGGAGCTGCTCTACGACGCCGGCGTCCAGCGGGGCGGCACGATCGCGGTCGGCGTATCGGGATCCTTCCCGGCGCTGAATCTCGCCACCTTCGCGGCCGCGGAGATGCTCGACCTCGAGGTCGTCTCGATCGCGAGCGTCGGTGCCTCGAGCTGGGGAGCGAACATCCCGAACCTGACCTGGCTCGACATGGAGCGCATCCTCTCCGACGCCGGAATCCTCTCGACGCGCTCCATCGGGGCCTCGCTCGGCGGTACGCGCGACCGCGCGATCGGCATGCCCAAGACGGGGCGCAAACGACTGCGCGAGGCCGTCAAGCGCGCCAACGTCCCCTTCATCGCGACCGAGACCGATCTCGACAGCATCGAGCAGCGGATGGCGCTCTACCGCGAGCACGCGGGCGATCGCTACATCCAGGCCTACGTGAACGTGGGCGGGTCGCTGGCGTCCATCGGGCCCAAGACGGTGAAGCGCCTGTACCGGCCGGGTCTCAACGTGCGCCTCGACCCGAACGCGGTGCACGTGGACAGCGTGATGAAGCGCTTCCTGCGCGACGGTGTGCCGGTCGTAAACCTCTCGAAGATCGTGCCGCTGGCCGAGACCTTCGGGCTCGAGCTCGAGCCGGTGACGCTTCCGCCTCCCGGCGAGGGCCTGGTCTTCGAGCGGCAGGGCTACAACCGCCTGCTCGTAGCCGGGCTGCTGGGATTCCTGCTCGTCTCGCTGTGGGTGCTGTTGCGCCTCGACGTCGGGAGCCGGATCGCGGCCCTGTCCGGCCGCGGGCGCTCGCGCCCGATCGAGCCGATGGTCTGATCCCAGCGCCGAGGCCGCGGCGCGGCGATGCCGCGCCGCGTTGGCAGCGCCTCTTCCCCGGGGGGAAGAGAGCCCTCGCTTGGCTCTCCCCCCTCAAGTTCCGATTGACAGACGCCGAGATAGAAGGCAAACTAACGATAGTTAGTCATCGAGGAACTCGTGTGGCCCCGCCCCTGCCCCGATCCCGACGGCCCCGAGCTTCCGAGCGCCGCGGGGAGCAGACCCGCGAGCGCATCCTAGACGCCGCCGAGGGGCTCTTCGCCGACCACGGTTTCGAGGGCACGACGCTTCGCGACGTCGCCAGCCGGGTCGGGATCCGTACGCCGAGCCTCTACAACCACTTCCCGAGCAAGGAGGCGCTCTACGCCGCGGTACTCGAGCGCGTCGTGGAGCCGGTCCTGGCGCTGCTCTCCGAGATCGTGCAGTCGGGCCCGGGAGAGCGCCCGGACTCGCGTCGCGTCGTCGAGCGCGTGATGGAGCTGCTCGCGCGGCGCCCCGACCTTCCCCGCCTCGTCGTGCACGAGGCACTCGGCGGCGGCCAGCACCTGGCGCCGCTGCTCCAGAAGGTGCTCGGCCCCGTGCTGGTGCGCGCGCAGCAGGCAGTCCTCGGCACACCCGCCGCGGAACGCTGGGGCGCAGAGCGCGTGCCGCTGCTCGTGCTTGCCGCGTATCACATGGTGGTCGGCCATTTCGCGATCGCCCCCTTCTACCGCGGACTCTCGGGTCAGGACCTGCTCGAGCCCGCGGCGCTCGCGCGCCAGACGCAATTTCTCGCGGATGTGATGGAGCTGCTGCTCTCGGCGCCGAAAGCGCCGCCCGAAGCCTGAAGGAGACGAACGATGGTCGACGTGAACGTGGAGTACCTGGCCTCGCCGAGCTGGGACGCAGCGATGCCGGCGCGGCTGCGCTGGCTGCGCGAGAACGACCCGATCCGCTGGTCGGAGAAGGACGGCCTGTGGCTCGTGTCGCGTTTCGCCGACGTGTCGACCGTCTCCAAGCACCAGGAGCTCTTCAGCTCCGCCGACGGCGTGCGCCCCGGGAATGGCATCAAGATCGGCCTGATCGACGAGGCAGAGCCGCGACACGGTCAGCTCCGAGCGCTCATCAACCGCGGCTTCACCCCCCGCATGGTGAAGCAGCTCGAGATCGTGTTCCGCCGGCTCAGCACCCGCGCGATCGACGCGATCGCAAAGCGCTCCGAGTGCGACTTCGTCGCGAGCATCTCGATTCCGCTCCCGCTCTGGCTGATCGCAGCGATGATCGGGATCCGCGAGGAGGACTACGACCTCTTCCACACCTGGTCGGACAGCATGATCGCGGCCGAGGGGAACAGCCACGACCCGGAGATCCTCGCGCGAGCCGGCCAGGCCTACGTGCAGTACGCGACCTACGTGTCCGAGATCATCGAGGATCGGCGACGCAGTCCGAAGGACGACCTGGTGAGCATCCTCACCGGTGCGAAGGACGCGGGGCTGCTGCGCCAGTACGAGGTGTCCGAGCGCTTTTCCGACGCCCCGCCGGCCGATATGGGCCTCCACAAGGACGAGCTGATCAAGCTGCTGGTGATCCTGCTCGTGGCCGGGAACGAGACCACCCGCAACGCGATCTCCGGCGGGATGCAGCTCTTGATCGAGAATCCGGACGAGCGCCAGAAGCTCCTCGACGATCCGGGTCTGCTTCCCAGCGCCGTCGAGGAGATGCTGCGCCTCGTGAGCCCGGTGCACTCCTTCGCGCGCACCGCAACCCGCGACACCGAGCTCGGCGGCCACAAGATCCGCAAGGGCGAACGGGTGCTGCTGCTCTACCCGTCGGCGAACCGCGATGCCGCGGAGTTCCCGGACCCCGACGCCTTCCGCATCGAGCGCAATCCGCATCACCTGGCCTTCGGCATCGGCAGCCACTTCTGCCTGGGCGCCAACCTTGCCCGCATGGAGCTACGCGTGGTCTTCCAGGAGCTGCTGCGCCGGCTCCCGGACATGGAGTACGCCGCCGGAGGCCCGAGGCTCGTGCCCTCGTCGCTCGTGCGCACCTGCGCCGAGATGCAGGTGCGCTACACGCCAGAAGGCTAGTCCGAGGACGCTGCGACGTTTCGTGCGGCGGTCGACCTCTCCGCTCGCCTGTAGCTCGCTGCGCGCGCTTCGCGCTTGCGGGCTAGTCCGCCTCCTGGGGCGTGCGGAAGCGCGCGAAATCGGGGGCGCGCTTCTGCAGGAAGGCCATGACGGCCTCTACGTTCTCAGGCGAGCCCGCGAGCTTCGTCATCAGCTCCGCCTCGCTCTCGAGGGCGGCGCGCACGCCGGCCTCGCGTCCGCGCAGGAGTGTCTGCTTGGTGGCCTGGAGCGCCGAGACGGGCCAGCAGGCGATCTCGCGCGCCTTCTCGAGAGCAAGGGGCAGGAGCTCCGCGTCGGGCAGCGCGCGCGTCGCGATCCCCATTTCGAGCGCGCGCTGCGCACCGACCCACTCCGCGGTGAAGAGGAGCTCCGCGGCCCGGCGACTTCCGATCATCGCCGGTAGCAGGACGCTCGCCGCGGCCTCCGGAACCAGGCCCAGGCCTACGAAGGGGAAGCGCAGGCGGAGGCTCTCACCGACGTAGACGAGGTCGCAGTGCAGCAGGAAGGTCGCGCCGAAGCCAACCGCGACCCCGCGCGCGGCCGCAACGAGCGGCTTGTCGAAGGCGCAAAGCGCCTGCATGCAGCGACCGAAGGGATGCTCCGCGACGCCCGCCACCGGCGCATCGCCCGGCTGGCCCGCAGCCCGGAAGGACGTGAGGTCGACGCCGGCCGAGAAGTCGCCGCCCGCGCCCGTCACGACCACGACCGCCACGTCCGGAGCCGTGCGCGCCTCGTCGAGCGCGTCGCGGAAGGTCCGCCAGGCCTCGTCGTCGAACGCGTTCTTGCGCTCCGGGCGGTTCCAGGTGAGCTGTAGCACCCCGTCGCGAAGCTCGCGCAGCAGCCGATCTCCCATGCTCCCCTCGCCCTCCAGATGAACTTCGCTCGGCTCCGCCTCGCTGCGCGCTGCGCTTGCGGTCTACAGGATCGCGCCAGACTTCTTGTACGCGGCGATCGCGTCCCACTCGATCCCGAGCTCGAGCAGCACCTGCTCGGTGTCCTGCCCGCACTCGGGAGCGTGGCGAAGCACGGCAGGGCGCTCGTCGAATTGCACGGGGCTGTTCACGAGCTGGCAGCGTGTGCCGTCGCCGAGCCGCACCTCGGGCAGATAGTCGTTCGCGAGGACCTGGGGATCCTCGTAGAGCTCGATCGGCCGCTGGACCGGGGCCCAGACGCCCTCGCTCGTTGCGAGCACCTGCTTCCACTCGTCGAGCGTGCGCTGCGAGAAGATGGCGTCGAGGACGTCCACGCACGCGCCCCGGTTCTCGAAACGCTTCGCCGAGTCGCAGAAACGCGGATCTTCGATCAGTTCCGGGCGGCCGAGGTGCTGGCAGAGATCCGGCCAGTCGCGGTCGCTCTGGAGCATGATCAGCATGATCCAGCGGCCGTCGCTGGTCGGATAGGCGTTCACGATCGGGTTCGGGGACATGCGCCGATCGAATTTCGGCATCCGCCCGGCGAGCCCCGCCAGCGCGCGCGCCATCGTGATGTCCGGCGCGAGCGTCCACATCGCGGTTGCGAGCAGCGAGATGTCGATCACCGATGGCTCGCCGGTGCGCTCGCGGCGGTAGAGGGCCGCCGCGATCCCGCCGGCGATCGTCATGCCGCCGATTCCATCGCCGAAGGCGGGGCGCTGGCCGATCGGCGGACCGCTCGGGTCGCTCGTCAGTGCCGCCGCGACCCCGCCGCGCGCCCAGAAGGAGGCTCCGTCGTAACCGCCGCGCTCCGCATCGGGGCCGCGCACGCCCTGCCCGGAGCCCCGGGCGTAGACGATCTTCGGATTGACCGCCCGGATGTCCTCGACGTCGATGCGCAGCCTGCGCCGGGCCTCTGGGAGGAAGCTGGTCAGGAAGACGTCGCTGCGCTCGGCGAGCTTGTACACAAGCTCGCGTCCGCCGTCGCTGCGCAGATCGATGCCGACGCTCTTCTTGCCACGGTTGGGCTGCTCCCACATGAAGTTGAAGCCGCCCTTCGGGACGAGGCCCGAGGTGACGAGGCCGCGTTGGGGGTCACCCGTCTGCGGGTGCTCCACCTTGATCACCTCGGCGCCCCAGTCGGCGAGGACCGCCCCGGCGGACGGCACGAACCACCACTGCGCGACCTCGAGCACGCGTACGCCTGCGAGAACGTCCTGCATTGCGCCTCCTCGCACCGGGTCGGCCCAGCATAGCCCTTCACTCGCCCGAGGCTCTCGCTCGTCGATGCGGCGTCAGCCGCGGTATGCTGCAGACGCGAGAGGAAGCGACGCCATGGGCCCCATCGTCCAGACGCGCAGCGGGCGCGTGGAAGGCCTCGCGCGCGATGGAGTGCTCGAGTTCCGCGGCATCCCCTACGCGCGACCGCCCGTTGGCGCGCTTCGCTTCTGCGCACCGCAGCGCGAGGAGGCCTGGTCAGGAATCCGCTCTGCGCACGAGTTCGGGCCCAGCGCGCCCCAGCGTCCGCTCGCCCTTCCGCTTCCGGGCATGGACGTCGGGATCTGCGACGAAGACTGCCTGACGCTGAATCTCACGCTTCCCGCCGACGCTGGCGCGGGACGCCCCATCCTGGTGTGGATCCACGGCGGGGGCTTCGTGATCGGGGCGGGATCGCAGCCGCTCTACGACGGCGCGGCGCTCGCCCGCCGCGGCGACGTCATCGTCGTGACGCTCAACTATCGGCTCGGCCCTCTCGGCTTCCTGCATCTCGCCGAGCTCTGTCCGGGACTCGACGGCGCCGTCGGCAATGCCGGTCTCCGCGACCAGGTGGCCGCGCTCGAATGGGTGCGCGAGCACGCCGCGGCTCTCGGCGGCGATCCGGAGCGCGTGACGATCTTCGGCGAGTCGGCGGGTGGCATGAGCGTCGCCACGCTGCTCGGGATGCCGGCCGCGCGAGGCCTCTTCGCGCGCGCGATCGCCCAGAGCGGAGCGGCCCACAACGTGCACGATCTCGAGACGGCGACGCGCGTCGCCGCGGAGTTCCTCGCCGAGCTCGAGCTAGCGCCCTCGCGCGCGGCCGAAACCCTCCGCGAGCTCCCGCCCGACAAGCTCCTCGACCTCCACCAGCAAACGGTGCTGCGCCTCGGCTCGACGGCCGGCCCCCTGCCCTTCCAGCCCGTCGTCGACGGAGACTCGCTGCCGGCGCCTCCGCTCGACGCGTTGCGCGCCGGCGCCTCCGCGAGCATCGACCTCCTCACCGGGTCGACGCGCGACGAGTGGCGGCTCTTCCAGTTCCTCGACTCCCAGCTCGCGACGCTCGAGGACGCCTCGCTCGCCAAGCGCCTCTCAGCGCAGATCCCCGCGATCGACACGAGTGCGATCGTCGAGCTCTACCGGCGTGCGCGGCCCGCCGCGAAGCCCGCGGATCTGTTCTTCGCGATCGAGACCGACCGCGTCTTCCGCATCCCGGCGATCCGGCTGGCGGAGGCTCGCGCCCGCCATTCCGGCGCAACCTTCATGTACCGCTTCGACTGGGAGTCTCCCTCGCTCGGCGGAGCACTCGGCGCGTGCCACGCCGTCGAGCTTCCCTTCGTGTTCGGCGCGCTCGGCGCCCCGGGCGCCGAGTTCTTCACGGGCAATGGTCCGGAGGCCGAGCGCCTCTGTGCGCGCACCATGGACGCGTGGATCGCGTTCGCCCGCAGCGGCGACCCGAGCCACCCGGAGCTCCCGGGCGGTCGCATCGACTGCTACGACCCGGAGCGGCGAACGACGCTGGTGCTCGGACGCGAATGCAGCATCGAGCTCGATCCGGGCAGCGCCGAACGACGCGCATGGGACGGAATTCTATAGCGTTTTCGATTTTCGAACTTAATACTTTCTTTTTCGAACTGAACCCGCCAGACTGACCGCGCCGTGGCTGACTTCCGTTACGCGCAGTTCTGCCCGATCGCCCGCGCCTGCGAGCTGCTGGCCTCGCGTTGGACGCTCTTGATCGTGCGCGACCTCTTCGGCGGGCCGCTGCGCTTCAGCGACCTGCTGCGCGCGCTCCCCTCGATCTCGACCAGCGTGCTCTCCGAGCGCCTCGCGTTCCTCGAGCGACACACCCTGGTGACGACGCGGGAGCTGCCGCCCCCGGCCGCCTCCACGGTCTACGAGCTCAGCGCCGCCGGGCTCGCGCTCCAACCGGTGCTGACGGAGCTCTTGCGCTTCGGCGTGCGCTTCATGGGCGCGAGCCAGCCGGACGATCACGTCGAGCCGCGCTGGGTTCCGCTCGGGCTCGAGGGCTTCGCGCGCCGCGGCCCCTCCCCCGCGCGCAGCATCGAGGTGCGCGTCCTCGGCGGGCCGGAGCCCGTCGTGTTCCGGGTCATCGGCGGGCCGGGGGGCACGCGCCTCGAGCGCGGCTCCGGAGCCGCGGATGCCGTGCTCGAAGCGGGTCCGAAGGAGGTGCTCGGCCTCGCGGCCGGCCTGCTCCCACCCGCCGCCGCGCTGGCCGCGGGTCGCGCGCGCGTCTCGGGCGATGCCTCGGTGCTCGGGGAGTTTCCCGGGCTCTTCGAGATGGAGCTGACCACCCCAACCTGAACGAAAGGACACCGCATGCCGATCCTGCATGGCGTCAACGCCTCGCCCTTCGTGCGCAAGGCGCGCATCGCACTGGCCTTCAAGGGCATCGAGTACACGCTGAACCCGATGATGCCGATGGGTGTCTCCGCGGAGTACAAGCAGAAGAGCCCGCTCGGGAAGATCCCGTGCTGGGAAGACGGTGATTTCACGTTGCCGGATTCCTCCTGCATCCAGGCCTACCTCGAGAAGCTGAAGCCTGAGCCGGCGCTCTACCCCGCCGACGCGAAGGCCTTCGGGCGCGCGCTCTGGCTGGAGGAATACGCCGATACGAAGCTCTCCGAGGCCGTGGGCGGGGTCTTCTTCGAGCGGATCGTCAAGGCGAAGATCATGAAGGCGCCGATCGACGAGGCGCGCGTGCAGGAATCGATCGAGAAGAAGCTGCCCGAGATCTTCGACTACCTGGAGAGCCAGGCGCCCGATGGCGGGGACGCGCTGGTCGGAGGGCGCTTCTCGGTCGCGGACATCGCCGTAGGCTCGCAGCTGCTCAACCTGCGCCACGGCGGCGTGCGCCCGGACCCGAAGCGCTGGCCGAAGCTCGCGGCGTGGCTCGAGGCGGTCCACGGCAACCCGTGGTTCAAGCCGATCGTCGAGGAAGAGATCGCTCAGTTCGCGGCAATGTGAGGGACGGGGCCCGGCCGCAGCGGGGCCGGGCCCTGCGCTGGCGGTCGAAGGAAGTCCCCGCAAGCGTCCCGGTTGTAGTAGACTGCCGAGTGAATCGGGACCGCGCCGGACATCCCGGAGCCGCGCGAGACCTCGGGAGCCCGGCAATGACGCGACCCGGCCCTTCTGGGCCGCGCGTCGCGCGAGGTGCTCGCATGGCTCCCGCCGGACAAGAATCCATCGGACAGGAATCCATCGGTCGCGAGAGCGGCAGGCCGGGCATCGATCCGGGGCATCCCGCTCCCGGCGCAGCGGCCTCGTCGCGGGTGATGCCCGCCGAGATCGTCGGTGACGGCACCATGGCCGGGGTGATCGGGGCCTCGGCGATTGCGCTCTTCTTCCTGCTCGTCGACACGGTCCGCCGCGAGGCGCTCTTCACACCGTCGGTGATGGCGAGCGCGCTGCTGCGCGGCGATGCCCCCTCTGCTGCGGGAGAGGTCGACCTCAGCATGGTGGCCGCCTACTCGGTGATCCACGGGGCGGCCTTCGTCGCGATCGGCATTCTCGCCGCGTGGGCGACCGCACTCCGCCGTTCGAGCGTCGCGACTTTCACGCTGGCCATCGCTCTCTTCGCCACGCTCGAGCTCGGCTTCCTGTTCGCGTGCGTAGCGATCGAGCCGGGGCTGCTCGATGCGGTCGGCGTCGCGCCAGCCACGATCGGCAATCTGCTGTCCGCGATCGGGATGGCCTTCTACCTGCACCGCTGGCCACACGACTCGATCGAGGAGCGCGAGGCGTACCGACGAGGCCACCAGGATTGACCCCATCGGCGGCGCCAGGGGGCGCGCCATCGAGCCCAGCCGCACGCTCCCGGAGCGGATCGAATCAACTCCGAAGCAGGCTACGCTCCGGTCCGGGAGGACCCATGGGCGTAGAGCTAGCGGTTCCGGCGCTCGATCTCGGAGTGGTGACGGCGGACGCCGAGCGCACTCTCGCCTTCTATCGCGACACGCTGGGGCTCGTTCCGGACGGAGAGATTCCCTTCCCCGGTCTCGGCGTGCTGCACCGGCTGCGCTGCGGACAGAGCACGCTCAAGGTCCTCGCGCTCGAGCGGGCGCCCGAAGCACGCGCGCCGCGAGGCGGGTTCTCCGCAGCGACCGGCTTCCGCTACTGCACCCTTCACGTGACGAACCTCGATGCGGTCGTCGCGGCGTGCCGAGAGCGCGGCTACGCGATTCCCGTCGACCTGCGGCCGCTCCGGCCGGGCCTGCGGGTCGCGATGGTCGAGGACCCCGACGGAAACGCCGTCGAGCTGATGGGAGCGTGATCGCCGGCCCGCCAGGTATGGTCCCGGGCGCAGGCGCCGATGACGAGCGCGTTCCCGCTCGGTCGCGAAAGGGGGAACCCCAGATGAATCCCGCGGAGCTCGCCGCCGACCGCTTCCGCAAGGCCTTCGTGCTCATCCTGACCGGCGCGATCTCGCTGGCCTTCTTCGCGACGATCCGCGCCTTCCTGATGGCGCTCCTGCTCGCCGCCGTGCTGGCGGGAATCTGCCGGCCGCTGCATCGCTGGCTCTCGAAGCTCTTTCGCGGTCGCGAGAGCATCGGCGCGCTCGTCACGATCCTGCTCGTCGTCGTCATCGTCGTGGGCCCTCTCTGGAGCTTCCTCGGCGTCGTCACGAACCAGGCGATCGAGGTGGGCCACGGCCTCGAACCGTGGGTGAAGGAGCGCATCGCCGCCGAGCGCGCCGGAACCGGCTTCGTCTCGATGCTCCCGGAGTCGCTGCGCCCCTACCAGTCGCAGATCCTGGAGCGCACCGGCGAGGTGGCTGCGCAGCTCGGCCGCAGCGTCGTGGACGTGCTCGCCGCGGCCACCCGCGGGACGCTGCGCTTCATGCTCCTGCTCGCGATCACGCTCTACGCGAGCTTCTTCTTCCTGCGCGACGGTGGGGCGATCCGCGAGCGGATCCTCTCCTACGCACCCCTCTCCCCCGACGAAAAGGAGCGGATGGTGGAGCGCTTCGTCTCCGTCTCGCGGGCAACGCTCAAGGGGATCCTGCTGATCGGCTCGCTCCAGGGCGCTCTCGGCGGAGTCGCCTTCGCGGTCGCCGGCATCACCGGCGCTGCCTTCTGGGGCACGATGATGGCGCTCACCTCGATGATCCCGGGCGTCGGCACCGCCCTCGTCTGGATCCCGACCACCCTCTACCTCGTCGCGCAGGGCCGCTCGCAGGCGGCGATCGGCATCGTGCTCTGGTTCGTCCTCGTCGTCGGGATGGTCGACAACTTCCTGCGACCGCGCCTCATCGGCAAGGACACGAAGCTGCCGGACCTGCTGATCCTGATCTCGACCCTCGGCGGGATCTTCGTCTACGGACCGGCGGGAATCGTCGTCGGGCCACTCGTCGCCGCGCTCTTCGTCACGATCTGGGACATCTACGGCCTCGAGTTCCACGGCTACCTCGCGCGCCGCCTCGTCCCAAGCCCCGCCCCCGAGCCCTGAGGCCCCTCGACTTTCGCGCGCGATCCTGAGCGGAGCCGCTCAGCCGCGCGCGCGCAGCGCGTCGCGGATCTCCTGGAGCAGCACGACCTCCGCACTCGGGGGAGGCGGAGGCGCGGCCGCCTGCTCGCTCTCGGCCCTCTTCTTCAGCGCGTTCATGCCCTTCACGACCAGGAAGAGCGCGAAAGCCACGATGGTGAAGTTCACGACGGCGTTGCCGAAGACCCCGTAGTTGAGCGTGGCCGCTCCGGCTTCCTTCGCCGCCGCCAGCGTCTCATGTCCTCCGCCCGACAGATCGATGAAGAGGTCGCTGAAGTCCATGTTCCCGAGCAGCTGTCCGATCGGGGGCATCAGCAGGTCGCTGACGATGCTGGCCACGATCTTCCCGAAGGCGGCGCCGATGATGATCCCGACGGCCATGTCGACCACGTTGCCGCGCAATGCGAAATCTCGAAACTCCTTCCACACGATGGCATCCCTCCTTGCGTGCCGAAGCGCGGACGCGGACCCTCCCGACGCCCGTCTGGCGGCGGCAGGCTACCATCTTCGAGCGCTTCGCTCGCGCGAGGGCCCGGCCGGCCCGTCCTTGACAGGCCGTCGGCCGGGACCTATCCGATCGTGATGATCCGCTCGCGGCGGCGCTCCGGCCTCCTCGTCCTCGCGCTGATGCTGCTCGGCATCGCGGCCAGCGCCGCTTCGGCGCTCGCCTCGGGCGATTGCTGCGCGGGCATGCCCGCGAGCCACGGCTCCTCCGACCCCGCCGCCCCCTGCCATTCGGTCGCCCCGACCTCGTGCTGCGAGCCGGGTGCGACCGGTCGGATCCAGATGCTGCCGGGCTCCCCCGTGCTGGCAGCCTGCGCCGAGGCCTTCGCACCTGCGGCCGATCCCTTCCGCTGCCACGGCGGCGCTTCGACGCCCGCGCGCGAGCGCCAGGCCGCTCTCGCCTCCGTCGTTCTTCGACTCTGAGCCCACCACGGTCGTCCCCTGACGCATCCCGGGCGCGGCGGCTCGCCGCGCGCCCGGCCGTGGAGCTCGACACCATGACCCCGTCCGCCATCCGCCGCGGTGAGGGGGCCCTTGCCCCGACCCGGGCGTCCGCCGCGTTCTTGATCGCCGTGCTCTCGCTCGTGGGCTGCGCGAGCCCCGAGCTCGGCGCCCGCCACCGCGAGCTCGAGAAGAGCTTCGTCGCGCGCGCGCCCGGCGCGACCCTCGACCCGGAAGACCCCTTCGCGCGCACGCCGCAGCTCGAACGCGAGCGGCTGGTGCAGGAGGTACTGCGGCGCAATCCCTCCCTCGACGCGGCGCGCCAGGCCTGGCGCGCGGCCCTCGAGCGCTTCCCGCAGGAGACCTCGCTCGACGACCCGAACGCCGGCTTCGGCGTTGCACCGCGCTCCTTCGGATCGAACGCGGTGCGCGACGGGTACAAGGCGGAGCTCGCGCAACGCCTGCCCTTCCCGGGCAAGCTCTCACTGCGCGGGGAAGTGGCACTCGCCTCGGCCGAGGCAGCGGAGAACGACTACGAGGCCCTTCGGCGGCGCCTCGCCGAGACGGCCTCGTTGCTCTTCGACGACTACTATGTCGTTGCGCGGGCCATCGAGATCAACGACATCCACGTCCTGCTGCTCGCGGAGCTGCGAGAAGTCGCGCTGGCGCGCTACGCCGCGGGCGAGGCAGCGCAGCAGGACCCCCTCCAGGCGGAGGTCGAGCATGCGCACCGGCTCCACGACGGCGCGATCCTGCGCTCCGAGCTGCGCGTCACGGCCGCCCGGATCGACGCGCTGCTGCATCGGCGCGGCGAGACCCCGCTTCCGCCGCCGCCGCCGCGGATCGATGCACCCGCGATCGAGACCCTCGATCCCAACGCGCTCGTGGAGCGTGCGCTGCGCGAACGTCCGGAGCTGCGGGCCGCCGAGGCCCGCGTGCGCGGGAGGCGCTCGGGGGTGGCGCTCGCGCGCCGCGAGTTCCTCCCGGATGTGACGCTCGTGGGCGGGTGGGAGGGTCTGATGCAGGAGTCGGAGCTGCGTCCGGTGGTGGGTTTCGCGATCGATCTCCCGATCCGGGTCGCGCGCCGCCGGGCGGCGCTCGCGGAGGCGCGTGCCGAGCTCTCGGGGGCGACGAGCGAGCGCGCTGCACTCGAGGACGAGGTGCGTTTCGAGGTGAGGAGCGCCGTGGAGCGCGTCGAGGAGTCCCGCCACGTGCTGCATCTGCTCGAGAAGCGCCTGCTGCCCGCGGCGCGAGACCGGGTCGCGGCTGCGCGCGCCGGCTTCGAGACCGGTCGCAACGGCTTCGACGCGCTGATCGAGGCCGAGCGCCAGCTGCGGGACGCAGAGCTCGACCGCGAGACGGCGGTGGCGGATGGGTGTCGAAGCTACGCGGAGCTCGAGCGCGCGATCGGCGCGCTTCCGGGGCTCCCGTGAGGAGGAGATCGATGTCGAAGCACGGGATTGCCCGTCCCCTCCTTCGCCTGGTACTCGTCGCGAGCGCCCTCGGGGCCTGCACGGACTCGCCCGAGCCGGCCGTCGTGCGCTCGGCCGGGATCGAGATCCGCGCGACGACGGCGCCCGCGAGCCCGCGCGTCGGGGACAACGAGCTGCATATCGAGCTGCGCGACGCCGAGGGCCGTGCGATCGAGGGTGCGGCGCTCGAGGCGCGAGTCGAGATGCAGGCGATGGGCGCGATGCCCGCGATGGGCGGCGCGGCGAGCGTCTCGGAGCTCGGCGGCGGTCATTACCGCGCCGACTACCAGCTCGCGATGGGCGGCACCTGGAGGGTGGAGCTTCGCGCGAAGACGCCGTCGGGCCCCGCGGCCGCCGCGGAGGGCGCTCTCACCGTAGGCACGACCGGGCTGCGTCTCGAGGGCGCCGGGGGCGCCCCCGGCCCCGCGCCGCACGACCACGCGGCGGAGCCCGACACGGGGACGCCCGCAACAGCCGATGAGCCCAGCTCGGCCGCCTTCCAGATCGCGCCCGAGCGCCTGCAGCGGATCGGCGTGCGCTTCACCCGCGCGGAGCGCCGCCCCCTCGAGCAGCCAATCCGCGCGGCGGGGCGCATCGCGTACGACGAGACCGCGCTGCGCGACGTCTCGCTCAAGCTGCGCGGCTGGGTCCGCGACCTGCACGTCGATGCGTTGGGGGACCGCGTCGAGGCCGGCGAGATCCTCTTCACGCTCTACAGCCCGGAGCTCTACGCGGCCCAGCAGGAGTACCTGCTCGCGCTGCGCAGCCAGGCGCGCGCCCGGGAGACCGACGTTCCCGATCGCAGCGACGCGCTCGTCAGCGCGGCCCGCGACCGCCTGCGCCTCTGGGACGTGGCGCCGCAGGAGCTCGCGCAGATTGCGCGCACCGGCGCGGCGCTCGAGGCGCTGCCGATCCGCTCGCCCGCGAGCGGCTACGTGATCGAGAAGGAGGTCGTCGCGGGGGGCGCCGTCGAGCCGGCGCAGCGCCTGTACCGGATCGCGCCGCTCGATCGCGTCTGGGTCGAGGCGGAGCTGTACGAAGCGGAGCTTCCGCTCGTCCGCACGGGCATGCGCGCAGAGCTCACCCTCCCCTACCTGCCGGGCCGCGTCTTCGAAGGCAGCGTCGCCTGGGTCTACCCGGGTCTTTCCGCGAGCACGCGCACCGGGCGCGTGCGCATCGAGCTCGCGAACCCGGAGCTCGAGCTGCGTCCCGACATGCTCGCGACTGTCGAGCTGCGCGTGCCGCTTGGCGAGCGGCTCGTCGTCCCGCTCTCGGCCGTCCTCCACGCGGGCGATCGCAGCTTCGTCTTCCTCGATCGTGGCGAGGGCCGCCTCGAGCCCCGGCGCGTAGAGGTCGGCGTGCGCGTGGGCGAGGAGGTCGAGATCAGGGCCGGCCTCGAGGAGGGCCAGGCGGTCGTCTCGTCGGCGACCTTCCTCGTGGCGTCGGAAAGCCGTCTGCGCGAGGCACTCGACCGATGGTGAGCCCGACCGCATCGCAAGCGCGCGGGCCGATCGCGGCCACGATCGCCGCGTGCGCACAGAATCGCGGCATCACGATCCTGCTGGTCCTCGCAGCGGCACTCTTCGGCTTCACCGCGCTGCGCAACGCCCCCCTCGACGCGATCCCGGATCTCTCCGACGTGCAGGTGATCGTCTTCACGGACTGGCCGGGCCGCAGCCCGGACCTCGTCGAGGCGCAGGTCACCTACCCGATCTCGACCACCCTGCTCGCGGCACCCGGAGTGCGCTCCGTGCGGGGGCAGTCCTACTTCGGGCTCTCCTTCGTGTACGTGATCTTCGAGGATGGCATCGATCTCTACTGGGCCCGCAGCCGCGTGCTCGAGTACCTGAGCGGCGTGCAGGCGGAGCTGCCCGACGGAGTCCTGCCGGTGCTGGGACCGGATGCGACGGGAGTCGGCTGGGTCTTCCAGTACGCCCTCGTGGACCGCAGCGGCGCTCTCGACCTCGCGGAGCTGCGCTCGCTCCAGGACTGGAATCTTCGCTATGCGCTCGAGAGCGTGCCGGGCGTCGCCGAGGTGGCCTCGGTCGGCGGCTTCGTGCGCCAGTACCAGGTGCTGCTCGATCCGAGCCGTCTCTTTTCGCTCGACCTGACGCTGCGCGACGTAGTCGAGGCCATCCGCGAATCCAACGAGGATTCGGGCGGGCAGAGCGTCGAGTTCGCGGGAACCGAGTACGTGATCCGCGGGCGCGGCTACGTCGAGAGCCTCGAGGACCTGCGGCGCATCCCGCTGCGCGCGGCGGCGAACGGAGCTCCGGTCTACCTCGAGGACGTGGCGGAGCTGCGCTTCGGCCCGGACACGCGGCGCGGAATCACCGATCTCGACGGCGAAGGCGAGGCCGTCGGTGGCATCGTCGTGATGCGCCAGGGGCAGAACGCGTTGCGCGTGATCGACGCCGTGAAGCGCCGACTCGAGGAGATCCGGCCGGGCCTGCCGGAGGGCGTCGAGATCGTCACCACCTACGACCGCTCCGAGCTGATCGAGGGAGCGATCGACACGCTGCGCCGGACCCTCCTCGAGGAGATGGCGATCGTCGCCTTCGTGATCCTCGCCTTCCTGCTGCACGTGCGCAGCGCGCTGGTCCCGATCGTCATCATCCCGGTGGGCGTGCTGCTCGCCTTCGTGCCGATGCACTATCAGGGTCTCAGCGCGAACATCATGTCGCTCGGTGGCATCGCGGTCGCGATCGGCGCGATGGTCGACGCTTCGATCATCGTGGTCGAGAACGCCCACCGGCGCCTCGAGCTCTGGGAGCGCGAGGGCCGCCCCGGGTCCCGCGAAGCCGTGGTGCTGGCGGCCATGCAGGAAGTCGGCCCGAGCCTCTTCTTCGCGCTGCTGGTCATCACCGTCTCCTTCCTGCCGATCTTCGCGCTCGAGTCCACCGAGGGCCGGCTCTTCAAGCCGCTCGCGTTCACGAAGACCTACGCGATGGGCTTCGCGGCCATTCTATCGGTGACGCTCACCCCCGCGATCGCGGCGATTGCGATCCGCGGCCGGATCCGCGGCGAAGAGGAGCACCCGCTGAACCGCGCGCTGATCCGCCTCTACGCACCGGTCGTCCGCCGGGTCGTGCGGCGGCGCGGCTGGGTCGTCGCCGCGGCCCTGCTGTTGATGGCCGCGACCGTCCCGGTCTTCCTGCAGCTCGGCAGCGAGTTCATGCCACCGCTCGACGAGGGGACGCTGCTCTACATGCCGACCGCTCCGCCCGGCATGTCGATGACGCAGGCCGGCGAGGTGCTGCAGCGGATCGACCGCGAGCTGCTCGAGTTCCCGGAGGTGACCCGCGTCTTCGGGAAGATCGGGCGCGCCGAGACGCCTACGGACCCGGCGGGCCTCGAGATGGTGGAAGCCATCGCGATGCTGCGCCCCACGAGCGAGTGGCGGCCGGGAATGACCTGGGACCGCCTCGTCCGCGAGATGGACGAGCGGCTGCGCTATCCGGGGATGCCGAACATCTTCTGGATGCCGATCCAGACGCGCACCGAGATGCTCGCCACCGGGATCCGCAGCGAGCTCGGGATCAAGGTTTTCGGCCCGGATCTTGCGACCCTCGAGCGGGTGGCGGTGGAGATCGAGCACGTGCTCGCGGAAGTCGACGGGACGCGCAGCGCCGTCGCCGAGCGCATCACCGGCGGCTTCTACCTCGATGTGCGCGTGGACCGCGAGCGTGCGGCGCGCCTCGGGATCCGGGTGCGCGACGTGAACGAGGTGGTCGAGTCCGCGATCGGAGGCCTCAACGTCTCCGAGACCGTGGAGGGCCGGGAGCGCTACCCGATCAGCGTCCGCTACGCGCGGGACTTCCGCGAGGATCTGGGCGCCCTGCGCCGCGTGCTCGTGACGACGCCACAGGGCGCCCAGGTGCCGCTCGAGCAGGTCGCCCGGATCGAGTTCGCGATGGGTCCCCCGCTGATCCGGAGCGAGGCCGGGAGCCTCGTCGGGCTCGTGTCCGTGGACGTCGCGGAGCGTCCGATCGTGGACTACGTCGAAGACGCCCGGCGCGCGGTGGCGGAGCGCGTGGCCCTGCCGCCGGGAACGCGCCTCGAGTGGGCGGGACAGTTCCAGTACTACGAGCGGGCCAAGACGCGGCTCTGGTTCGTGCTACCGCTCACGCTGCTGCTCGTGGCCCTGCTGCTCTACTGGAACACCGGCTCCGCGGTCGAGACCGCGATCGTGATGCTCGCGGTGCCCTTCTCGCTGGTGGGCGCCGTGTGGCTCCTGTGGCTGCTCGGCTACAACCTCTCCGTCGCCGTCTGGGTCGGCATCATCGCGCTCGCCGGCCTGGATGCGCAGACCGGCGTGGTGATGCTCCTGTACCTGACGATCGCCCATCGCGAGCACGAGGCCACGGGTCGGCTGCGCAACACCCAGGACCTCGAGGACGCGATCGTCGAGGGGGCGGCGCGCCGCATCCGGCCAAAGCTGATGACCGTCGTGGCGATGACGGCCGGCCTGCTGCCGCTCCTGTGGAGCAGCGGCACCGGCGCGGACGTGATGAAGCGGATCGCCGCCCCGATGGTCGGCGGCCTCGCCAGCTCCTTCGCGCTCGAGCTGCTGGTCTACCCGGCGCTCTTCGCGATCTGGAAGCGGCGCTCGCTGCAGGTTCGATGAACTCCGCTCGGCTGCGCCTCGCTGCGCGCTTCGCTTGCCGATGAACTCCGCTCGGCTGCGCCTCGCTGCGCGCTTCGCTTGCCGATGAACTCCGCTCGGCTGCGCCTCGCTGCGCGGCCTGGCCCAATGACTCCGCTCGGCTGCGCCTCGCTGCGCGGCCGCTTCGCGGCCTTGCGGGGCGGCCTTGGCGGGGAGCGCGTTCAGTCGACGAACTTGGAGAGCGATTCGGTTCGCGGCGGGAGCGGGCCCTTCGGCACCGGCGGCTTGTAGCGCTCGATCTCGGGGCGCACCTCGCGACCGAGGATCTCGATCGTCTTCATCACGGACTCGTGCGGGTGGTAGCCGAACTGCACGTAGCAGATCAGCTCGTCCACCCCGAGGTCGGCGTAGCGCTTCATCTTCTCCAGACAGCGCTCGGCATCCCCCACGACGATCATGTCGGCCTCGTGGAAGTGCTCAATCGGGATGTTTCCCTCCACGAGCGGCTTCATCAGCGGGAAGACCTGATTCTGCTCTTCCGGCGAGAGGTGCACGAGCTCCCAGTCGAGCGTGAACTGGGCCAGGTTCTGGTACCACCAGCCCACCGACTTCCAGATACCGTTGCGCTCCGCCTCCTCCATCGAGTCCGCGCAGTGTACGAGGGTGTAGGCAGCCACCTTGTTCGTGGAGACTCCCGTGAGCGGCTTCGCGCGCAGCTGCGCGTTGCGGTAGGCCTCGATCTGCTGCGCCATCCGCTCGAGCGGCTGCATGATCGAGAAGGAGAGGAGCCCGAGCGCGTTCTCGCCGGCCACCTCCGCAGACCCCGCCGAGGTAGCGGCCATCCAGCACGCGGGATGGGGATCCTGCACGGGCTTCGGAGTCACCACCCGCTCCGGAAACTGGAAGGTCGGTGAATCCCACGAGAAGCGCTCCTCGCGCCACATCCCGCATACGACCTCGATCGCCTCGCGCCACTGCTCGCGAGACTTCGCGCGATCGACGTGGAAGGCCGTCTGCTCCATCGGCGTCGAGCGACCGGTGCCCCACTCGACCCGACCGCCGGAGAGGATGTCGACGGCCGCCACCTTCTCGGCGATGCGCGCCGGGTGCGTGAACGCGAAGGGACAGAGCGTCACGCCAAATCCGAGACGGATGTTCTCGGTCACCTGCGAGAGCGCGCCCAGCAGCACCTCGGGCGCGGGACAGTGCGAGCGACCTTCGCGGAAGTGATGCTCGACCGCCCAGATCGTGTGGAAGCCCATCCGGTCGGCGAGCTTGATCTGCTCGAGCGCCTCGCGATAGGCCTGCTGCTCGCGCTTGCGCTGGCCGTAGGGATGCGCGCCCTCCCACGGCTTCGGGCAATCCACCTCGTAGAGCAGGTCGAGCTTCATCGCGTCCTCCAGATCGATCCAGTCGATTGCAGCACGCCCCTGCGCGGACTGTCAAGCGTGCCCTTCGCGGCTACCCTCGTCAGGAGAGGGGGGAAGGCCATGGGAAGCGCGAGACGCTGGCAGCTCGCAGCGATCGCTCTGTCGATCGCGCTCTTCGGCTGCGGCGGAGAGCCGCCCGGCACCGCGAAGCCGGGCCACGGCGTGCTCCGCGGCCTCGACGTGGGGGCGGCCCTGGTCACGATCGAGCACGGCGAGATCCCGGACCTGATGATGGCGATGACGATGACCTTCTCCGTCGACGATCCGACGCTGCTCGAGGGCGTCGCGGTCGGCGACGAAGTCGACTTCCTCGTGAAGCAGGATGGGGACCGCTACGTGGTGACGCAGATCCGCCGGAACGCGGAGTAGCGCGCGCACGGGAGCCGGAGCCGAGCGCAGGCGCACGATCTCCTCGGCGACGCGGGCGCGGGACTCGACGAAGGGGCCGGGGACGACGCCCCCCACCACGAGCAGTGCTGCGACAGCCGCGAAGCCCCACGCCTCGCGCTTGCGAAAACGCTGCGCTTCCCCGGCGTGATCGCGCGCGCCGCAGAAGAGGTGGAAGTACATCCGCACGACGGCGATGCCGTTCGCCGCGGTCGCGATCGCGACCAGGATCCCCACGTGCGGATGCTCCTCGACGGCTCCGTCGAGCAGAAGCTCCTGCCCGACGAAACCCAGGGTCCCCGGGAAGCCGACGCTCGCGAGCCCGAAGACGAGGAAGCAGGTGGCGACGAGCGGCATGCGCTCGTACCCCCCCTCGAAGCGCGCGAGCGAGAGCGCACCGCGGCGCGCTTCGAGCACCCAGAGTGTCAAGCCGAAGCCGGCGAGCGCGAGCCCGCACGAGATCCACAGCGCGAGCCCGCCGGCGAGGCCCACGGTCGACGTGCAGTCGAGACCGGCCATCACGAGGGCCGATTGGCTCATGAAGAGGCAGCCGAAGGATCGGCGCGGGTCGTCCTGCACCAGCGCCGAGCCCGAGCCGTACACCGCGGTCACCAGGGCCGCCGTGCCGAAGCCGTGGAGCAGCCACGCGGGCGCCTCGGGCGCCGCGATCCGGATCAACGCGTAGGCCCCGAGCTGCGGCGCGCAGAAGAGCACCGCCGCTCCGAGGGGCGCGCCCGCAAAGAACTCCGCCACCCAGGAGTGCACCGGGAAGATCCCCTTGCGCACGGCCACCCCCGCGAGCACGAAGCCGATCGCGAGCGTCCGCACGCCGCTGGCATCCGCGGGAGCGAGCTCCAGCGCAAGGACTCCTCCCGCGAGCAGCACGACCGCGAGCGTCATGCTGCGCCGGAAGACGCGCGCCGCCACGGGCTCGCCCCGACCGCGCAGCTCGATGACGAGCGGCACGATCGAGAGCGCCCAGAGGAGCGCGACGCCCGCCGGGCGACGACAGGCGAAGGTCGCGAGGACGAGGCCCTCGGCGAGCAGCAGCCTCGCGGCAAACCCGTCGGCCAGCGCTCGGCGCGGAGCGACGAGCAGCGCCGCCCCGAAAACGACCGCTGCGAAGGGCAGCAGCCAGGCGGAGAGCTCGTCGATCTCGAAGAGCGGCGCGTCGAGGAAACGCCGCGCCGGATCCAGTGGATCTGCCAAGATCGCCCTTCCCGAGGTGTGGTGGTCGACGAGCACCAGAAGCGCCGCGACGAGCGCGACGCCTGCGGCGACCAGCGCCGCGCGGCGAGCCTCCTCTCCCTGCGTGCGTCGGCGCAGGCTGATGGCCCCGGCGAGCGGGGCGGTCAGCAGCAGCACCAGCCACGGACCGTGCAGCTCAGCCGCCGGCACTGCGCCTCCGCGCCTGACTCGACGGCGATCGCCTCTCCGCTCCTGCCACGATGCGGCACCAGCGCCGATCGAGCGCGTCGAGCCGGCGGAAGAGCGCCAGGAAGGGCTCCACCACGAGGAAGTCGAGCGCCTCGTCGAGTCGCCAGCGCTCGAGCGCCATCCGATACAGGCGCCGCTGCAAGCCGCCCGGGACGGCGCGCTCGAGATGGAGCCCGGTTCGGGCGAGGTGCCCACCGACGGCGCTCTCCACCTGGTGGAGGTCGTGGAGCAGGGAGGGCGCGCGCAGAAACTGAAGCGAGCGCACGCTCGCGTGACCCAGGATGTGCGCAACCGCGACCCAGCGAAGTCCCAAGCCGATCTCCGCGAGAATGATGCCGACCTGGGTCAGCGAGGCGTAGGCGAGGGCCGACTTGATGTCCGTCTGGACCCGCCCGACGAAGGTCGCGTGGAGGGCCGTCGCGACCCCGAGAGCCACGAGCAACGCGGCGGCAACGGGCGAGCGATCGAGGAGCGGAGCCACGCGCAGCATCAGATAGGCGCCGGCGTGCACCGACAGCGCCCCGTAGAAGATCGCGCTCGAGGGCGTCGGCCCCTCCATCGCGCGCGGGAGCCAGCCCGAGAACGGGATCTGGGCGCACTTGCCCATCGCCGACAGGCACAAGAGCAGCGCCACCGCCGTCGCGGTTCCGCCCCTGAGGGGGCTCAACCCGCCCGGCCAGGCCTCGCTGCCGACGAAGGCGCCAAACTCCCCCGTCCCGAGTGCATGGTGAAGCAGGACGGCCGCGGCGACGAGCCCCACGTCCGTCGTTCGGTACACCACGAAGGTGCGCAGACCGTTGCGAACCGGCAGCGGTCGCTCGTGGAAGAAGGCGACGAGGAGCGCCGAGCTGACGCCCACGAGCTCCCAGCCCGCGAAGACGAGCTCGATGCTCCCGCCCAGGATCACGAGCGTGATTCCCGCGGCGAAGAGCGCGAGCATCGCGAAGAAGCGGTTGTATCCCGGCTCGCGGTGCAGGTAGCGATGAGAGAAGCTCGCGACGACTCCGCAGAGAGCCAGCGCGAAGGCGGCGAAGGGGAGCGAGAGCCGGTCGGCCAGTAGCGAGAGGTGGAAGGCGTAGGATCCGCAACGAAACCACTCGCCGATCTCGACCACCAGACGCGGCTGCGGCATCGACTCGACCGCCAGCCAGGCCCCGAGCAGGCTCGCGAGACCCGCGCCGAAGCACAGCTTCGAGAGCGCCGCCGTCGCGGCCTCGCCGAGCGGCCGATTCGCGAGCGAAGGGATGGACACGACCGCGAAGAAGCCGATCGGAGCGAGCGCGCCGAGCAGCGTGAGCACGCTGGCTGCCGTTTCCACGCTCACGACGGGGGCCTGGGCAGGGCCGCGGTCGCCACGCGCGCAGGCGCTAGCGCATGGCGCTGCTCCCCGTACCAGTCGGCGGAGGCCCGCACCTCGGGGAGACTCACGGTCTCGGATCGGTGCGGGACGAGCCCCCGGGTTCCGAACCAGAAGATGTCACCCGAGTCGGGTGCCAGGGTGGCCGCCTGCACCCAGCGGTTGCGGACGAGCCTCGCGAGCGCCGGATTGCGGCCGAGGATTGCCGCGAGGATCTCGGGCTGCGTCTCCAGCACCAGCAGGAGCCGAAGCGGCTCGTGGATCTCGACCATCTGCCACGGAAGCCCCGTGCGCAGGTCGCTCGCGTGGCCGTCCATCACTCCAAGCATCGCGGTCACGTTGTGGGGGAGCTTCGTCCCGCAGCCGTAACCCGTCGGGTCGACGAAGCTGAAGTAGTACTCGAGGTTGATCCCGGCCACGACGGGCGTCACCGCATCGAGCACCCGCTCGAGCAAGCGACCCTCGGAGTCGTCCGCTCTCGGGTCGTAGGACACGAGAAAGGCGCGGCGGTCGAGAAA